>JAFPZU010000125.1 GCA_017417105.1 Lachnospiraceae bacterium | reverse complement strand
AGATCGCAGAAGACGGAACATATGACGAGCTGATCGCAAAGAACGGCTTCTTCGCCGAGCTCGTATCACGCCAGCAGGTGGAGCGTAAAAATGGATAAGCGCGAAAAGAGACCCTTCGAGGAGGTCTACGACGAATATTATGACAAGGTGTACAGGACTGTTTATATGCGTATTTTGTGCCGCGCGAATACTGAGGATATCGTGCAGGATACTTTCGTAAAGGCAATGAGCGCGTATGATCGTTTCGATCCTGCGATCTCATCCGTCTATACATGGATCAGTACCATAGCGACCAACACCCTCTACGACTATTTTAGAAAGACGGGATCCGATAAGGTGATCTCATTGGAGGGATACCTGGAAGCGGGATATGAGCCGGGAGATGCTGATCCCGAACTTGAAAAGCTGACGGACGGATATGCAAGGAGCGCATATCTTATCTTAAGGCATTTGAACGCAAAGGAGCGGGAGCTACTCTCAATGAGGTTCGGACGGGAAATGTCCTATAAGGAGATGGCGGACTGTTTATCCTCAAATGAAAAAGCTGTCGGAATGAAGATGACAAGGCTTTTTGAAAAGTGCAGAAGGATTGCGAAAGAGGAAAAAATAAAACTTTAAAATTTATGTGGTATTTTTCCGGAATAGACGTATATAGATGTAGACAGCAGATTCAGAAAGAGGGATCGGTATGGATAATATATTTGAAAAAGCAGATTTTTCAGCCGGGTCGGATCATAAGGAAAGGTTAAGAAAACAACTGTTTAACAAAGGAGGTATTCCCATGAAACTGACAGAGGAACTGAAGGGAAAGCTGGAGAATGCATCTGAAGAGGAAGCAAAGAAGATTCTCGAAGAGACAAAAAAGGACGTGGAGGAAGCCGGAGTGATCCTTGACGATGCGGAGCTTGACAAGGCAGCCGGAGGAGGTGGAGGTTATCCGCAACCTATGGGCAAAGACATTCCTTTTATATAATATAAATCTAATGAGGCAATACAGTATGGTGATTGCAACCCTTGCGGACACCTACCGCCAGCTCTATGTGGCACCGGGACCGGGCGCAAAGGAAAAGTACCTTGCGATCGTAGAAAAAGGGCATGAACCGGAGACGCGTGATCTGTCCCATTTCATCACAAGCGAAAAGGACAGTATCTTAACCGTGCAGACACTGGTAGGTGAAGTAACGGTTATAACGCTCGGCAATAGGGAGGATTTTGTGACATTCCTGCAGATCATGGCAAATAGGTGCGAACCGGTGGATATTCCGGATACGCAGGGGGCATCGATCATAGACGGCGTCATAAACCGGCGTAAGATCGAACAGCATATGGAGGGATTGTCGGGTCCTGAATATAACGAAGAGTTCAGACGCTTTACCGCAGATAAGCGGAACTTCAAGGATGCACTCATAGTACTCTCCACAGGCCCGTACAGCGCTATACCGGCAGGTAGGATAGGAGCCTGTGATGCTGAATGGATAACACTTTCGCAAAAGATCAGAAAATACCACGAGTGTACGCATTTCATATGCCGGAGGCTCTATCCCGATAAAAAGGATGCTGTATGGGACGAACTCGTGGCGGATGCCGTGGGGATTGTGGCAGCCTTCGGAAAGTTTGATGCTGATATGGAAAAGCTCTTTCTTGGCATTGAAGGTGACACCTACACAGGCGGAAGGCTTGAGAACTACGCAGATGTTGATGT
>JAFPZU010000124.1 GCA_017417105.1 Lachnospiraceae bacterium | reverse complement strand
TAAGCGAAATAAGTAATTTCGCTTACTATAATGCCTCCGGCGGATGCGTCCGGATTTTGTAAGGAAATATGCCGCTTTCAGCGGCCAAAATCCGGCGCGGTAAACGACAAAACGAAAAGAGTTTTGTCGTTTACTATAATAGCAATGCGCTGAATTGTAGCGTTTAAAACATTCTACCAAAAAACATGTAATTATGATACTATAATTTGTATGGCAAAACAAAGTATCGAAACAGGCGACATACTGCACGCTTCAAGTGAAAGAGTTAAAGAGCTTGAGATAGTGATCAAGGGCTCTTTTATTGCCACCTCGGGGAGTGTGACGATAGAACTTCCCTATGGCTCCATCATAGGACTCTTTGAAACTCCGGGAGAAAAGTACAGATTTGACTATGAGGCCAAAGAAGACAGCATGGTGGTCTCCTATTCGTATCACAGCGAGGAGAATATCAGGTCTCTTATAAGGACAAATCCGCAGATAACTCCTATCATAACCAATGCGGCGGTTTATATGATACAGGGGCTTTTCGAAAAGACAGCCCAGCACATAGAGGCCTGCAATAATCTGGCGGATATGCTGGGTGTTGAGGAGAAAACGAAGCCGGATCTTCACGTATGGCGTAATGTTTTCTTCCGCTCGGTGGCAGGGATGCTTCCCTCCAAGGATATAGGGTTCTGTACCGGGATCATACTTTATGCATATGAATATATGCAGGAAATGGCACCGATTCTTTCCGAGCTTATAGAAAAAAAGAGCGAATATGATCTGCAGATGATGGACAGAGGAGAGCTTAACGAGCTGGACGGTGCGGGTGCAGGCGCCGACGATGATGCCTATACGGGAGATGAGGACAGCGGCGTATCCTCGGAGGATATAGATGATCTTGTAGAGGCTGAGAGCGGCGATGAAGAAAAAGCCGATACAGCCGTTAAGACTGCTACGGAATCTACGGCGAATGCACTGGCTGTAATCCTTGATTATGCCGAGATGGGTGAAGAAAAAGCGGAGCTTTTCACAAATCTCATAAACGAGTATGCAGCGCTTAAGGACAAGACATCAACGGAGGATGGTGTCCGGCGCATGAGAAAGCAGATCGCGGATATCTTCTACGAGATCTATAAAGGCGCTTTCTTCAGGAGCATAGTTGACAGGAATATACCTCTGGTATTGAAAATGTTCTTCTATTTCGGGTTTGTTGACGAGAACCTTGCAGGAAAGGCGAATACCGCGTCTTTGGCAAATCTTGCATCTTCCTATGAGCCGGATCCCGAGGGCAATGTTGTCACGATATATGAATGGCTTAAGATGATCTATGACGGCAAGGTTGAGCCTTCAAAGAACGAGTTTGACATGGAATTTCCCAAGTACTTAAAGCAGAGGTATGATGACGGGGAGATCCGAATGGACGAGATGAAGCGTCTTTCGATGGATAAGAAGGCAAAAGTATCCTTTGAGCTTAATAACTTCATGAGGCTTGGCTCCAGGATGACCTATGGCCGCATAACCACTTTCATACCGGTGTTTACGGAAGACAGTGTTGTGAGAAGCCCTGAGGTTTCCATGACAACCTATAAGGCAATACATGATACGCTGAACACTATAAGGAATATAGACTTCAGCTGCTTTACAAGACAGATAGTATTCTCAAATACCGACATAGGGGTTACGAGAGAATTTATAGATACGGAAATACTGCCCTATATCATACTGATGCCGAATGGGGGTACAAGGTCGGCGCTCTGGCAGGAGATATCCGGGGCTCACAGAAATACGCCCGGGCGTATGATGATGCCCATGTTTTTGGATAAGGATGTCAATTCCCATATACTGCGTCTTGCAGGCGAGTTCCGCTGGGAGATGTGCAGAAGGGAGCAGGGCGTACACTGGAACGATGTGACGACACCGTCTCTGACCTCACTCTTCTGTGATTACCTCCAGTTCTACAGAAAGAATCATGAGCTGTCACCGGATCTTCGCGAGAAGATAAAGGCTCAGCTGCAGTCGGCAAGAAATTCCTCGAAGGCAGTTTTTGTTTCCGATTATATGAACTATGTGGTTTATGAGAGCGCAGGATCTTTAAGGCTTAACAGAGTGTCGAGGGATATCCTTTTCAGGTTCTGTCCTTTTACAAAGGAGATAAGGAACAAGCTTGCGACATCAAGTCCTGCGTATCAGAAGCTTATAGAGCGGTATGACGTTAAGCTTGCTCAGAGAAAGAGGCTGATGGAGATAGTCTATACCAAGATAGAGAAGGCGGGAGCATCCGTTCCGAAGGAGCTTCAGGGGCAGAAGGAATTTCTGGACAGATAATCTCAGGTATCTTTTATTCTTGCTGGGGTGATGTGAATATGAACGATCTTATGAGCACCAATATCAACTATGGAGAGCTTATTACCGTCAAGTATGCGGCTGATATTATGAAGCTGTCAAAATACATCCGGTATTTTGAGAATAAAAAAGGCAGCGATGTGGCAAGCGACTATGACGGCAAGCAGGGGACGAGCAAGCTTAAGTTCCCCGTCTTTGATTCAACGCTTTTAACTTTCACGAAGGAAGCGGCAGAGACATCATTGATGGATCCCAACTATATCTATAAATACAGAAAGTACAGGATCATGACCGAGGCGGAGGAGAAGGCTGCCATAAGGAATGCAAAAGATAAGGATATCGATCTTTTAAGAGCGATTCTTTCAAGATATGTGCTGGAGGGAAGATATAAGACCGGTACATGGAAAGAAGGAGCGGAGCGGGGAATATTCCATGATGTCCTTGCAAAGCTTGTAGAGATGTATGAGTTTCACAACATAAAGCATTAGTGAGGTAAAAAATGGTAAGACGTGTTTATGTGGAAAAGAAACCGGAGTTCGCGGTAAAGGCTGCGGAGCTTTATGAAGAACTAGAAAGCTTTGTCGGGATAAAAACCATGACGGGCCTCAGGTACCTCATACGGTACGATATAGAGGACATTAAAGAAGAAGTGTTTGAAAGAGCCTGCACCTCCGTTTTTTCGGAGCCTCCGGTGGATGAGCTTTACGAGGAGGATTTCCCGAGGAATAAGGGCGATGTGGTTCTTGCAGTAGAGGCTCTTCCCGGGCAGTTTGACCAGAGGGCAGACTCTGCCGAGCAGTGCATAAGATTTCTTAACGATGAATCAAAATGCGTCATACATACCGCTGAGGTCTACTGTATCAGCGGGAAACTAAGCAGGGCAGATGTATCAAAGATAGAAGCCTACGTTGTAAACCCTGTGGATTCGTATCTTGCGGGACTTGATAAACCTAAGACGCTGATTGCAAAATATGATGAACCGGAAGATATCAAAACGTTTGACGGGTTCACGAAAATGAAAGAAAAAGAGCTCCGGTCTCTTTATGATTCCCTGGGACTTGCCATGACCTTCAGGGATTTTTTGCATATACAGAATTATTTTAAAGAAGACGAAAAGCGGGATCCTTCAGTTACCGAGATCAGGGTGCTTGACACTTACTGGTCGGATCACTGCAGACATACAACGTTTTCTACGGAATTAAAGAATATAACCTTTGAGGACGGGTTCTACAGAAAGCCCATAGAGAATGCCTTTAAGGAATATCTTAAGATCAGAAATGATTACTACGGAAAAAGACAGGCCGAAAAGGGCGGTGATAAGTATATAGATCTGATGGATCTTGGAACCCTGGCGGCGAAGGAGCTGAAAAAACAGGGCAAGCTTTCGGATCAGGAGGAAAGCCATGAGATAAATGCCTGCTCCATAGTTGTACCCGTTAAGCTTAAAGATAAAAAGGGAAAGGTGAGGACGGAAGAGTGGCTTGTGATGTTTAAGAACGAGACGCATAACCACCCTACGGAAATAGAGCCCTTTGGAGGAGCAGCTACCTGTCTCGGGGGAGCGATAAGGGATCCTCTTTCGGGGCGTTCCTATGTCTATCAGGCAATGAGGATCACGGGGGCAGCGGATCCCACCGTGTCAGCAGGAAAGACCCTTAAGGGGAAGCTTCCCCAGAAAAAACTTGTAAAGGGCGCAGCGAAGGGGTATTCTTCCTACGGAAATCAGATAGGCCTTGCAACAGGATATGTAAGGGAGCTTTATCATCCGGACTACGTTGCAAAGAGGATGGAGATCGGCGCCGTCATAGCGGCCGCTCCAAGGAAGGATGTAATAAGAGAGGATGCGAAGCCGGGGGATGTGGTGATACTCCTTGGCGGACGTACCGGACGCGACGGAATAGGCGGAGCCACAGGATCTTCCAAGGTTCATACAAAGGAATCGACAACGACCTGCGGAGCCGAGGTACAGAAGGGAAATGCCCCTACAGAGAGAAAGCTTCAGAGGCTCTTCAGGAGACCTGAGGTTTCAAAGCTCATAAAGGTGTGCAATGATTTCGGCGCAGGCGGGGTTTCGGTTGCAATAGGGGAGCTTGCTCCCGGACTTGATATAGATCTTGACAAGGTTCCTAAAAAGTATGCAGGTCTTGACGGTACGGAGCTTGCAATATCGGAGTCCCAGGAGAGAATGGCGGTGGTAGTTGATGCTTCAGACGCCGGCAGATTTATGGACTATGCCGCAGAGGAAAACCTGGAATCCACAAAGGTGGCAGTTGTGACAAAAGATCCCAGGCTTGTCATGAGCTGGCGGGGCAAGAAGATCGTGAATCTTGAAAGGAAGTTCCTCGATACGAACGGCGCCCATCAGGAAACGGATGTAAAGGTTCTGATGCCGGATGAAAAGAACGGTTACTTTAATGAGATGGTCTCAGTAAAGGATGTGGAAAAGAAGTGGCTTGAGAGCGTGTCGGATCTCAATGAGTGCTCCCAGAAGGGGCTTGTCGAGATGTTTGACTCCTCCATAGGAGCTGCTACGGTTCTTATGCCTTATGGCGGAAAATATCAGTCGACGCCTGTACAGACCATGGTTGCAAAGCTTCCGACACTGTCCGATACGACGGATACCGTTACAATGATGAGCTATGGCTTTGATCCGTATATCTCAAGCTGGAGCCCTTACCACGGAGCAGCATATGCAGTTACGGATTCCATAGCGAAGATCGTAGCTTCCGGCGGGGATATGAAGAAGATACGGTTTACTTTCCAGGAGTATTTTAAGAGGATGACGGAAGATAAGACTCGCTGGAGCGCTCCGTTTACCGCTCTTTTGGGGGCTTTTGATGCGCAGATGAAGTTCGGACTGCCGTCTATCGGCGGCAAGGACTCCATGTCCGGGACCTTTGAAAATATAGATGTACCGCCTACCCTTGTTTCCTTTGCGGTGGATGTGGCTTCGGACAAGGATGTAATATCCCCTGAGCTTAAAGCTACCGGGAATGCGATAGTGAAGTTTACCATACCGGTTGATGAATATGACCTTCCTGTATATAAGGAGGCAGCAAAGCTCTATGCCGGGATCACTAAGGCGATAGGGCAGGGAGCAATAGTATCTGCCTATGCGCTTGATGAGAAGGGTATAGCGCCTGCGATCTCAAAGATGGCTTTTGGAAACATGATCGGGGTGACTCTTGAAAAGTCGCTTTTAGCGGAGGAGCTTTTCCTTTCGGAAACGGGAAACATCATCGCCGAAGTTCTGCCTGATAAGCTTAAGGACATAAAGGTGCCTTACCGGGTTATCGGAAAAACGGTAAAGACTCCGGTAATATCCTGGAAAGATACAAAGATAAAGCTTTCAAAGATCAGGGAAAGCTATGATGCGCCGCTGGAGAAAGTGTTCCCGACAAAGAGTTCGGACGACAGCCGGAAGATCCCGGATATCCTGGCTGATGCGCCTTCAGTGCATATATGCAGACACAAGGTTGCCAAACCTAAAGTCTTTATTCCCGTGATGCCGGGAACCAACTGCGAGTATGACAGCATGAAGGCTTTTGAAGAGGCGGGCGCAGAAGTTACGACCGCGGTGTTTAAGAATCTGACGCCGTCGATGATAAGAGAGTCCGTGGATGCATATGCGAAGGAAATCGGGGAGGCACAGATAATAATGTTCCCCGGCGGCTTCTCGGCAGGAGACGAGCCGGACGGGTCGGCCAAGTTCTTTGCTACGGCCTTCAGAAATGAAAAGATAAAGGAGGCGGTTCAGGAGCTTCTTAATAAACGTGACGGACTGATCCTTGGTATCTGCAACGGATTTCAGTCGGTAATAAAGCTTGGGCTTGTACCCTATGGAGAGATAAGGGATTCCCAGGGAAGTGACTCGCCGACACTGACTTTTAATACCATTAACAGACACGTTTCAAAGATGGTCTACACAAAGGTTGTGAGCAATAGATCTCCCTGGCTTTTGGAAGCGGAGCTTGGCGGCGTGTACGTAAACCCGGCATCTCACGGAGAGGGGAGGTTCGTGGCGCCTAAGGAATGGCTTGACAGGCTTATTACCTCGGGGCAGGTAGCGACCCGCTACTGTGACGCAGACGGCAATATCACCATGGATGAGTACTGGAACGTAAACGGTTCATATGAAGCGATAGAGGGTATCCTTTCTTCCGACGGCAGGGTTTACGGCAAGATGTGTCACATAGAACGGAAGGGTGATCATGTGGCGATGAACATAACGGGTGAACAGGATATGAAAGTCTTTGAATCGGGAGTGAAATATTTCAGTTAATAAGATCCCTACAGAAAAAAGCCTCCCCGGTAAGATCCCGGGAAGGCTTTCTTAAATGATCTACTGCTTTTCACCTGCATCACTCTTTTTCATGTAATAGAACTGTACAAATCGGGCTTCGTAATCGTCTATATTCTTCAGTCCCGTGAACAGCCTCTGGTTGAAGTGGACCTCATAATCTACGGTATCCGAGACACTAAGCAGGGCGTAGTTTACCGTGTAGTAGGCCTGATTCACAAGATCGGGGAAGAGCTTTGAGATCTCGCCTGCAGCGGTTATGGTTTCCGTTTCTTCACTTGTGTAGTCTTCATTCCAAATGGTCTTTTTGATGAAGTCTATGTCAGCTGCCGTTACCTCCCTGTTTACGAAGACACCGTATTCCTTCAGCAGTGAAAGGGTTTCGGTAAAGGAAGGGTATACATATCCCAAAGGTACGGTGTAAGTACTGCCGGCATAAAGGCTTTCCTCATCCAGAACGTTTATGCTTACTTCGCCTATGGGCGCTTCTTTTGCTATGTAATCAAGTGTTAATCCTGAAGTGTCTTTTTTCATCGTGTCTATAAGGCCTCTGATCTTCGCCTCCGTAAGAGTCGAGGTGTTGTCGGAATAAACCCCGGTGTCATAGGTCAGAAGCTGGGCGCGTGAAGCATAGTCAGTCTCATTCATATGATATATATCATAAGTGTTTTTCTTGTATTCTTCCGTATCATATATCCTGCGTAAAGCGGCGTAGTTTTCGGGATCCTTAAGATCTACGAAATAATTGCGTTTGAATACGCGTCCCGAGGGCTTTCTGAGATATATGCTTATCTGAGTATAATCTTCGGATCCTTCTGTAAGATTTTCGGGATCCGATGCATTATCATTTCCGTGCCAGCGGTTTTTATCAGCCCATACGGTTCCGGCTTTCGCGAGAGTGTAGAGATCTGCGGTGTCAGTTATCATCATGCCCTCCATCTCCTTTGAACCCTGAACATCATAGGTGTCGTCCTCGTAGCTGTACTGATCGTAATAATATGCGCCGCTGTTGATACCGGGGACATAGACGGCTCCGCTTTCAATCGATTCTTCCCTCGGAAGCTTTGTATCATAGCCCGGAACATCGAAGACAAAGAACAGTGCCACAAGGGTAGCTATGACCGCGGCGATAAGGCCTGATGGTATATGTCTTAAGCAGGCTTTGAAATCAAATTCGTAGACGATCTCAATTGCCGAATGTCCCAGGATAAGGCCTGCTATAAGTCCGAAAGCAAGCCAGGCGTAGTCATTTGTCGTTGTTACCGACTCGAAGAAAGAGCCGCAGGATAAGATTACCGGCACCAGGATGAGTATCTTTATCACCGGCCTTGTCTTTTCAAAGGCCATGGCTTTTGTTGCGGCTTCTGCAGGTCTTATCTTTATAAGATAAAGATTAAGGGCAAGGATCAAAGCAGAAACTGCCAGGGCTATCAGGGCCATTAAAAGATTATATGCGGTGTAGCTGATACTCCTACCTTTTATTATGTTGAAAAAGAAGGTTGCGGGAGAGAGATACCAGAGCACCTTGTCATAGGTGTCATATAAGGTTACGAAGAAAGCCCTTGCATATCCCGTAAGAACAGCGTAATAGAACCAGGGTGCAAAAAGAAGCACCAAAGCTCCCGAAATGCTTACGGCGCTGTGGCCTGTAAGGATCGTTGCAAGGACAATGAAAGAGTACAGGAGAATAAAGCCTGTCACCTCAAGGATTACAGTCTCCGCTCCGCATATAAGGCCTGAGACAGATACGAGTTTGTTCGCATAACCGAAAACGGCAGTCAGGGCATGCATGAAAATAAAAGGCACTATCGCTATCAGTATGCCGTTTATATAGGCTGCCAGAAATCTTGCGGTCCTTAGCATGGGGATCGATCCGTAAAAATCCGTTTCATGTCTGCTGTGCAGGTACTTCATGCCGGTTAAGGCATTTAGCCCTGCCATGATGAAAAGCCCCGTTATTGCGAAGTAGTTATTATTCCCTATGGTATACTGCGTAAAGGAAACCTGCAGGGATTGCAGGATGTCGTATCCCATCTTAAGAGAATTCAGGTGATCTTCGATCTTTATAAGGGCTAAGACCGGAAGCGCAAAGAAAAAGCCGGTGATGGACAGCGCCAGAGGCCAGATCCTGCGTTTAAGATCCTCTGTCAGTATGTCAATAAATGATATTTTTGATGTCATAGCCTTCTACCCCCGTTGATGTAATGAATATCTCCTCCAGTGACAGGGGAAGGGATTCCATGAATACGGGATTTCCTTCCGTAAGAATTTCTTTTATCGCTTTTTCCTGTCCTCTTACTATCAGAGTATACAGGGAACCGCGCTTTTCGTTTTCAAGCACACGAAGCCTTTCCGTAAGCGGCGCCGGATCATAATCCGAAGGGAAGACAACCTGTATCTTATGGACATCTCCCTTTACCTCATCAAGATCCTCACTCATAAGCATTCCGCCCTTATGGAGAAGACCTACGGTGTCGCAGATGTCCTCAAGTTCCCGAAGATTGTGGGAAGCTATTATTGGTGTAAAGTCTCTTTCTGCCATATCCGATGCGAAGAGGCTTTTGACCGCCTGTCTCATAACGGGATCAAGTCCGTCAAAGGTTTCATCGCAGAATATATACTTTGTCATGGCTGAAAGACCAAGTATTATGGAGAGCTGTTTTTTCATTCCCTTTGAAAAGGTTGAGATCTTTCTTTTCCTGTCAAGGCCGAAGCTTCCCATAAGCTTTTCATATCTTTCCCGACTGTAGCTTTTATAACATTTTCCGTAAAAGCGCGCCATTTCGTCGGGGGTGGAATTAAGGAAGAAGAAAGCTTCGTCCGATATGAAAAAGAAATTCTTTTTGCATTCGGGATTTTCGAATACTCCCATACCGTCGATCTCAAGGCTTCCTTCATCAGGTTTTAAGATCCCGGAGAGCATGCGGAGAAAAGTGGACTTTCCGGCTCCGTTGGTGCCTATAAGACCGAAGACCTTTCCCTCTTCTATCACAAGGGTTATATCATCCACTGCCGTTATGTCCCCGAAACGCTTTGTAAGATTATTGGTTTCAATCATGAGGCTTTGGCTCCTTTCACGGCATCATCGATCTCCTTGTCCGTGATGCCAAGTTCCTTTGCGTCTTTGATCAGCTCGGTGATCTTTTTGATGATGTCCTTTTTTTTCATTTCTCTTACACTTTCTACGTTACATACAAAGTTTCCTCTGCCCGGTACAGAGTAGGTATAGCCTTCAATTTCAAGCTGCCGGTATGCTTTCTGGATAGTATTTGGGTTGATGGAAAGCTCCATCGCCAGATTTCTGACGCTTGGCAGCGGTTCATCAGGAGTAAGGATGCCCCGTATTATCTCGTCGCCAATGCCGGATACTATCTGCTCGTATATCGGACGCTTGTCCCGGAAATCAACATTCCATAGCATCTTATATCCTTTCGTTTTAACTGTATTACTACGACTAGTACGGACAGTATAGTATAGACTTTAGCCCATGTCAAGTATTATATTACAAATGTTGCAGATCGTTAAAAAGGTATGTGTTCCACGGATGGGGGAATTGTGATAATATGAATATATTAGTTGCTGCTCAGCGCCGAGCCACGCACGTGCTGCGTGTCGCAAGACAGCCAGTGGCTGTCTGCTTTGCGACGACCGTAGCGAAGCGGAGACCTACGGCCCAAAAAACTTGGCTGGCCGGCACGCCGATCGATGCCATGTGCGCTATGCGCACGTAAACGGCATTCAAAATATGCCAAAGGGCATATTTTGCATCGGCGAAGCCGATTCTGCATGGCGGTGCACGACGTCCAGTGGACGTCGGCTTTGCGCCGACCGTAGCGAAGCGAAGACCGTGCGTGTTGCAATTCAGCGCAACGGCAGTGCGCTGAATTGTAACAGATATCGGGGGTACGGGTAATGGATAACATTGACAATTATGAGGATGTTGATTCCTGGAATACCATCATCCTATTATATAACTCCGCTTTGAAGGAGGTAGGCACTAAGCTTGAGATACTGAATGATGAGTTTCAGCATGTGCATCAGTACAATCCCATAGAGCATATCAAATCAAGGATAAAGACACCGGAGAGTATAGTAAAAAAGCTTAAGCGAAGAGGATATGAGGTGTCTGTCAGTAATATGGTGCGTTTCGTGAATGATATTGCGGGAGTGCGCATCATCTGTTCTTTTACGTCCGATATCTACAGGATAGCGGATATGCTGGCAAGGCAGAATGACATCAGGGTGCTTTCGATCAAGGATTATATTAAGAATCCCAAGGACTCGGGGTATAAAAGCTTCCATATGATAGTGTCGGTTCCGATCTTTCTGTCCTCTGAGACCATGGAAACAAAAGTCGAGATTCAGATAAGGACTGTTGCCATGGATTTCTGGGCATCTTTGGAGCACAAGATCAATTACAAATATGACGGAACCGTTCCGGAGCATATCAAAAGAGAGCTCAGCGAATGCGCGGAGATGGTCTCGGATCTCGACGCCAAGATGATGAGCCTGAATGAAGAGATAAAGGAAAGCGAAAATAACGGTGAGAATCTGGTTCAGGCAGTTTAAGGAAAATCATATGCTCTGCGATCTGACCGTATCAGACTGTGAAAATGATACCAGAACCCATAAGGTTTTAAGGGCGCTGGAGAAGGCATGTAATGAGATGGATCTTTCGGTTCCCGTGTGGCTTGACATCAATATCGCTGATTTCAAAAGAAACGCAAAGTGCAGGTTCAGCCAGGACAGTTTCATGGAGCCCGTCGAATTTGATTATCTGGAGATGCAGGTTATAGAAGAGGATTTCTGATAAAATGAGGAGTGCCCCGGCATCCGTTTCCGGGTGTCGGGGCTATTATGAAAAAATCTGTCCAACTCGCTTTCGATGTAATAAATACTACATATCAAATATGAACAAAAAATGAACGCAGCGTAAATATTAAGTGAATATGCACAATAATACAGAAATAAAGAAGGTTATTATGTGCAAAGTGCACAAAAGAGGGCGCTTAAACCCGGGCAATCGGATTCATTTGCTTACTATATGTTGATTAACCGGAGTCATAGTGATACAATATAGCGTTAGTGCCGGGGAAGACGCAGGGGAAAGCGGACTTTCCGGGGGTTTGACGGAGTTTGGATATCCAGGGAGGAATGTATTAATATGGACAATTTCATGGACAGATTAGTAGACAGGATGGACGGACAGGGACGCAGATATGATGACGATATGTCCATGGACGACGGCAGGGATCCAAGATATTCAGCTCCCAGAGGAAGAATGAGCATGGATTACGGCGAGCCTGACGACTATGGCTACGGAAGACCGGGAAGACAGCCCGGGATGCAGCCGGGAATGTCACA
This sequence comes from Lachnospiraceae bacterium, assembly GCA_017417105.1. Lineage (GTDB taxonomy): Bacteria > Bacillota > Clostridia > Lachnospirales > Lachnospiraceae > NK4A144. The sequence goes on along the minus strand of JAFPZU010000124.1, from coordinate 6,878 downwards.
GGGAATGCCTCAGATGTCCGGAATGCAGCAGGGGATGTCCCAGGGAATGCAGATGCAGCAGGGATCCTCTGTCGGCAGGAAAGATCTGGAAGAGCTCGGAAGGGCTGTGATCTCCGCTCAGAAAAAGATAATGGAAAGTCAGGGCGATACTCTTGATGCCATAGGCAAAGAAGTCAGCGAGGGCTTCAGGGAGCAGAGCCAGAAGATAGATGAAAACTCAGACAGGGTTTTAAGAGCGATCCAGGAGCTTAAGAATGCTCCCGCTCCGGAACCTGCGCCTGCACCGGCACCTGTTCCGGTTCCCGAAGCGCCGAAAGCAGAGGGAGGAATTTCCAAAGAAGAGCTTGCCGCACTTCTTGAACAGAATGCGAATGATATCAGCGCAAAGTCGGCTGATGCCATACACAAGGAGGACGTTAAGCTCTATAAGAACGTCCAGGCTATTGTGGAGGAGAATGCAAGCAGGGTTGCCAAGGCAGTGAACGCCAGCAGCGCAAAGACTGCGGAAGAAGTCAGCGCGACACTGGGCTCTCTTTCCCAGCTGGAAAAGATAAACGAGCTGGAAGCTGCTCTTGCGGAGACGAAGGAAGAGGTGTTGAACCGTACTTCCGGGCTTAAGGCGAAGCTTACGGTAGCCATGATACTTGGAATAGTGAATTTTATCGGAGTAGCGGTACTCGTAGCGATCGCATTCGGATTTTTATAAAAAGCAATGGGCTCAAAAGCAGATAAGGATCATTATATAATAAACGGCGGCAGACCCCTGACCGGCGAAGTCATTATCGGCGGAGCCAAGAACGCTGCACTTGCCATCATTGCCGCATCGGTTATGACCGATGAGACCGTGACTATTGAAAACGTCCCCGATGTAAGGGATACGAATGTCATGATGGAGGCGATGGAAGGCATAGGCGTAAAGATCAGGAGACTTGATCGTCATACCATCGAAGTAAACGGATCCCAGGTAGAGAATGTAAATATCGATACGGACAATATCAGGAAGATAAGGGCTTCTTATTATCTTCTTGGTGCCCTTTTGGGTAAATACCGTCACGCAGAGGTGCCTCTGCCCGGCGGATGTGACATAGGAAGCCGTCCTATAGACCAGCATGTTAAGGGATTTAAGGCTTTGGGGGCAAAGGTATCCATAGAACGCGGCATAATGAAAGCAACGGCAGACAGATTGAGCGCTGCCCATATCTATATGGACGTTGTAACCGTGGGAGCGACGATAAACGTAATGCTCTCGGCGGTCATGGCAGAGGGCAAGACTATAATAGAAAATGCCGCAAAGGAACCCCATGTCGTTGATGTGGCGAACTTTTTAAACAGCATGGGAGCCAATGTAAAAGGCGCAGGAACCGATGTTATCAGGATCAAGGGGGTAAACAGGCTTCATTCCTGTACTTACAGCGTTATACCGGATCAGATAGAGGCTGGTACTTTCATGTACGCTGCCGCGATAACCGGAGGCGATATCCTGGTGAAGAACGTGATCCCCAAGCATCTGGAGTCGGTATCCGCTAAGCTTGAAGAGATCGGCTGTTCCATAGAGGAGTTTGATGACGCGGTCAGAGTCACCTGTTCCGGGAGGCTTGAGCCTACACATATAAAGACACTTCCGTATCCCGGGTATCCCACGGATATGCAGCCTCAGGCAGGCGTGGCGCTTGCTTTGGCACACGGTGTCAGCACTATCACGGAGAGCATTTTTGAGAACAGATTCAGATATGTGGATGAGCTTACCCGCATGGGAGCCCATATAAGGGTGGAGGGAAATACCGCCATAATCGACGGAGTGGAGAGCTTCTCCGGAGCCCATATCTCCGCGCCGGATCTGAGAGCAGGAGCGGCGCTTGCGCTTGCGGCTCTTTCGGCAGAGGGGACAACCGTGATGGACGATATCCGTTTCATCGAAAGAGGATATGAGGACTTCGATCAGAAGATCCGTGATCTCGGAGGAGATATCACAAAAACTGCCGATGTCAGGCAGGAAACACGCAAATCGAAATTTAAGGTGGTATAAAAAGAAGACGGCGCACTTAATGTGCGCTGAATTGTAACGGTACGTTACTACAGTATGGCCTCTACGTACAATCCGTGCTCGTGGGACAGATCGATGTAGTGGCTGCCGCAGTGTACCATGGGGTGGGAAAGATCCAGCCTGTTTATAAGGACGATCTCACCTTCAAGCCCGTTTGAGAGCAGGACTTTGTTATTGACGTAGCTGTTTACGATATACTCAAGGAAAGTGAGGATATATTTGGAATCGTATTTCTGGAGACCTTCACTTTCAAATATTCCTATGACCTTGAAAGGACACAAAGGTCCTCTGTATACCCTTGCTGAGGTCATGGCGTCGTAGACATCCGCGATCGATACGATCTTTGCAAAATCGTCGATGCGCTCTCCGGTAAGCCCTAAGGGGTAGCCGGATCCGTCGCAGCGCTCATGATGCATAAGAGCCGCATTTTTTATGCGGTCATCAATATCAAATTCCTTAAGAATATTATAACCTTCGATAGTATGGGTTTTTATTACCTGATACTCGTTCTCGTCAAGCTTTGCAGGCTTGCCGAGGATCTGCTCGGGGATCTTCAGCTTGCCGATATCGTGAAGGAGACCGGCAATGGTAAGAGTATCAACATCCCTGTCGGTCATACCGAGCCAGGTGCCGAAAACGTGGCAGATCAGTGAGACATTCATGCAATGGGCAAAGGTCGGATCGTCATACATGCGCATGTTATGAAGCATGTCAAAGATCTGAAGACCGGAAGGAGTCTTTACCAGAAGATCGTTCGTGTCTTTGAGAAGTCCATCTGTATCAACCTTGCTGCCTTTTGAGGTTGTAAGAAGATTGTTCACCTGTCCCTTGAACTGGTCGACAGCGCCTTCGAAATTTGCCTTGAATTCCTTGTATTCCGGTGATGCCTTGATCCTCTGGCTGTAGGACATCTCCTCTTTAGAGATCTCCTCGAGGGGAGTGGAAGCGCCTATATCCTCCTTGACGCGAACGGAAAGTATGGAATAAAATTCCAGCTTTGTGATTGATTTGTCAGTAAGCTCGGTATCCTTAAGGAGAACAAGCTGATTGTTGTAGGTGTATACGTCTTCGGAGACCACCATTCCGGGTATTAAATTCTGAGTCAGGACTCTTGGCATAGGGTACTCCTGTTGCTGTCTGAACCCAAAGGGGTTTTATTACAATCCCTACTAGTATAGAAATCTTTTTATACGATGTCAAACGCCACGGCTCGGATTTTCTGTGGTAAAATACTTATATGTCATTTGTTCATCTTCATACCCATACGGAGTACAGTCTCCTGGACGGGTCCAATAAAATAAAGAAATATGTATCCCGCGTGAAAGAGCTTGGAATGGACGCTGCAGCAATAACCGATCACGGGGTTATGTATGGTGTCATCGATTTCTACAAGGAATGTATTGATAAGGGGATAAAACCCATAATCGGATGTGAGGTTTATGTGGCTCCGGGCTCCAGACACGATAAGGAAGCTTCCCACGGAGATGACAGATATCATCATCTGATACTTCTGGCGGAGAATAATACCGGGTATCAGAACCTTATCAAGATTGTGTCCATCGGTTTTACCGAAGGGTACTACTATAAACCCAGGGTAGATAAGGAAGTTTTAAGGCAATATCATGAGGGACTTATCTGTTCATCTGCCTGTCTTGCAGGTGAGATAGCAGGCTTCCTGCAGCGGAGAATGACGGATGAAGCCGAGAAAGCGGCGCTTGAGTATCTTGATATTTTCGGAGAGGGAAATTTCTATCTGGAACTTCAGGATCATCTTGACGGAGAGCAGACTCTTGTAAACCAGATGCTCATACAGATGTCAAGGAAGCTGTCCATCCCTTTGATTGCGACAAATGACTGTCACTATACCTATCCAGAGGATGCCAAAGCCCATGATGTGCTGCTCTGTATACAGACCGGGAAAAAGGTAGGCGATACGGACAGAATGCGCTATAAGGGAGGCCAGTATTACGTGAAGAGCGAAGAGGAGATGAGGGAGCTTTTTTCCTTTATTCCCGAGGCGCTGGATAATACCTGCAGTATCGCAGAAAGATGCAATGTCGAGATAAAGTTCCATGAGACAAAGCTCCCGCATTTTGATATACCGGAGGAGTTTAGTAATTCAAAGGAATATCTTCTCCATCTTGCCTATACCGGATTTGCCGAGAGGTATCCGGAGGATGACGGAACACTTAAGAAGAGGCTTGATTATGAGCTGTCAGTCATAGAAAAGATGGGGTATGTGGATTACTTCCTGATCGTCTGGGACTATATAAACTATGCTAAGTCCCACGGCATACCGGTTGGGACGGGAAGAGGCTCCGCTGCAGGCGCCGTGCTTTCCTACTGCCTTAAGATCACGGATCTTGATCCCGTTAAATATGCGTTGCTGTTTGAAAGATTCCTGAATCCCGAGAGGGTGTCCATGCCCGATATAGACGTGGATTTTGCTTATGAGGGCAGGCAGCAGGTGATAGATTATGTGGTTGAGAAATACGGACGCTCGAAGTGCGTGCAGATAGGAACCTTCGGCACGCTGCAGGCGAAGGTCGTGATAAGGGATGTGTGCCGGGTAATGGATCTTCCTTATTCCAGGGGGGATCAGCTTGCGCGCCTTATACCTTTTGAGAACGGCATGACGTTAAAAAAGGCCATGGAAGTCAATAATGACTTCAAACAGCTTTATGATACAGACGAAGAGGTTAAGGAGATAATAGATACCTGCATGAAGCTTGAGGGGATCCCCAGACATCCCTCGATACATGCTGCGGGCATCCTGATAACCCCCGAGGATGCCGATACCTATGTACCGCTTTCAAGGCAGGGGGGAGGAGAGATCACAACCCAGTATTCCATGACTACTCTGGAGGAGCTGGGCCTTTTGAAGATGGACTTTCTGGGGCTTAGGACGCTTACAGTCATAAAGGATGCGGCAGATACGGCAATGATGCGCCATCCCGGACTTCAGATCGATACAGGATCCATCAATCTTGATGATAAGGCCGTGCTTGAGTATATCGGGACGGGGGCGACTGACGGAGTATTCCAGCTTGAGTCCGGCGGCATGAAGAGCTTTATGAAAAAGCTTCTTCCCAAATCCTTTGAGGATATAGTGGCAGGGATAGCGCTCTACAGACCCGGTCCCATGAGCTTTATTCCCAAATACATCGCGGGAAAGAATGCACCGGATAACATAGAATATGAGACTGAAGAGCTTGAGCCGATCCTTGAAACTACCTACGGATGCATAGTCTATCAGGAGCAGGTTATGCAGATCTTTCAGTCCCTTGCGGGGTACTCTCTGGGGCAGGCTGATACTATCCGCAAGGCGATGAGTAAAAAGAAACAGGACATCATCGATGAAAACAGAGATTCCTTTGTAAAAGGGGATCCGGCTCAGTCCATAGAAGGCTGTGTAAAGAGGGGTATCGACGAGGCGACCGCCAACAGGATCTATGATTCCATCGTGGATTTCGGAGAGTATGCTTTCAACAAAAGCCATTCGGCATGCTACGCTGTCATCACGATGCAGACGGCATACCTTAAGTATTATTATCCTGTGGAATACATGGCGGCTCTTCTTACAAGCATCCTGTCAAACTCTTCGAAGGTGGCTGAATATCTGCTTGCATGCAGGGGTATGGGGATAGACATTCTGCCTCCCGATATCAATGAAGGTTACGCTGTTTTCACGGTATCCGGGGATAAGGAGATAAGATACGGGATGGCGGCCATCAAAGGCCTCGGGAAATCCGTTATAGATACAATAGTCCGGGAGAGGGATGAAAGAGGACCTTACCGCGATATCAAGGATTTCATCGACAGGATCTCCGGCACGGATGTGAATAAAAGAGCCGTGGAAAACCTGATAAAGGCCGGGGCGATGGATACACTAAAAGGAAACAGGAGACAGAAGCTTATAGCTTATCCTGCGCTGATGGACGATGCCGCCAATGAAAAGAAGCGGAGCATAGCAGGTCAGATGTCACTCTTTGACCTTATGGGGGAGGATGAAGCGGATGCGGTAAAGCTGTATTCGCTGCCTGATGCCGAGGATTTTCCGGAGGAGCTTACTCTTTCAAATGAAAAGGAGGTTCTTGGAGTCTATATCTCGGGGCATCCGCTGCAGGCGCTTGAGGGTGTATGGAAAAAGAATATAACCAAGAGAACGACGGAGCTTCTAAGGGATGAATTCGGTCATATCACAGGTGTCAGGGACGGCGCCACGGAGACCATCGGAGGGATGATACAGGATATCGTTCTGCGTCATACCAAAAAGGGAGACACCATGGCGATCCTTACAATTGAAGATCTTGTGGGAGCCGCAGAGGTCATCGTCTGGCCTGATACCTACAGGAAGAATAAAGACATCCTTGAAGTGGATCAGAAGGTCTTTTGTACAGGAAGAGTGAGGATAGAGGATGAGCGGGATGCCACAATCGCCGCAAACTCCATCTTCCTTTTCAGTGAGGTGCCCGTAAAGCTGTATGTCAGATTCGAAGATATGGAGTCCTACGAGGATAATAATAAAAAACTCATGAGTATACTTAACGAGGCTTTAGAAGGACAGGACAGCGTTGTAGTGTATATTGAAAAGACCAGGCAGCAGAAGACGCTTCGAATAAAAATCGCCGCCTCCGAAGCCCTGGATTCTTTAAAGGAGGCTTTCGGAGACGGCAATGTTGTGATCCTGTAAAAGGTTATAGTAAGCGAAATAAATAATTTCGCTTACTATAAAGCCTCCGGCGGATGCGCCCGGATTTTGCAAGGAAATATGCCGCTTTCAGCGGCCAAAATCCGGCGCAGTAAACGACAAAACGAAAAGAGTTTTGTCGTT
>JAFPZU010000123.1 GCA_017417105.1 Lachnospiraceae bacterium | reverse complement strand
GATGTAATGGTTACCGATAGCAGTGATGATGCTTTAAGCTTTTTTCTTTCGGTCGGCGGAAAAAAGGATAATTTCTATCGGGATGAAATAAACAGTACCTCTTACAAAAAAGTATTTGATCGTATTGGAGAGGGAGACTTCCTTATCTGCCTTGCAGACAGAAATGACAGCCTTATTATGTCAGAGGACTGCATAAGCAGGGGGATCCATTTTATTTCCGCATCGGACGACCAGTTTGAAGATCTTTATGAGGAAAAGACCGTAATGTACAGGGATCACTTCCTTGCTTATAAGGAACTGTCCAAAGGATCTAAAGGTAAAGCTACCGGGGTAATCCAATTTGGGATGAATCCCGGCCTTGTAAACGTATTCACAAAGACAGCACTCAGAAATATCGTAGAGAATGACGAGGGTGAGCTGGTATCCGCCAGGCGTGAGTACCTGAAAAAGCTTATTAAGAATGAACAATACGCTCTTCTTGCAAAGGAGCTGAGGGTCAGCGCTTTTATCGAATCCGACTATGATACTACCGAATCCGATATAAAGGAGGATCCCGAAACAGTTTATTCCACCTGGAATATATATGATTTTGTTGAGGAGATGAATAGCCGTTCACTCCTGAAGGTCGGAACGGAAACCCCCTTGAGCGCTGTGCTTGATAAATTCGGGTTATCAACCGATAAGATATACTACTATAACAGGAAGGATGGCACCCTTGTACTTGATGAAAGCGGAAAAAACGTCAGGACAGCCGCCCATACCCGGGCAGGATCCTTTGAGGGATGCGTGGATGTACATGAGGAGGTTTTCTCAATACAAGACTACTATACGATCAGAAATGAGGATGGGGAGATAGAGTATGCCCCCACGGTAATGTTTGTATATCACCCCTGTGATCTTGCCTTAAGATCTGTATTTCATGCTTCAAACAGCAAAGAGCAGATAATCGGCAGGGACAGGGTATTGTCAGGAGGCGAGGCCGTAGGGATCTGTGCTGAAGGAGATGGCTTCAGTCCGGTCCTGGTTGAAGTAGCGCTTTCCTGTGATAACCTTAAGGATGAATCGCCTACGGTATATCCGGTAGCAGCTTCGCTTTTTGCTGCGATCCGCTACATCATGAATCATCCTGCCGAGGGGATACTGTTTCCGGAATATACCGATCCGGAAGAGATTATTTCTTATGTTTCAAAGCTCCTGCCTGTCGTTATAACGCGGATCTAAGCCGGCTTACGATTGTAATCCGTCTTGGGGAAGCTTTGTGCTGCACGGGATCAAAGCATCGAGGCAGGAGATAATGGGGCAGCGGGAAGCGCTTAGAAAGTGATGCGGATCCTGTTAAAGCCTACCGTTACAAGATATTCCTGACCTTTATTTCTCTTCATGAGGATGGGATAGGTATAGCTCCTGAACCCGCTAAAGACCTTAGTTTCTTTTGTTGTGTCAAATACTATGCCATTGTCCCATATGATGAGTTCCATATTGTCAGCGTGAGTCTTTAGGAAGCACTCCGCCAGTACGGTCTTTCCGGGATTTTTCTCCATCAGGAGGCCTAAGGTCTCTTCCAGATTGAGGATTGCATTTCGGACCCTTTTATCGTCAATGTTCTTTTTCTTTAAGAATGCTTCCGCCTTCTCCATTGTATTGCCGATACCTGCGACGTTCACTTCTGTAGTACAGTCCCATGAATCACCGTTATCGTACACAAGGTAGGGGAGAGATTCGCCCCTATGGGTGAAGTTAGTGACGGTGAGAAGGAGAAAAAGGGAGAGGAAGGGCGCCAGGGCGTAGCCCAGCCAGAGTCCGTTTTTCCCAAGTACAAGGCTTAAAGGTATTGACAACAGGATGTCGCATATAAAGTATC
>JAFPZU010000122.1 GCA_017417105.1 Lachnospiraceae bacterium | reverse complement strand
CTGTTAATGCCCTTTTCCTTCTCCAAAAGAATAAGCGCCTGCTGGAGCTCTGTGTTGACTCCGCCTGTTTCCTGAATTTCTTCCTTCTTCTTTTTCATGGTTTCCTCACTTTAATTAATATTTTCAAAAGACCGGAAGCCTGATCCGTTTCCGGTCATATTTCCGCTTTTATTCCATAAATCCCGGGGAAGATATCTCCATGGTATATGCTTCCGGGATATAGTCCTCTTTGTCCAGTATCTTGCTCGCCCTGCGGCTTACCATCACACAGTCGTCTATGGTGATACCGCCTTCCTTATCGATAAAGGCCCGGAGATAATAATTTCCGTTCTCCTTAACGTATTCCGTCTTAATAAGACTGAATCCGTATTCATCGGTAACCGGCCTGATAAGTTCCGCAAATCTTTCCGCTACCTTTTCTCCGGTCATATATCTGCCACCTTTCCGCCGCCCGGCACGGGATGCGCCATACAGCCTATGGCTTATTCATAGAAAAAGTGGGCTTTTGAAAGCCCACTCACCAGTTACATAAGCTAATATAACACTTGCCCATTTTTCCGTCAACCCCGGCTGTAAAAAAAGACTTGCATTTTTTCTCTTAACAATGTATTATGTTCTTTGCGCATGGCTCGTTGGTCAAGAGGTTAAGACGCTGCCCTCTCACGGCAGAATCACCGGTTCGATTCCGATACGAGCTACTGAAAACCCCGGAGAGACTCCGGGGTTTGCTCGTTTTCGATCAGGGGACGGTTCTGTGATTGACTCTATTTGCCTGTTGTGCCCGTAAGGTTCCTGTTTTTCCCCATGACCCGGATCTCCCCTCCCGAACCGGTCTTTTTATAGTCCTTCTTTGAGATCGTGACCGTGTTCCCGGAGATGCTGGCTTTAAGCACGGTACGGGTGGTTGTTTTTATGGTAAAGGTTTCAGGGTCAATATACTTCTTTGTCTTCCTTCCCAGTATGAGCTGGTCTCCGCTCCCGTCCTTACGGATAAAGACCTTCCTTCCGCCGCTGCTTTTTTCGCTGTCATATGCAAATCCGCTTAAGTCCAACTTGTCTATTGTGAAATATACCCTGTTTTTCTTTTGCTTAAGGACTTTGTTTACCTTTTTGATATCCATTTTCAGTTTCTTCTTTTCTTCGTTTCCCAATGCATTATATGAAGCCGATGCCTTATCAGCCAAAAGCCTCGCCGCAAAATATGCTTTGCCTTCGGATGCGTCCTTTGTCTTTCCGTAGGTAAAGTCCACAGTTACAAATCCCGGCACTCCCTCTATGCCGATATCCAGATCGGCGGTTATCTTTCTCTTCTGTTTTCCGGAAAGCACCGTGCCTTTTTTGACATGCATCATCCCGTTATAGGATACTTTGTTTTTGGGGCCATACAGCCTTATGTTCAATGCCATGCCGTTTAAGGTCAGTCCACCCGTGTCAAGAGTCTTATATTCCGTCTTATCAACAGGTACGGGCGTCGGCTCCGGCTCGTCCTTCTCAAATACCGCCTTTATCTCCACATCCTCATCCGGCATGGTGAATGTGTTATCATTGATATTGAGCCCTGCCGGGGCGACAGCTTCCCACTTCACAAAGTGCCACCCCTCATCCGGCAAGGCGGCAAGCGTTATCACCGTATCCTTTGCGGCAGAAGCCCTGTCTGCGGACGCCGTTCCCTGTCCCGCCTTTTTGACCGTGATGCCGTGCTCCGCAGGGGCCGGGGGATCATCATTCTTTACATAGGCGTAGACATAGGCCGTGTCAGCCGTGATGGCGGTATCCGTGTCAGGGGTCCTGTCCCAGCCTCCGGCCTTGCAGCCTTCCGCCGGCTTATTCCCCACCGCCGGGATCTGGTCAGCCTTCAGCATCAGCGCCAGATCCTCATCCTCCCATCCGGAGAGAGTCACCTTTTTGTCTGCCGTGGTACCGTCATCCCAGGAGCCGTTCTTCACCTTGAAGGTCACATCATAGCTTATGGTCTTTCTTTCCGCTATCTCCACCGGAACGCCTGCGTAATCCGTCTCAATTCCTCCATTCACTTCCTCGGCAAGGATGTATATGAAATAATCCGACCCCTGGGTCCCTGTTACTTTTGTCGTGTCCAGCGTGAAAGTGCCGGTGCCGGAAGTGCCGAGATCCCCTTCCACGTCAAGCTTTCCGTATTGTTTTATCTTCGCACTATCAGGCACGAATCTGCCGGAATCAGATATTATCTTCTTATCCGTAACCAAAACGGATATCTGATTTACATTTGACGCATGGTTTCCGGTTATGGTATAAGGCACGGAGATCCTGTTCCCGGTCCTTGTGGCATTCTTTCCTTCCGTCACCTTTATCCCAAGTTCGTTATCGGAAAGGGTAAGCTTAAAGGATCCCGGTTCGGACGTGATTTCAGATGTGAAGATGACAGATTCCAGATTTACATTAAAAGCGGG
>JAFPZU010000121.1 GCA_017417105.1 Lachnospiraceae bacterium | reverse complement strand
TATGGCGATCTATTTTGCCGACAAAGACTATCTTGAAAATTTCATGAATTATATCGGAGAAAGGGATACGGGATTTAACTGCTGCGGGTTTTCAAAGAGCGACAGTCTGAAGGAGTTTTCAAAGAAAAACGAGATAGCGGTTCTTCTCACGGATCTTTCCGGATTTGAAGGAGAAGCAAAGCATATAAGGTCTGAAATGACCGTGCTGCTTACGGAGGAAACGGATATGGAGACAGCTTCAGATGTTTACCCTGTAGGAATCCTCCAGCCTCTTGATGAGATCGTAAGACAGATACTGAAGGCGGTTTCGAAAACGGACATTGCGGTAAGCCGGACGATTGCGGGAACGACGGGACAGATCTATACGTTTTTTTCTCCCGTCGGCAGATCTTTGAAGACAACCCTTGCCATGACGTTGTCACAGCTTCTTTGTGACAGGGAGGAAACCCTTTATCTCAATCTTGAACCGGATTCCGGTTTTCCGGTGCTTTTTGGCAGGGACTACGATGCCGATCTTTCGGATATCATCTTTTATCTGAAAGACGGGATAAGGGAAAGATCCACGCTTATGCTGAAAAGCGCGATCCACGATGTCCAGGGAGTGAGCTACATACCACCAGTGATGGATCCGGCAGATCTTTACAGGATATCCGGAGAGGAAATGATACAGCTTATAAATGCGCTGTTCGGAGTCGGATACAAAAACATAGTTCTGGATCTTGGAGTTCTGATTCCGGGCTTTGAGAAGCTTTTGCAGCTTAGCAGCCGTATATATATGCCGGTGAAGCAGGATGCCATTTCGACGGCTAAAACGGCTCAGCTGCTGTCACATTTCAGATCTTCGGAAGCTGCCCTTATTGAAGACCGGATCGAGCGGATTGAGCCGCCTTTCTTCGGAGAGCTTCCGTCCATAACCGGAAATATGAGGGGATCGGATATTGCAAAGTATGCAGGAAGACTGCTGGAGAAAGCATATGACTGAAAAGAAATACACAGAGAAACTGGCTCACTTAAAAGATGAGGTCATATCAAGGATAGATATGTCGAGAGACGTATCGGATGATGAAATAAGAGACATTATAAGAGATGCGATCTATGGCATAAAGCAGACGGATAACTTAAGCCTTGCAGACATGGAGGAATTATTCAGAACCCTGTTTTTTGAAGTACGGAGACTTGGGATCCTAGAGGAGCTTATAGCGGACAGCTCGGTGACCGAGATAATGGTGAACGGTGTGAACGATATTTTTATCGAAAGGAACGGCGCCATATCAAGGTGGGAAAGAACCTTTGAATCTGAAGAGAAACTGAGATCTGTCATACAGCAGATAGTTTCAAAGAGCAACAGGGTGGTAAATGAGGCATCCCCCATAGTGGACGCAAGGCTTGAAAACGGCGCCAGGGTAAACGTTGTCATGAATCCCGTTGCGATAAACGGCCCGATCCTTACCATCAGGCGGTTTCCGGATGAGCCGATATCGATGAAAAATCTCGTGGCATTTTCTTCGGTGACACCGGCTGCAGTTGAATATCTGAAAAAACTTGTCATATCCGGTTATAACATTTTTGTTTCGGGCGGAACAGGCTCCGGAAAGACAACCTTTCTGAATGCGCTTTCCCAGTATATTCCCCATGACGAAAGGATAGTAACCATCGAAGACTCAGCTGAGCTTCAGATCCAGGGAGTGGAAAATCTGGTACGTCTTGAGACCAGAAATGCCAACGTGGAAGGCTTGAAGGAGATAACCATAAGGGATCTTATAAAGACCTCCTTAAGAATGAGACCGGACAGGATAATAGTCGGAGAGATCAGGGACGGCGCAGCGCTGGATTTTTTATCTGCGGCCAATACCGGTCATGACGGTTCTTTATGTACGGGACATGCAAACAGCGCAAAGGATATGCTCTCCAGGATCGAGACCATGGTGCTTATGGGGATGGATCTTCCCCTGAGCGCCATCAGAAGACAGATGGCATCGGCCATAGACATAATAGTGCATCTGGGAAGGCTTCGGGACAAAAGCCGGAAGGTTCTGGAGATAACGGAGATGATGGGGCTTGAAAACGGAGAATTTGTGTTAAACCCGATATTTAAGTTTGAAGAGGAGGGAGAAACAAAGAATGGGCTTGTCAAAGGAACTCTTAAAAAAACGGGAAAGCTTGTTTATGTCGAAAAGCTCCGCCGGAAAGGCCTTTTTGATAAGGATAATGTTTGAATGGACTCTTCTGTGCGCCGTGACGTCTTATATATTCTATCGGAGTGTTACTTCCTTTCTTGTTCTCCTGCCGGGATTTTTATTCTACGCAAAACTCAGGCTGAAACAGTCGGAGAATGACAGGAAGAAAACACTGGCGCTCCAGTTCAGGGAAAGCATTCTTGCAGTCAGCACTGCGCTCAACGCCGGATATTCGGTTGAAAACTCCTTTATCGAAGCCTGGCATGACATGAAACGGATGTATGGAGAGGACGCGCCGATATCGGAGGAATACAGGAGGATCGTTATGAAACTTCGGGATAATGAACAGATCGAGTACATAATCAGGGATTTCGGACGCAGAAGCTGCATAGAGGATATAAATGATTTTGCTGCCGTATTTGAAGCCGCAAAAAGGATAGGCGGGGATATGACGAAGATAATCAAAAGAGCATCATCGAACATAAGTGAAAAGATAGAAGTCAAGCGTGAGATCGAAACGGCTATGACCTCAAGAAAGCTTGAGACCAGGATAATGGAGATCATGCCCTTTGGCATTCTGCTCTATCTTCAGACCGGATCTTCCGGGATGATATCCGTTCTGTATCAGGGAATTGCAGGAAGGATAATAATGACCTTATCTCTTGCCATATATCTTGCAGGAGTGCTGATGGCGGAAAAGATAATAGATATCGAGGTCTGATATATGAAATTCTTTTATAAACTGGCGGCAAAACTCTTAAAGTACTATACGCCGAAAGAGACGGAATATGTAAGAGAAAAGCAGATGCTCATGCATCCCGGAGAGTCCGGTGCGAAGCTTACGGAAGAATACTTCGTAAAAAAACTGGGTACCTGCCTTGCTGTCCTGACCTTAGGGTTGTTTCTCTCACTTATCATTTTTGCTGCTGACCTTAATGATGCCAGAAAGATCGAAGATAATGCGATAGCAAGGAATGATCACGGTGGAGGAGAGAAGAAGGTCACCCTTGATCTTTACAGGGACGGAGAGCTTTTTCAACGGGAAAAAACCATCGTAGTCGAGGAGAAGCAGTATACGGAGAACGAAACGGAACAGGTTTTTGATGAAGTAAGTAAAAATCTGAAGAGCCGTATCCTTGGAGAAAACATATCAGTGGATCACATAGACAGGGATCTTTCTCTTCCGTCAGAGGATGAAGAATATCCTGTAACCATAGAGTGGCTGATAAATGACCACGAGGTGCTGGATACCTCGGGACGAATAAAGGATTCGTTTGATGATGAAGGAGGCAGAGAGGTAAAGCTTACGGCCATATTGTCATATGGCTCGCAGACGGAGGAGTATGAATTTTTTATAAAAGTGTTTCCCAGATACAGGGAGGAAGAGGAGCAGCTGGCGCATGATCTAGAACGGTATATTACAGAATATGCAAAAGAGAGCGCCGCTGAAGACTGTCAGAGTCTTCCCGGAAACGTTAACGGACATGCTATTTCGTATGAACACTCCATGTCACACACCTGGATTTATGTGCTCTTCATCGCGGCGCTTTCGGCGGCAGTACTCTACACAGGAAGAGACCGGGAACTGAAAAATGAGGTGGCTAAGCGTGAGCGGGAAATGCTTCTGGACTATCCCGAGATCGTCAGCAAGCTGACACTGCTTCTTGGAGCAGGTCTTACCTTAAGGGCGGCTTTTGAAAAGGTTGCCATGGATTACAAGATGCGAACCTTTGGAAGGAGATCCTATGCCTGTGAAGAAATGCTGATCACCGTTCATCGCATGAAGAGCGGCGTGAGCGAATACGAAGCATATCTTGATTTTGGAAAAAGATGCGCAGTCAGAAGGTATACCAAGCTCGGGGCTCTTTTTTCGCAGAATATAAAAAAAGGGAGCGTGGGGCTCTTAAATGAGATGGAAAGAGAGGTGCATGATGCCTTTGAAGAGCGGAAGGCAAACGCCAGAAAGAAGGGAGAAGAGGCCGGAACAAAGCTGCTCTTTCCCATGGCTCTTATGCTCTTTGTGGTCATGATAATAATAATCATCCCCGCGTTTATGGCATTCACAGGGTGAATCAGTGCTGCTTTGACCAACAGGCATTGCGCAAAATGGCAATGAATCAGCTATGTCGATACAGACCCAGGCTGTATCTGCATATATATCAAAAGCATCTTCAGTTGAAAACGTGATGCAGAAAGGAGGAAGTAAGAATGTGTACAGCTTTGAAAAGATTTATCCAAGAAGAAGACGGCATAGGCACAGTTGAGATGATCCTGATTCTCGTGGTTCTCATTGGTCTGGTACTGATCTTTAAAACACAGCTTACCGATCTGGTAGATAAGATCTTCAAAACCATTAACAACAAAGCAGGCCAGGTTTAAGCCTGACAAAAAACGGAGGAAAGATGAAATACAGGTGCAAGGGAACAATAACGGTTTTTTTAAGTCTCATATTGACCCTGATACTCTCGGTGATCCTGGGTATGACTGAAAGCGCCGCATACGCAGCGGCGAGAATGAAATGTGAGCTGGCGACGGATATGTCGCTGGAATCAGTCTTTGCTGAATACAACAGAGAGCTTCTGGAAAGATATGACCTGTATTTCATCGACACCTCTTATGGAGGAGGAAGCCCTTCTCTTGAGGAACTGAAAGAACATATGAAGGACTATATAAGCTATAACATCGATCCTTCCAAAAGAACTTTTTCCCTGATACATCCGGCGGATTTTACCCGTCTTAAGCTCGACAGTCTTGATATAGCCGAGGCATCCTACGCCAGTGATGCAGCAGGCAGGGTTTTTAAAAGACAGGCCATACAGGCTTTTGAAGACAGACACGGGATAAGTCTTGCAAAGGAGCTTGCTAAGAAGGCCGGTTCCCTGGTTTCTGATTTTAATGAAAGCGGCATAGAGGACGAACGTCCGGATGAAAGGAGAAAAGAGCTGGAAGAAGAACTTAACGGGCTTGATTACAAGATACCTGAAAATCCGGCAAGAAATGCTTTTGACGACTGGGACGGAATGCTTGCGTTTGTAATGAATACAAAGGGAGTATCTTCAAAGTCGATAGACACATCCGGTCTTATCTCACACAGAAGCATAAAAAGCGGCACGGGTCTTCACGGAGGAAATGTCAACACCGAGAGCATGCTTTCAGAGCTTATGTTTGATGAATATCTTATGGAAAGATGCTCTTCGTATACAGATGAGCATGCGGGTACGGGACCGGATTACGAGCTGGAATATATCCTGTACGGCAAAGGAACTGACAAAGCTAATCTGAGAACGGCGGTGGAAAGAATTATGCTGATCCGCTACGGAGCGGATGCCATGTATATATTCACAGATGCAAAAAGAAAGGGAATGGTAGAAGCGGTAACGGAGGTCATCTGTACTCTTCTCCTTGTACCGGAGGCAGCGGAAGCTATTACGGCTCTTATATTACTGGCCTGGGCCTATGGTGAATGCGTCTCGGATATGGCAAGACTCATGGCAGGTGAGAGAGTGCCTTTGCAGAAAACGGATGCAGACCGGAAAATGCCGTTGTGGGGACTGATTGCTATCCGTGCAAACGCAAGACCCACAGGACAGAAAGGATCAGGCTTTTCCTATGAGGATTATCTGAGAGTTTTTCTGATAGCTGAAAACAAAACGACAAAGTGCATGAGAGCCATGGATGTAATTGAAATGAATTTACGACAGACTGCGGGCAACAGGAATTTTAGAATGGACGGATGTGTGGAATACGTGAGCATGAGCGCGGTAATGACCTGCAGAGGAAAATATAAGCTTACAATTGACAGAAAGATGAGTTATTTAAGTGATTTTTAAGGGTATTGCAATGATCTCGGGAAGGAGCCTCCCCCTCCTTAAGAAAACAGTGAAAAATATAAACCAAAGAACACAGAAACAAGAGACATCAGTAAATCAGAGTTTTCTCCTCCTTTCCAAAAAAATATCCGGGAGGCTCCTTCCCGGGAGCATTACAGTAGAAACAGCGCTTATTCTTCCGATATTTCTGTTTGCCATGCTGTCCGTAATGTATCTTACCGACGCAATACGAGTATCCTCGGAAAATACCGAAAAGCTGGCTGAAAGAGCTTATAAATACGCAAAATACGCCTATGTCGGAAAAGCTGCGATGAAAGATATGCCGTCACTTGATATGGTTGAGATGATAAACGGCGGGGACGACATCATAGATCTTGTAAAAAGATACCGTATCGATGTGCCTTTCGACCTTCTTGATGCTTATGATCCTTATGCCGTCGACAGAGTCAGGGTGAGGGCATTTACAGGATATGATAACAAAAGGCATGGAAAAGATGATGCCGCTGCGGAGGAGATGGTATATGTGACCGAGTATGGGACTGTCTACCACAGATCTTTAGGGTGCTCCCATCTTAACTTCAACATAAGAACGACAGATCCTGAACATATAGGGAAAGAAAGGGCGAACGACGGATCCAGGTATTATCCCTGCGAATACTGTATGGCGCACGGGGGTCATCCCTCAAGGCTTTACGTGACTGACGACGGGAACAGGTATCATTCAACGCTGTCCTGCGGGGCGTTAAAGAGAACTATAAAGGAAGTGCCGCTGTCTGAGACCACCCTTCCTCCCTGCAGCGAATGCGGCGGAAAATAAGGAGAGGAGAATTATTGACATGGTTACTGAATATATCAGGGAAGGACTTTTGCTGATATTTCTGATTACGGGAACGATAGCGGACATAAGAAAAAGAAGCATACCGGTTCTGCTGTTTTTAATATTCGGTATCGCGGGGGTTGTGCTTTTTATGCTAACCGGATCCGTGACCTTAACTGATGAGATCTTCGGGATCCTGCTGGGCATAGTGTTTGTAGCACTGTCCCATATATCGGACGGAAAGATAGGGGCGGGTGACGGCATTGCGATCCTTGTATCAGGCATATTCCTTGGGGGAAGCAGAGCAGCCTGTCAGACGCTCTATGGAATGCTGGGGGCTTCTCTTATTTCCATTCTGCTGCTTATGGTCCGCAGGGGGAATCGTAATACCGCCCTTCCTTTCCTTCCGTTTCTTCTTACGGGGTATCTTATGGATAAGGCCGGGGGTTTACTGTGAAAAAAAGGGTTGAAGGATCATATACCATTGAAGCGGCTTTGATTTTCCCCTTCATAATGGGAGTTATCGTGTTTATTATTTACATTTCCTTTTTTCTCCATGACAGGGCGGTCATGAAAAGCTGTGCCTATCAGGCAGCCCTTAAGGGAAGTCTGATACGTACAGGGGAAGCTGATGCAAAAAAAGAGGCGGAAAGAGCGGCAGCTTACAATATTGACGGTCTGCTGCTTGCAACAAGCGGAGTATCACATGAGGTTTTTGTATCCGGAAAGGAAATAACCGTGAAATATTCCGGAAGCCTTTCAATACCGCAGGGTATCCTGTTCATGAAGATAAGCGGAACAGATAGTATTGCCGTTGCAGGCGAAGGGAGCGCGTCAATTAAAGATGCAATAGAATTTATCAGAAAAACACGAACGATACAGAATGCTGTAAAACACTGAATTTGAGGGAGGATTTATGCAGATAACTTATAAAAGGAACGGACTGAAAAATTACATGGTTGTAAAGCATGAGAGAAATGATGCAGCCATGCTTCGGGAAAAGATGATGATCAGAAATGAGATCCCGCATCTTACTAAAATGATCCCGCAAAGCATCGACGGGTACTCTTATTATTACTACGATATTCAGGGAAGGGTCAGTCTGGCAGCTCTTTTTCAGAGCGGAGGAATAAAAAAAGGAGAGCTGGATACAATACTTGGCGGGCTTGGAGAACTGTTATTTGAGCTTCAAAGATATATGCTCCTGCCTGACGAAGTGATATTTGATCCCCAGGCGATCTGGATATCTCCCGACACGCTGGATCCTTCGTTTATTTATGTTCCGGGAATGACAAAGTATGATGAATATGACATCAGGGTGCTGGCAGAATTTCTGGCCGGGCATACTGACGGAAACGACAGAGAAGCTGCGGCAAAGGCTTATGGATACCTCGAGCGCGTTGAAAACGGATATATACTTCCTGATATGCAGTATGACAGGATTCGATATGACAGGGAGAATGACAATGAGGATTTTGCGGCAAGGAGCTCCGAGGCTCCCATAGATCCGGATGAGTACTGGGATATTAAAGAAGGGATATCAGAGGATATGAAACCCTTCTTTGAAACCGATTCGGAAAAGGACAGGACGAAGAAAAGAAAGAGAGCCGCATATATAAGTCTTGGGATCGTTATGGCTGCAGCGGTCCTTTATATTGCCGTGTTAATGGATCCGGCATTGCTACCGGTAACCTTATCCGAGCAGGAATATCTTATGGTGGGAGCCGCGATCGCAGCCTCCTTTTCGCTGGTGCTGATCGGAGTAATGCTTATGTGCAAAGGCAGACAGTCTGACAGACAGTCGGATAACGACACGGAAGGGAAATGTAAAGATAAGGAGTCTGTATCAGGAAGGAGCGTGGCGGATACAAAATATGATAATGAGGATAACCATATTGAAGAGGACATAGCTGAAAAGCCTTTGAGCAGACAGGAGAACGGATGGATGAGCTTTCTTGATAAGAGGAATAGTGAATACGGGATCAGAGAAAATGAAGAAGAGGATGATGAGAAAACCGTGCTGATCAGAAGACCCGGATCTTTTGGGGGAAGGACGGAGCTGCCCTCACTTTCTTATCAGGACGGAAGGAAGGTCATCATCAGGAAGTTTCCATTTGTGATGGGGAAAATGCGGACAAGAGTTGACGGGGTGATAGACGGTGAGGGAGTAAGCCGTA
Source organism: Lachnospiraceae bacterium (assembly GCA_017417105.1). Taxonomy (GTDB): domain Bacteria; phylum Bacillota; class Clostridia; order Lachnospirales; family Lachnospiraceae; genus NK4A144. The sequence goes on along the minus strand of JAFPZU010000121.1, from coordinate 35,090 downwards.
TCCATGCCATGATAAAGGAACTTGATGGAAGATATTACGTTTCAGACCTTAATTCATTAAACGGAACAGCGGTGAACGGGAATCTGCTGAATATAAATGAAACCAGGGAGATAACGGATGGGGACAGCATAGAACTTGCAGATACCGTCCTGATCTTCAGGACAGGAAAGATAAACGGCTCCTCGTATAAGGAGCCGTCGGGATTCTGAAAGCGGTAAATCATTTTCGAAACTTAAAAAGCGTATCCAGCTTGCGCAGGGTCTTAAACTCTCCCTTGACCTGCATATCGCCGGTCATGAAAGCGCGTTGGAAAGTCTCGGCTCCGGCAGTGATATTTATAAGCTTATCCTTGTCTATACGGCAGATGACGGAAGGCTTTTCTACGCTTCCGTAGCGTACCTCAAGGTCAGCTCCTTTGATCACCATGGCAAGAGGCTTTTCTATGCCTGAAACGATCAGGCTGTAAGAAGCGCTGAACGAGGGATCGGGATCAAAGTGATCCTTGAAATCCTTTAACAGCATATCTTCAACCGAGACGCCCTGATTACCCATGAGGGTCTTGAAATGCGAAGCGAGTTCCTTGATATCTTCCTTCTGTGTCTGTACGTATTTGTCATCTGAGGCGTACTTTGAAAGCTGTTCCGCCTCCTGCTGGGTCAGCTCTATCTGCGGACCGACGGCAACCATCTGCCTCACCGCCTGATTTGAGGCCGGAAGAGCCACTGTTTTCTGCGATATTGTGCGGTACATATTCTCCGCTTTTTTTTCTATCAGGGAAGCATAGGCTTCGTTAAGCTCAAAGGAGACCGTGTCCTGAACATAGCCGCATATACCGGAGCAGGGCTTTCCACCCAGTATTTCCCAGGCCTGTGCCAGATCCAGCTTTCCTTCTCTTTCACCGTAGGTTGTGCTCATTACCACTGGACACATATATATCTGGGCAATGCGTTCTTTATTGCCGTAAAGCCATACTGCATCAAGAAATTCCGCCATAAAACCGCCGGTTCCGTGCCACTCCACGGTTGATGCAAGGATGATGCCGTCGCAGTCGCCTACAGTATTTGCAAGAGAAGAAATGTTGCGCTTCTCCTCATAAAGATTGTAACGCTTTACCTTGACATTTATATCCTCAAGAACTGACTGCATGCGTGTGATCACTGTATTGGTCGGATCTCCCACTATGCCTCTTCCGCCGTAGTAAATATTGATCTTCATATCATTTTGCCCTCTGTCACAGCCTGATCTTATCTGCCAGAGCCTTAAGCTCGTCATCACCCGGCTTGCCGGGCTTCCAGCCTATAAGCTGTCCGTCGTTTTCGTATCTGGGGATAAGATGGATATGAAAATGGAAAACGGTCTGACCTGCTTTTTCACCGTTGTTCTGGACTATATTATAACCGTCAGCTCCAAGCTTTTCGGTAAGCTCCGACACGATTTTTTTTGCAAGAGATGCTGCTTTTTTAAGAAGCTCATCGGGGATCTCGTAGAGATCTGCGTAGTGTTCCTTAGGCAGGATCAGGGCGTGTCCTCTTGTGGCAGGATTTGCGTCCAGTATCACGGTAAAGTCATCATCTTCATAGATTATGTTGGTTTCGAAAACATGGCCTGCAAGCTTGCAGAAAATACAATCGTCCTTCATTTAATCCTCCGTCTCTGTAATCATTAAATACAGGTTTCTATTACATCAACTATTGAGTTGACGGCTCCGTTCTCCGGAGCTGAAGCCATGACCGAGATATAGCTGTCCCGGTTATCGTACACTTCGTTTATCGCGTTTAAGAGTGTGGCGTTGTCTGCGTTCTCCTCCAGGAGAACTTTGCTGTAACCGCTCTTTTCAAAGGCAGCGGCATTTTTCAGCTGATCTCCTCTTGAACCTGCGGTGCCAAGCGGGATCAGAAGGTTTGGTTTTTTCAGCGCCAGAAGCTCGAATATGGCATTCGACCCTGCTCTTGATACCACTACATCGGCAAGGGCATAAAGGTCGGCCAGCTCGTCTGAGATATACTCATACTGCATATATCCCGCTGTGCGGTTAAGAGTAGGATCCAGTTTTCCTCTCCCGCAAAGATGTATCACATTGTATCTTTCTGTAAGCTGCGGCAGCGCGGATCTTATTGCCTCATTTACATTCTTTGCGCCCTGGGATCCTCCGATCACCATAAGATACGGATAGTCTCCCTCCCTCATGCTCACAAACTTTTTTGCCTGTACCGGATCTCCGTTCAGCAGTGAAGAGCGTATGGGGGAACCCGTAAATATTCCTTTGTCCTTCGGAATGAGAGGCAGAGTGTCCTTAAAGGAACAGCAGATCTTCTTTGCCACGCCGTAAGAGAGTTTATTTGCAAGTCCCGGTGTCATATCGGATTCATGGATCACTACCGGGATCTTCATGGAGGCAGCGGCGCGCACCACCGGAACGGCGACGAAACCTCCCTTTGAAAAAACAACGTCCGGAGACAGAACCCTGAGGATGTGTTTTGCCTCCGAAAAGCCTTTTATTACACGGAAAGGATCGGTAAAGTTTTTGATATCAAAATACCGTCTCAGCTTTCCCGCAGCCACACCGTAATAAGTGATTCCTGCAGCCTTTACAAGCTCTTTCTCGATCCCGTTATATGAACCTATATAGGTTATGTCGTATCCCTTTTTTGAAAGGGCGGGAACCAGAGCCAGATTCGGGTAACAATGTCCGGCCGTGCCCCCGCCTGTAAGGACTATTTTTTTTGCCATTCTTAACTGCAGCTCCTTACAGTATTTATTGAAAAGATTTCCGAAATATTATACCATAAGTAGTGCTGAAATAATAAGTCTATTTAGTCAGGGGGTACATGATATGTCAAAGGTAACATACGATTATTCAAAGGCACTCGGATTTGTAAGCGAGGACGAGATCGGGCTTATCCGTACACAGACGGAGGCAGCCAAAGAGCTTCTTGTATCAAAAAAAGGAGCAGGCAATGACTTTTTAGGCTGGGTCGATCTGCCTGTAGATTATGACAAGGATGAGTTTGCCCGTATAAAAAAAGCGGCGGAAAAGATAAGAAATGATTCCGAAGTCCTTCTGGTTGTCGGGATCGGAGGTTCGTATCTTGGTGCAAGAGCCGCCATCGAGTTTCTACGACACAATTTCTTTAATTCCGTTTCAAAGGAGAAAAGGAATGCTCCCGAGATCTATTTCCTCGGAAACAATATTTCCTCCACCTACATTCATGACCTTATAGAGGTCATAGGCGACCGGGATTTTTCGGTTAACATGATATCAAAATCCGGAACGACTACCGAGCCGGGCATTTCTTTCCGTATCTTCAAAGAGCTTCTTGAGAATAAATACGGAAAAGAAGAGGCGGCAAAGAGGATCTATGCCACCACGGACGCGCACAAAGGCGCGCTGAAGAGCCTGGCAGATTCCGAGGGCTACGAGGAATTCGTGGTGCCTGATGACGTAGGAGGAAGGTTCTCCGTTCTTACAGCGGTTGGTCTCCTTCCCATAGCCGTGTCCGGAGCGGATATAGATGCCCTTATGAAAGGCGCTGCAGAAGGCAGGGAGATGGCAATGAATAATGCCTTTTCCGAGAATGATGCTCTTAAATATGCGGCCGTCAGAAATATCCTTTACAGAAAAGGCAAATCAGTGGAGATAGTCGCAAACTACGAGCCTTCACTCCACTTTATCTCCGAATGGTGGAAACAGCTTTACGGTGAGTCTGAGGGCAAGGATCAGAAGGGATTATTCCCGGCCTCCGTTGACCTCACCACGGATCTTCATTCCATGGGACAGTTCATACAGGATGGAGCACGTATCATGTTTGAGACCGTCATAAACGTGGAGAAGCCCAGGCATGAGATCGTAATGAAAAAGGCCGACAATAATCTCGACGGTCTTGATTATCTTGCGGATAAGACCGTGGACTTTGCCAATAAGTGCGCGATGAACGGAACCATACTGGCTCATACCGACGGCAATGTGCCGAATGCTGTCATCAATATACCTGAACAGACGGAAGAATATTTAGGACAGCTCTTTTACTTCTTTGAGTTTGCCTGCGGCGTATCGGGATATATGCTGGGAGTGAATCCTTTCAATCAGCCCGGTGTTGAGAGCTACAAGAAGAACATGTTTGCTCTTTTAGGCAAGCCCGGATTTGAGGATATGACAGAGGAGCTTAAGAAAAGGTTATGAATATTGAAATAAAGGATGCGTATGCTCTGACAGGCGGGGAGATAGGACGGCACAGCATATATATCACAAAGGATACGATCTCCGGAATTGACAGGAAGCCCTCCGGCTTTAAGGCGGAGAAAACGATAGACGGCACGGACCGGCTTGTTATACCCGGACTTATAAACGCGCATACGCATTCGTATATGGCGCCCCTTAGAAATATCGCGGATGATATGCCTTTCATGGACTGGCTGTTAAAGGGCGTTGAGCCCGTTGAAAACAAGATGACGGGAGAGGATGCCTACTGGGGAGCGATGCTTGCCATGGCAGAGATGATAAGCTGTGGGACCACAACCTTCAATGATATGCAGATGCATGTCCATATGACTACAAAAGCGGCAAAAGAGAGCGGCATGAGGGCAGTGATCTGCCGCGGTCTCGTGGGAGACAGATATGACAGGGAGGATCGCAGAATAAAGGAAGCTTTCGAGGAGATGCCTGATGCTGACGGCACGAACGGCAGGCTTACCTTTATGTTAGGTCCCCATGCTCCCTATTCCGCCGGCTTTGATTATCTCAGAGGGGTGGTTGATGTTGCCAAAGAGAACGGCCTTGGTATCCATATACACCTGGCTGAGTCTGCGACCGAGATTGAAAATCTTAAGAATGACAAAGGCCTTACCGCGATAGAATATGCAGATAAAGCGGGCTGTTTTGACGTGCCCTGCATTGCGGCACACTGTGTAAAGGTAACAGCCTCGGATATGGCGCTTCTTGCGTCAAAAAATGTTTCGGTGGTCACAAACCCCGCTTCAAACATGAAACTCGGAAACGGTTTCGCTCCGGTCCCTGAGATGATGCAGGCAGGCATAAATGTATGTCTTGGAACTGACGGGGCGGCTTCAAACAACTCCCTTAATATGTTCCGGGAAATGGGGCTTCTTACTCTTATTCACAAAGGAACCCATGACACACCCGTCTGCATAGGCGCGGCCGAAGCACTTAAAATGGCGACCGAAAACGGAGCCAGAGCGTTGGGACTTGAAAATACAGGGAAGATAGAAACAGGATTCAAGGCGGATCTTGCCATTATCAATATCAATACGCCCAGCATGGTGCCTGCAAACAACATGCTTTCCAGCCTTACATATTCGGCGAACGGCTCCGAAGTGGACACCACCATAGTTGACGGGGAGATCCTTATGGAAGGCAGAGAGCTCAAAACCATCGATCTCGAAAGAGTGATACACGAGGTGAGTGGTATGATGGAGCGGCTTAAAGCCTGAACAGAATAATTCATATAGGCAGGAGTTACGGTTCAGCGCACGGTCAGTGCGCTGAATTGTGGCAGAAAAGGAAACTTTATTACATTGGAGAATACAGGGCTGGAAGAAAATAGCCGGCAGCGCAGGCTGGAACAGTATCTGTCGCCGCTGTCAGTCTGGGCGCTGTCTTTTGGATGTGCCGTAGGCTGGGGCTCGTTTGTGATGCCCGGAACCACGTTTCTTCCGGGAGCGGGACCTGTGGGTACTGCTGCAGGCATGCTCATAGGCGCTGTCGTCATGCTTATCATCGGCATGAACTATCACTACCTGATGAATAAGTATCCTGACGCAGGCGGTACCCTTACCTATACCATACGGACTTTCGGTTATGACCACGGCTTTTTAAGTGCCTGGTTTCTGGCGCTTGTCTACGAAGCGATCATATGGGCAAACGCGTCTGCCCTGGGGCTTATAAGCAAGAATCTTTTCGGGACAACCTTTCAGTTCGGTTTTCATTACACCATCCTGGGATATGATGTATACCTGGGGGAGGTCCTGCTGTCCGTTGCAGCGATCCTTATCTGCGGGGGCATATGCGTAAGAGGAAAAAAACTTGCAGCCTCCCTGCAGATTCTTTTTGCCCTGCTCCTGATAGGAGGAGTTATTGCCTGTGCAGCCGCTGTACTGGCAAGCGGAGCTTTTCTTACAGATGTTTCGATCCCGGCGTTTTCGCAAAACGGCAAGTCAGGCATTTCACAGATATTCACTATCGTTGCATTGTCTCCCTGGGCTTTTGTAGGGTTTGAGTCGGTATCAAATTCCGCCGAAGGATTTAAATTCCCTGTTAGAAAAACGAAATGGATCTTTGCGGCATCGTTGTTCACGGGGATGATAGTTTATGTGCTGCTGACTGAAATGTCTGTGCTTGTTATCCCGGAGGGCTATGCCGACTGGACCGGATATATCGCAGATCTTGGCAGTCACTCGGGAATAGAGGGACTTCCTACGTTTCATTCGATCCACGCCGTTGCCGGAAGACTTGGCACAACTGTTCTTTGTGTCGCTGCATTTGCGGGTATCGTTACGGGTCTTATAGGAAATTTCATCGCAGGAAGCCGGCTGCTCTATACAATGGCTGAGGATGATATACTTCCCGCCTGGTTTGGGAAGCTTAACAAAGATTCAAGTCCCGGCAATGCCCTGCTCTTTCTTATGGGCATATCGGTTTTTATTCCTTTTTTGGGAAGGACAGCGATAGGCTGGATAGTGGATGTGAATACTGTCGGCGCAACCATCGCCTATGCCTATACCTCTGCCGATGCTTACGCCGCGGCATACAGGGAGAATAATAAAAAAATGCAGCTTACAGGGATCATCGGCATCGTAATGTCTGCTTTGTTTTTCCTGTATTTCATGTCCTGGTCGGCCGGAGCCATGTCTACGGAGTCCTACCTTATACTTGCATTCTGGAGCATACTTGGATTCGTTTATTTCAGATTCGTCTTTTCAAAGGACGAAAAAAGAAGATTCGGTAAATCAACGATAGTATGGATCGGGTTATTATTCCTTATTTTCTTCACATCCCTGATGTGGGTAAAGCAGGCCACGGACGAGATGACAAAAAATGTGGTGGAGAATATAAGCGAATATTATAAGGAACAGAATCCTAACACGGATCCCGATGTATTAAAGGATACCGGGGAATATGTGGAAAGTCAGCTTGCTGAAGTTGACAGGGTGCTCACAAGGAACAGTATCATTCAGATGGCGCTTATCATGGCCAGTCTCGGGATCATGTTCAGCATCTATACCACCATATCGAAACGGGAAAAGCAGATGGAGACCGAAAAGATAAAGGCCGAGGAAGGAAACAGGGCAAAAAGTGTCTTTCTTTCCAATATGTCCCACGATATCAGGACTCCGATGAATGCCATTATCGGGTATATTAACCTTGCCGAAGGAGAGGGCATTACCTTTGAGGAGATGAAGACCTATCTTTCAAAAATTAAGGGCTCCAGCCAGCATCTTCTTGCTCTTATCAATGACATACTTGAGATGAGCCGTATAGAGAGCGGAAAAATGCAGCTTGATCCGGTTGCCTGTGACCTTAAGGAGATTATAGGCGAGGTGGAAGATCTTTTTGCGACCCAGATGTCCGAAAAGGAGATAGACTTTGTCGTTGATGTTTCAGGGATCAAAAACGGAAAGGTGTATTGTGATAAGATACTTCTGAACAGAGTGCTCTTAAACCTTGTGAGCAATGCATACAAGTTTACTCCCATGAAAGGTAAGGTGTCTGTTGCAGCATTTGAAAAAGCGGATGAGGAAGGAGCGCATGGGGAATATGAGATCCGCGTATCCGACAGCGGTATCGGCATGTCAAAGGAGTTTGCCGCCAAAGTATTTGAAGCTTTTGAAAGAGAGCGCACCTCTACCGTCAGCAAGATTCAGGGCACAGGACTTGGGATGCCCATAACAAAGAACATAATCGATCTTATGGACGGATCCATAAGCGTAGAGACAGAGCAGGGGAGGGGCACGGAATTTACCGTTAAACTGAAGCTCGAGCTTCAGGAGGAGGACAGCAAAGAGCTTGATAAGGCAGCAGAGCAGGAGCTGCGGGAGAAACATCATCTTACGGTTGATTTCAGCAGGAAAAGACTGCTTCTTGTGGAGGATATGCCCATAAACCGTGAGATAGCAACGATGCAGCTTAAAGGCTTCGGGTTTACCGTAGATACTGTGGAAAACGGTAAAGAGGGAGTAGATGCTCTTGCTTCATCAAAACCGGGCTATTATGATGCGGTGCTTATGGATATTCAGATGCCTGTCATGGACGGATACGAGGCCACCAGGGCAATAAGGGCGCTTCCTGATGAGAAGCTTGCAAATACCCCGGTCATAGCGATGACGGCAAATGCGTTTGCCGAGGATGTAAAGAAAGCGAAAGAGTCAGGCATGAACGGTCATATAGCAAAGCCCATAGATGTTAACAGGATGATTGACGTCCTTAGGGACGTGCTCATAAATAATGAATGATACAAACAAGGAGGGAAAAATGGGAAGCGAGATAAAGGATATCAATCTGGCTCCGAGCGGAGAGACAAAGATCGAGTGGGTAAGACAGCACTGCGATCTTTTAAGGATGCTGCATGATGAGTTTGAGAAGACAAAGCCCTTTAAGGGCAAGAAGGTGGCGCTTTCGGTGCATCTTGAAGCGAAGACGGCATATTTGTGTCTTACCATGGCAGCGGGTGGAGCGGAAATGTATATTACGGGTTCCAATCCGCTCTCCACACAGGATGATGTGGCAGCGGCACTGGTGAAGAACGGCCTGGAGGTCCACGCCTGGCACGGTACCACAGATGAAGAATACAACCGGCACATAAACGCCGTAATTTCCGCAGGACCCAATATAATAATAGACGACGGAGGCGATCTGGTTCATGCCATGCATACGACCTACAAGGATCTTATTCCCGGAGTCATAGGCGGGTGCGAGGAGACAACAACAGGGATCATAAGACTTGAAGCCATGAATAAGGCAGGAGATCTTAAATTCCCCATGGTCAGGGTGAACAACGCCCAGATGAAGCACTTCTTTGACAACAGATACGGCACGGGGCAGTCGGTATGGGACGGGATCAACCGTACCACGAATCTTATCGTTGCCGGAAAGACAGTGGTAGTTGCAGGCTATGGCTGGTGCGGAAAGGGCGTTGCCATGAGAGCCAAGGGTCTTGGCGCCAGGGTCATAGTAACCGAGATCGATCCGGTAAAAGCAATAGAGGCTATAATGGACGGCTTTGATGTCATGCCCATGGCTGAGGCTGCGCCATACGGAGACTTCTTTGTCACGGTGACCGGCTGCGACAAGGTCATTGACAGCGAGGATCTTGCAAATATCAAGGATGGAGCAATCCTTACCAATGCGGGTCATTTTGACTGCGAGGTTGACATGGCCTGGATCCATGAAAATGCAAAGAGATCCTGGGAAGCAAGGAATAATATCATGGGCTACGAGCTTCCTTCAGGAAAGACGGTCTATGTGCTGGGAGAGGGAAGACTTGTAAACTTAGCCTGCGGAGACGGTCATCCGGCGGAGATAATGGATATGTCCTTTGCGATCCAGGCGCTTTCGGCAAAGTACCTTGTGGAGCATGGCGATAAGCTTAAGGAAAAGCTGATAGATGTTCCGGAAGAGGTTGACCGTCATGTGGCTGAGCTCAAGCTTCAGTTCCTCGGAAAGAAGATAGACAGGCTGACGCCCGAGCAGGAGGCGTATCTTAGCCAGTCACTGTAAAACCACTTGCAAGAGGAGCAAAGTAGATAGTATTATATGGAAGTCGGCTGGTTGAGTTTGAATGTTGACTCTCCGGTCCTGCGCAATGAGAGCCCACGAACCGTGTCAGGTCGGGAACGAAGCAGCACTAAGAGGTGTCTTTCATGTGACGCAGGGTACCCGGAGACGAGTCCGGACTTGGCCGGCTGGCTTTCTTTCAATCTGAAAAAGCATATTTAGGGGCGTACATTTGGAAAAAGCGAAGAAGATAAGACGGGGCCGGATCATCTTTACCCTTTTGTTCACAATATTTGCCGCGGGAAACAGTGTTTTCTGCGAGGGCTTTGGAAGCCAGATCGGGGGCTTTGCCCTGGGAAGCTCGGCTCTTATAATGACAGGAGCTTTCTGTGGTAATTTCCCCGGAATAGTAGCGGTTCTGATATCACTTATCGCAAAGGTTATCATAGATCCCATAAATCTTTATGTTGTGGGACTTCACATGATCGCTGTTCTCCTTGCGGCCTTTGCTGCAAGACACAGGATCTATAAAAGTCTTACGAAGACCGCGTCCTGCGGAGTTATCATTGCAGCTATCACGGGAGCGCTCGGAAGCTCGATCTGGGCGATAATAATGATCGGCGAGATATCCGGAAGCATATTAAAAAGCATATTGTGGGACTATGTATATGCCCTTCCGGAATGCCTTGGAACCTTCCTTCTGGTCTACGCGGTTTTCCGTTTTCTGCCGGATAGGGCAAAGGTTTATATTCCGAACGGGATTTATTATATTGATGATGAAAGTCCGGTATATAAAGAAGCGGGCGGTCTTGAGGAGCAGAGAAAGAAGGAGACATCAAGACTTTCCTTCCGCATCACGAGAGTAATAATGATAGAGGCTCTCCTGCTGATATTTTCGGCATCGGCCTTTGCGATCCACCTGGTATCCCTTCTTAATATAGACACAAAGGCTCTTCTGCAGAGTGATATTGGAAATACCATGTATGAGATTACGGGAGGGGGTTCCCCATCGGAGAATCATGCTCCTGACGGGGAACCTCCCGAAAAGCCTCCGGGAGAGGAAACACCCCCCGAAAAACCGAACGGTACGGACGAACCTCCCGAGATGAAGGCTGTATTCGGAGAACGTACCGTGGATGCCGTATCAAGGAACGGCATATTTAATGATGAAAAAAATCCTGCTAAAAGGGAGAAGCGTATAAATAAAAAGACCGCGATCGCTTTTGCGTTCAGACTTTCCATGATCCTCTTCACGATCGGGGTTATAATAGCAACCCTCGCCAATGCTTATATGCAGTACAGCGTGGCAAGACCGATAAGAAAAATGTCGGAGACCATGAACGGGTTTGCCTTTTCCGGAAATGACGGAATAATAAGCGGCTCCGAGGCACTGTCCGAGATAAGGATACACAGCAGGGATGAGATCGAGGAGCTGTATCACGCCCTTGTAAAAACGGTGGCCGATACCGAGGAATATCTGGAAAGACTCAGGGAAGAGGATAAGATGAAGAATGAGCTTGAGGTTGCAAAGGCAGCCAATAGCGCAAAGAGCGCCTTCCTTTCCTCCATGAGCCATGAGATAAGAACACCCATCAATGCGGTTCTGGGCTTTGATGAAATGATCCTGATGGAAAACAAAGATCCGGAGATAGGTAAATACGCCAGGGATATCCAGAGCGCCGGCAAGACCCTTTTGGCTCTTATAAACGACATCCTTGATTTTTCAAAGATAGAGGCCGGCAAGATGGACATAGTGCCGGTTCAGTACGAGCTGACCTCAACGATAAACGACGTTGTCAGCATGACCATGTCCTTAGCGAACGACAAGGGCTTATCCTTTGATGTTCATGTGGATCCGAAGATCCCCCATCTCCTTTTCGGTGACGAGATAAGGATCAAGCAGTGCATCACAAATATACTCTCAAATGCGGTAAAGTATACCGAAGAGGGAGGCTGTACCCTGAATATAGGCTATGAAAAGGCGGATGAGGATGCCATAATGCTTAACGTTTCCGTGAAGGATACCGGCATAGGCATAAAAGAAGAAGATATGGAAAAGCTTTTCTCGGCCTTTGACAGACTCGACCAGGTAAGGAATAAAGCCGTAAAGGGCACCGGACTTGGAATGTCCATCACAAAGCAGCTTCTTGAAAACATGGATTCGTCTCTTGAGGTCGAATCAGAGTATGAGAAAGGCTCGAACTTCCACTTCTCCTTAAGACAGCAGGTCATAAAGTGGGAGGAGATAGGAGACCTTACGGAAGCCTTTAAGAGATATATTCCCACTTCGGACCCGGGGAATAAGAACGATACCTTCTTTGCCCCGAAAGCCCGGATCCTGGTAACGGATGATACGGAGAACAATCTTCTGGTTGTCACAAGACTCTTAAAGAGAACCGGGATACTAATAGACACTGCAGACTCCGGGAAACGTACTTTAGAGCTTGTAAAAGAGAACAGATACGATATCATCTATCTTGATCACATGATGCCCGAGATGGACGGGATAGAGACCCTTCACAGGATGAAGGAGCTTCCGGAGAACATAAACACCGATGTTCCCGTTATAGTGCTTACGGCAAATGCCGTATCGGGAAGCCGCGAGATGTATATGGCAGAGGGCTTTACGGACTATATGACAAAGCCGGTCAGTTACCTTACCCTTAAAAAATCCCTTACGGAGTATCTGCCGGAAGAAAAGATAGAAGAGAGAACCCCGGAAGATACAAAAGATCCCGGCGTGGCAGATGACACCGGGATGTCAGCCTCCATACCGGACGGCATTTCAGGCATCAACGTTGAAGCGGGCATTAAATACTCCGGAGATCCGGAAACGCTTGTGGATGTGATGAAAGGCTTCAGGGACCGGATAGGTGATTCCGCAAAGGAGATAGAGGGCGAACTTGCGGGGCTCGACATAAAAAATTATACCGTCCACGTCCACGCCCTCAAATCATCCGCAAGGCTTATAGGGGCAGAAGAGCTGTCCTCTCTTGCCCTTGAAATGGAAAATACCGGTAACGCCTATCAAAAAGCCATAGCTTCAGGAGATATGGAGGGCGCATCCTATGCCCTTACAAAGATGGAAAAGGAGACCCCCGGACTCTTAACGCTTTACAGAAGCTATGTCGATAAGCTTGCGCCCATTGCAGCAGGCAGTGAAAAAGAGCAGAAAGAAGACCTTCCGCTGATACCTGAGGATGAGCTTAAGGAGATACTTCTCGGAATTCGGGAATTTGCCGAGGCTTTTGATATGGATTCAGTGGATTCCGCCATGGGGATGATTGGAGCATACGCCATACCGGAAGACAGACAGGCACAGATGGAAGAATTAAAAAAAGCAGTACGAAATGTGGACAGAGATGCTATACTTGAGATACTTAAATCAATCTGAGGACTATTCATGGAAAAAGAGATACTTCTTATAAGCGACAGGGAAAGCTTCATGACAAATGCCATAAAGGATAATCTTAAAGGTTCGGGCTTTGACGTATCTTTTTGCTCACCCTATGTCAATGAACTGACCCGGATCCCGGCAAAGCCCATAGTCCTGCTTTATCTTGGGGACTATGTAGAGAAAGTCGGGGAAGGACTTACCTTTCTGAAGGATAAGATAACGGAAAACGAGGCGAGGCTTTTTGTCGTCGGAAGCTATGAGGAGATAAAGACGGCAAAGGGTTTTATTCCTGACGCACTTATAACAAGGAGCTTTGAGAGACCGCTGAATGTCAAGGAGCTGGTGGGAGCCATGAACGAAGCCAGCGAGATCATAGAGGCGGAGGGAGAGAAAAAGCGGATACTCGTAGTGGACGATGATCCTGTGATGCTTCGTACGATAAAGGGGTGGCTTGAGGGGAGCTATCAGGTGACCATGGTTAATTCCGGAATGAACGCCATTACATATCTCGCAAAGAATAAGCCGGATCTTATCCTGCTTGATTACGAAATGCCGGTAGTAACGGGAGCCAAGGTTTTGGAGATGATAAGATCCGAGGTGTCCACTGCTTCTCTGCCGGTGATATTTTTAACCTCGAAAGGAGACAGGGAGTCGGTTATGGAGGTTCTTAAACTGAAGCCCGAGGGATATCTTTTAAAGAGTATGACTCCGGGAGAGATACTGAAAGCCCTGGAGGATTTTTTCATAAGACAGAAGAGCCGTTAAGGCTGTAATTGTTTTAAACATTTTTAAGGAGGTAAAGGGTACATGGGAGCAAAGGAAGCTATCGAAGCCGGAAAGACCACGCTGGGCATTGAGTTCGGATCCACGAACATAAAGGCGGTGCTCATAGGAGAGGATTTCAAGGTGCTGGCATCGGGAAAACACGGCTGGGAAAACAGATTGGAAAACGGCATCTGGACATACAGCCTGGATGATATCTGGGGAGGTGTTCAGGACTGCTATGCGGGTCTTAAAAAAGACGTAAAGGAAAAATACGGGGTGACGCTTACCACAACAGGCGCCATAGGAATATCGGCCATGATGCACGGCTATATGGTATTTAACGATAAGGACGAGCTTATGGTACCCTTCAGAACCTGGAGAAATACGATAACGGGAGAGGCGGCTGACAAGCTGACGGATCTCCTTGATTTCAATATACCCCAGAGATGGTCAATAGCCCACCTTTATCAGTGTGTGCTGAATAAGGACGAGCACGTAAAGGATATCAAAACACTGCTGACTCTTGCAGAATATATCCATTGGCAGCTTACCGGAGAGAAGGTAGCGGGAGTCGGCGAAGCCTCGGGAATGTTCCCGATAGATTCCTCTATAAACGACTATGATCAGGCGAGGCTTGATAAATTTGACGAGGCGGTAAAAGGATGCAATTACCCATGGAAGATCAGGGATATCCTTCCCAAGGTTCTTGTGGCCGGAGACAAGGCGGGAACCCTTACGGAGGAGGGAGCGAAAAAACTTGATAAAGACGGTGATCTTAAAGCAGGCATACCTATGTGTCCTCCCGAGGGAGACGCCGGAACCGGCATGACGGCAACAAATTCGGTTGCGGTTCGTACAGGTAATGTGTCGGCAGGTACCAGCTGTTTTGCCATGATAGTTCTGGAAAAGCCTTTGTCAAAGGTTTATCAGGAGCTCGATATGGTAACGACTCCTTCCGGAAAGCCTGTTGCCATGGCTCATGTGAATAACTGCACCTCGGATCTTAATTACTGGGTGAATATATTCAAAGAGGTTCTTGAGCTTAGCGGAGCCAAAGCACCCGACGATCTTTACACCGCGCTTTTTGACAAAGCCCTTACGGAGGATCCCGACTGCGCCGGCGTGCTTTCCTATAACTATTTCTCGGGTGAGCCCGTGACCGGCATGGAGGAAGGAAGACCTCTTCTTGTGCGTACACCGGATGCAAAGTTTAATCTTTCAAATCTCATGAGATCCATACTTTATTCCGCCATGGGAGCTTTGAAAATAGGAATGGATATCCTTATCCGCAAGGAGAATGTGGAGGTTGACCGGATAACGGGACATGGCGGCTGGTTTAATTCCGGAGAGAGCGCAGCCAGGGTTATGGCTGCAGCCCTTAATATCCCCGTATCGACAATGGCTACGGCAGGAGAAGGCGGTCCCTGGGGACAGGCCATACATGCGGCTTATATGATAAGTAAGGCTGACGGCGAGACTCTTGATGACTTCCTTTCCAAGAAAGTCTTTGCAGATGCGAAGATCGTAACGACTGCGCCTGATGCGAAGGATGTGGAGGGCTTTGATAAGTGGCTTGCAATGTACAAGGCCGGCCTTCCCATAGAAAGGGCTGCCATAGACGCAATCAAAGGTTAAAAAGGAAAAACACCGGTTCTCCCGCGAGATTTTCGCGGGAGGACTTTTTTTATTCCGGGAATTTGTCGATATACAGGTTAACGTTAATGAGTGCCGAAGGCACGAATTCAGGTTAACCGCATATACCGCGGAACAGATTCTTAAATTGGCAGTTAATTTTGGTCGCGAGTATAATAAAAGCATGAGAATAGATTTTAATACGCTGCAGAGAAATAACATCGAAGAATCGCAGGTCACCGCAGCGACCGTAAAAAGCGGTCCTTCAAAGACCACTTCAGGCGTACCGGCAGACGGTATCATGTTCGGGCATTCCGAAGACAATATCTTTTCAAGAGAAAGATCCGGAAAAAAGAGCGCATTGGATCAGGCGGAGCAGTCAGATCTTTTGGGGGTTGAAACCCAGATGGATCAGATGCTTATCGTTGCCCAGACCATGTCGCCTCAGGATGCAAAAAAGCTCTCCGAGGAAGGCTACAACATGGCGGAGCTTGATCCGGAGGATGCCGTAAACTCCCTTGACAGGATGAAGATAAAGCTTGCCGAGGCAGGTGTTAATGTTGCGGGCTATACCGACACGGTATCCGCAGACAAGGTTTCAGAGGTTACGGGACGCATGGTAAGCTCGGCAGACCTTGTATCGGAAAGTGAGCAGTACTTTGATGCCGGTGAGACTGAGGAGAGTATTGCAGATACCCTGCGCTCTTATGATCTTCCTGCAACAAAGGACAATATAGCCTCTGTAAAGGAGGCTCTTGGCATGGCAGCGGAGCTTAAGGAACTTTCCGACAGTGCCAGACTTTTCCTTGCATCTCTTGGGATGGAGCCTACCATAGAAAACATTTTTATGGCAGAGTATTCAAGCGGCAGGGCTTTCCCCCAGGGAAGCGCAAAATATCTTGCCGATGATACCGGATACGTGGGAAGAGCTGCAGGATCCGAAAAGTCCGCGGAATCGGATCCGGGTTTTGAAAAGCAGATAGAAGGCCTTATAGAAAAAGCCGGATATGAAGCGGATCCTGAAATAAAAAGGGATGCTCTTGACATGGTTGAAGCAGGAGTTCCCCTGACGGCTGAAAGTCTCAGGATATATGAGGATACAAAAAGTATCGATCTTCGTCCCTCAAAAAAAGAGATCACGGAGGCGCTGGCTTCAGGAAAGACCGCAAAAGACGCTTATCTTATCCTGGACTATAAAAATATAAAAGCGGAGCGGATAACCAAAGAAGCAGCTCTTTTAATGACATCGGACGTGAACCTTAAGAATCTGGACAAGGATTTCAGCATAGACACAGGCTACCTTGAAAGAGATGTGGAATCCTTAAAGACCAGGGAAAAAGAAATATTTGATCTTCTGGAAGAAACCCTCTCGGTAAAGCGGGACATTTTGAGCGCTCCTGCGGCTCTTTTGGGAGATCGGGATGTTCTGGATCATTTTTCAAGGCTCAGGGATCTTAAGGGACAGGAACAGATTTCCTCTCTACAGGGTGAAGGGCCTGTAAATCTTACGGCCATCCATGAAAAGGCCGGGATCCTGACTAAGGATTTTGAACGGCTTGCATCCACTTATGAAGCGGTGGGAACGGAGGTCAGGGCTGACCTTGGGGATAATATAAGAAAAGCCTTTGCAAATACCGATTTTGATGAAATCCTGAAAGGCATAGGAGCAGAGCATACTCCAGAGAACGAAAGAGCGGTCAGGATCGCATCTTATTCCCACATTGAAGTGACGGCGGAAAATATCGAAAGGATAGGTGATGCAGACCGTAATCTTACCGATGTGCTGGATAAGCTCACACCGGGGAGAGTCCTTAAGCTTATAAAGGAAAATGTCAATCCCCTTGAGGTATCGGTGGAGGAGCTGAACGAAAGGCTTTCAGATTACGTGGATGAGGAAGGAAGGCCCGCGGAGGATTTTGCGAAATACCTCGTATCCGAAAGAAACAGCGGAAATATCACCGAAGAAGAAGCGGCGTCCTATATAGGGATATACAGACTGGTAAACGCCATTAATTCAGGAGATCACAGAGCGGTGGGAGCCCTTATTGCAAGCGGAGCAGAGCTTAACTTTTCAAACCTGCTTTCTGCGGTACGCACGGGAGCGAAGGCTCATGTTGATCATTATATCGATGAGAATTTTGGCGGCCTTGATTCCTTAGTTACCGGGGAGGGGAGCAGGATTGATGAGATGATAAGGGCTGCCTTCACTCCGGATGACGGGGCAGAGGATAAGTACTATGAAGAGGAAGCCCGAAAATTTGCCGGGGCGGCAAAAGCTGAAGAAGAGCTTTTGAGATCTCTTTCGGCGGCGGATGTACCCATAAGCGCAGCCAATATCACGGCGTATGAGCAGCTTTTGTATGAGGGCGGAAACCGGTTTGCTAAGGAGCTGTATGAAAACGCTGCCCCCAAAACCCGTGACAGGATGAAAAAAGCCGGAGAAAAGGTTCTTAAAAGCCTTGGTGAGGGTGAAGCCGAAAAGATAAAGGAATCCTATGATGAGATGGTAAAGGCTGAACTCATAGGCGCATTTGAGGGCGAAACCCTTGATATCAGGGCACTTCAGTCAAAAGACAGGGTTCTTTCCATCAAAAAAGCTCTGGCAGATACCGAAGAGTATAATCTGCCGGCTGAGATCGGGGAAGAGATCATAAACATCAATTTGAAAATTAAGCATGGCGAAAAAGAGAATTCTGTCGATATATATTTTGAGACCGGAGAATTCGGTGCTGTACACGGCAGGTTCCGGATGACGACCGGGGTTCGGGGAACTATATCATGTGCTAAGGCAGCAGGTGACGGGTTCATGAGAGATCGCCTTGATGCGATGACGGAGGCGGTCTCGAAGGTCTCGGGAAAAGAAACTTATCTAAGTGTCGGGGATACGGACATACCCGGCGATCAGGAAGCCATGGATGGCGAAAGAGTAGAAAGCGCCGAACTTTACCGCATAGCAAAAGCGGTACTTGATACGGTGTTAAGAGAGGCGTAAAAATCGCCGGAAGGGAAGCTATCCATGAAGATCAACAGCAATATCACTGCTTATCTTACTAATAATGCGTATTCAATGAATGAGACCAGGATGTCGAAGGCTACGGCAAAGCTGTCCAGCGGCTATAAGCTGAATACCTCCGGAGATGATCCGGCAAACTTTGCGATAGCCGCAAAGATGCGGGCCATGATAAAGGGACTTGATAAGGTCAAGACCAATACCACCACCGGAATGTCCGTCATACAGACGGCGGAGGCTGCGATGTCCGATACGGAAGCCATGCTCCAGAGAATGAACGAGCTGTCTGTCCAGGCGGCAAACGGTACCATGGCGCTTTCCGACAGAAACGCCATACAGGAAGAGATAGACCAGCTTCTGGAGGAGATAGACCGTATTGCGGCAACAACCGAATTCAACGGGATGAAGCTTCTTGACGGAACCTTTAATGACAGGGGATACACCAATGTTGATTCCATAACCGTTATGGACTATTCCGAAAAGACAAGGCCGGGACACTACACCATAGCCCTTGACTTTGACGGATCCGAGTATTCGGCCAAAGTCAGCACGGCAGCCCTTCAGCCGGGCTTCGGCAGTACAAAGACGCTTTTTGGAAGCGCAAGTCCCTATGTGACCACCCAGACTCTTATGGGAAGTGACGGAACCTTTAATGACTATATAACAATAAGGGGAACCAGCGGCTCGGAGCTTCGCCTTAAGCTTGAGAGCGCAAAGCTTTATACAGGAACGTCGGTTGTGACTCTGGCTGACGGAACGGAGCACAGCAACAGTAAATCGATCACCTTTAATAACAGATTCATGCCCGGCACCTATTACCTTAAGGATCTTGGCGTAGAGATCAAAGAAGGAAAGCCGGTAGTAAACAGCACGGATGTTACAAAGCAGCTTTTCGGCGAATCGATCGAGATAACCGAGGATGAAACGGCAAAAACGATAAAGATAACCGGAAGCAACGGGGCGGAGATCATGCTGCCACGGGATGCGTTTATTGATGATAATGAACTGGCGAAGGGTGCCACCATAGAGATAAAACGTGCCCCGAAGGAAAACTATGCGCCGCAGCTGGACCTTGATCTTACAGGGCTTGGCTCGATGCGGCTGCAGGTGGGTACCGAGGAGGGGGAAGTGATAAATGCCTCCATACCGAGGATGACTGCTGAAGACATGGGGATAGCGGCACTGGATCTTACAACTGAAGACAGCGCGACAAAGGCCATAGACAGGGTGAAGGGCGCGATCGATTATGTAAATGCCGCACGGGCAAAGATGGGAGCCTATGAGAACAGGCTTGAAAATACCGAAGGCTTTATTGACGCCTACAACGAGGATATAACAGCCTCCCTGTCACGTATCCAGGATACGGATATGGCGGAGATGATGATAGAATATACCAATAAGCAGGTGCTTTCCCAGGCCGGTATCACAATGCTGGCTCAGGCTAACGAAGCTCCTCAGCAGGCTTTGCAGCTTCTTCAGTAAGTTCCGGGAGGGTAGGCTATGACTTCCGAAAAAAAACAGGAATATACGAGACGCATAAGCGAAGCGAACCCCACCGGGATCATCGCCCTGACCTATGAGATCGCCAGAGGATATTATCAGGATGCGGTAACGGCATTCAAGGCAGGTGACAGGGACACCTACAGACTGGAGATCACAAGGGGCAACAAATGCATAGAGCAGCTCATAATGGCACTCGATCCTTCATATACTGTTTCAATTTATCTCCTCAGGATATATAATTATATCCTTGATTGTACAAGAAAGGCGTCGTTTAAGTACGACACGAAGGAACTGTCCGAACCCATGGAGATCCTTTCCAGGATAGGCGGCACCTTCGAAGAGATAGCGCCGTTGGACAAAAGACCTTCGGCCGTACAGGGAGGAGAAGAGGTATATGACGGACTCACATACAATGCAAAAGGACTCACAAACACCACAGTCAAAAGATGACGTGAAAAAGCGGATGCTCTCAGGCATCCAGCCAAGCGGGGATCTGCATCTCGGCAATTATCTGGGAGCAATTAAAAACTGGGCGGACAGAGTGGACGAGTATGAATGCTATTATTTCATGGCGGACATGCACACCATAACGGTCAGGCAGGAGCCTTCGGAACTAAGGCGCAGATCGCTGAACCAGCTGGCACAGTACATTGCCTGCGGGCTGGATCCTGAGAAGAACGTCCTGTTTCTGCAGTCTCACGTGCCGGCTCATGCCCAGCTCTCATGGGTACTCAACTGTTACACCATGTTCGGGGAGCTCTCCCGCATGACCCAGTTCAAGGATAAATCCTCCAAATACAGTGATAATATAAACGCGGGACTTTTTACATATCCTGTGCTGATGGCAGCGGATATCCTGCTCTACCAGCCCGACTACGTACCGGTGGGAGAGGATCAGAAGCAGCATGTGGAGCTTACAAGGGACATAGCGCAGCGCTTCAACAGCGTATACGGCGAGGTCTTTAAGGTTCCCGAGCCTTTCATATCGGAGGCCGGAGCGAGGATCTACGGTCTTACTTCTCCGGGGGACAAGATGTCGAAGTCTGATCCCAACGGCTGTGTGTTTATTATGGATGATGCCGATGTCGTGATGAAGAAATTCAAGAGAGCCGTCACCGACAGTGATACCGAAAACCCGGTAAGATATGACAGGGAGAATAAACCCGGGGTGGCAAACCTTATGAACATATACTCGACCTTGACCGGAAAGACCTATGAGGAGATCGAATCGGAGTTTGCGGGAAAAGGCTACGGCGTCTTCAAGCCGGCAGTGGCGGAGGTGGTAGTGGATACCCTGCGCCCCATTAAGGAAGAGGCCGAAAGACTGATAAAAGACAAGGCATATCTTGACGGAGTATATAAGGACGGAGCGGAAAGAGCCTCATACATAGCGAACAAAACCCTGAGAAAGGTATATAAGAAAGTAGGTTTTTACCAAGGGTGACACAATATATTGATCTAAAGGAAGCCGATACCGCAAGATAGGGATACGAACAGGATTGTACACAAAAAAGTACAATGCAACCCCTTTAGTTTCCACTTCTGCTGACGATATATTGTATGTAACAAATGAAACAACAATAACTGCTGCGAAAGGAGGAACTGCATATGAGCCTGAGGATCGGATCAAACATCGCTTCATTATATAATGCGAACAGGATAAACCAGTCCCAGGATATCGACAGAGCTTCACGCATAGATCAGCAGACCCCCGCAGCTTCAGATAATAAAGACGGCCGCAGCAACGGCAATCAGTACATCTCACAGGCACACGGCGGTGTATTAAAGACAAGGGTAGCAGATGCCAACTCGTTTAAGAAGGCGCAGCTTGATACCAGCCGCGAGCGTATCGAGGATATGGCTGACAAGCTTTACACGAAGCTTCCCGATATCTTAAACGACATGAAAAAGCTTCCTGATGAGTCTGAAAGCCAGGCAGCAGCTTCAAGAGTCGCAGTCACCGAGAGAAATGCGGCAGCAGTGGCGGAGAGACAGGCCGCCCAGCCCGATCAGCTTGTAAACTTCACTCTTTGATCAGTATCTGAACATATATAGTAAACGACAAAACTCTTTTCGTTTTGTCGTTTACTGCGCCGGATTTTGGCCGCTGAAAGGCGGCATATTTCCTTGCAAAATCCGGGCGCATCCGCCGGAGGCTTTATAGTAAGCGAAATTATTTATTTCGCTTACTATAATATGACTCTTAAACCCTGCGGTTTGACCACAGGGTTTTTTGTTTACCATATCTCCTCAATTGTGATAAAATTATATGGATTGTATGCAATGTTGCTTTTGCGCATTGACTGTGCGCCGGATTGTAACTATGCAATTATTATTTGGAGGAAGAAACACGATGGCAAAGGACAAAGAACCGTATTATATCACCACCGCCATAACCTATGCGTCAGGCAAACCCCATATCGGAAATACATATGAGATAGTACTGGCAGATGCGATAGCAAGGTTTAAGCGTCAGCAGGGATATGATGTATTTTTTCAGACCGGTACGGATGAGCACGGTATCAAGATAGAAGAAAAAGCAAAGGCGGCGGGAGTATCTCCCAGACAGTATGTTGACAGCGCCTGTGATGAGATAATGCGGATCTGGGATCTGATGAATACATCCTATGACAAATTCATAAGGACAACGGATACTTATCACGAGGAGCAGGTACAGAAGATCTTCAGGAAACTCTATGATCAGGATGACATCTACAAGGGTTCCTATGAAGGCATGTACTGCACTCCCTGTGAATCTTTCTGGACCTCGTCCCAGCTTGTGGACGGCAAATGTCCGGATTGCGGCAGGGAGGTTCAGCCTGCCAGCGAAGAGGCATATTTCTTCAGGATGAGCAAGTATGCCGAAAAACTCATGCAATATATAGAGGATCATCCGGAGTTTATTCAGCCGGCAGCCAGGAAGAACGAGATGGTGAATAACTTCCTGAAGCCCGGACTTCAGGATCTTTGCGTGTCCAGAACTTCCTTTACCTGGGGAATCCCGGTGACCTTCGATGAAAAGCATGTGGTATACGTGTGGCTCGATGCGCTGGTGAACTATATAACCGGCATAGGCTATGACGCAGAAGGAAACCATGGGGAGCTGTACAGGAAACACTGGCCTGCAGATCTTCACCTCATTGGAAAGGACATAGTCCGCTTCCATACGATCTACTGGCCGATCTTCCTGATGGCAATGGGCGAACCTCTGCCTAAGCAGGTTTTCGGACATCCCTGGCTTCTGGTGGGCGACGGTAAGATGAGCAAGTCAAAAGGAAATACCATCTACGCCGACACCCTGGTTGATATGTTCGGCGTGGATGCGGTTCGTTATTACATGATCCATGAGATGCCCTTTGAGAACGACGGCATCTTCACCTGGGATACCATGGTGGAAAGGTACAATTCCGAGCTCGCCAATACCCTTGGCAATCTGGTCAAACGTACCATATCCATGAGCAATCAGTATTTCGGCGGAGTTCTTGAGGATAAGGGAATAAAAGAGGCTGTTGACGATGATCTCTATGCCACGGTGCTCGGGACAAAGGCAAAAGTTGAAGATAAGATGGCGACCCTTCATGTTGCCGATGCCATTACGGAAATATTCGATCTTTTCAAAAGATGTAATAAATACATAGACGAGACTACACCCTGGATACTTGCAAAGGAGGAAGCTTCAGCCTCAAGGCTTTCAACTGTTCTTTATAATCTTTGCGACTGTATCGTAACGGGGGCAGCGCTCCTTGCGCCCTATATGCCCGAAACCGCGGAGGCAGTGCTTAAACAGCTAAATACAAAAATGCCGGAGTTTGAACAGCTTGATAAAAGAGGAGCGTTTGCTTCCGGCACAAAGGTGACGGAAAACCCCGAAACCCTTTTTGAGCGCAAGAAGCTGGAGGATGTATTAAAAGAAGTGGAAAAGCTCTATCCGCCCAAAACGGAAAAGAGCGCAGAAGCAGAGGAGGCCAAGCCACAGACAGCCTTAGAGCATAAGGATCAGATAGGTATAGATGATTTCGGAAAGCTTGAGCTTCGTGTCGGAGTTATAAAAAAGTGCGAAGCGGTGGAAAAATCCAAAAAGCTTCTTTGCAGTCAGGTGGATGTGGGTGATAAGACCCTGCAGATCGTATCCGGGATAAGGAAGCATTATACCCCGGAAGAGATGGTGGGGAAACGGGTTATGGTCATTACGAATCTGGCGCCGGCAAAGCTTGCGGGAGTTGAGTCCCAGGGAATGCTTCTTTGCGCTGAGGACGAAAAAGGAAACCTCGCTCTTATGACTCCGGAAAAAGACATGCCTGCAGGAGCCGGGATCTGCTGACGGGAGCGGTGGATATGAAGGAATTTACGATCGACAGCCGGGATATGAAGACAAAGCTTGCCTGCTATGAATGGGAGCCGAAATCCGAACCCAAAGCCATACTGATACTGGCTCATGGCATGCAGGAATATCTTTTAAGATACACTGAGATGGCGGAATACATGGCATCCCAGGGCATCATCTTCGCAGGCTGCGATCATCTGGGACACGGAAAGAGCGCAAAGGAGCCCGGGGATTTCGGGTATTTTTGCGAGCAGGATCCGGCAACCGTGCTTGTAAGGGACGTGCACCGCGTGAAAAAGACGGTGCAGGCGGAACATCCGGGGCTTCCTGTATTTCTCATGGGACATTCCATGGGATCCTTTATTGCCAGAAATTACATAGAAAGGTACGGCACCGGCATACAGGGAGTCATAATCCAGGGAGGAAATGATGCCCCAAAGCTTCAGGGGATATCCGGCAAGGCCATGACAAGCCTAATGGCAATGTTTAAGGGATGGAGATACAGATCCCCGCTCTGCACGGCAGTGGTACTTGGTCCTTACAGCAAGGCTTTTCCCGATGACCCTGCCGGCTGGATCACCAGAAGAAAGGATATAAGAGATAAGTTCACTAATGACGAATACTGTAAATATATCTTTACGCTGAACGGCTATCATACCCTGGCAGAGCTGACCCTCAGGGCGGGGAATAAAAAACTGATAGCCTCTATCCCCAAGGAGCTTCCCATGTTCATTCTGTCAGGAGCGTGCGATCCTGTCGGAGAGATGGGAAAGGGAGTAAAAAGGATGTATGAGCTTTACATATCCTGCGGGATGAAGAACGTAAAGCTTGATATAAGACCTGAGGACAGACACGAGCTTCACAACGAAGAGGACAGATATCAGGTCTTTGAAGAACTGAGGGATTTCATACTGGGAGCCTGACGGCGGTACAAAGAGGAGTGATGTTATGAAAAAGATAGTTTCGATAATACTGGCGGCGGCGCTGTGCCTTGCGCTTACGGGGCCCGCCTTTGCGGATGACAAGGTCATAACCTTTGGCAGCGGTACGGAACAGACTGAAAATAAGGACAAGAGCAAGCCATATCTTGCGCTGGGAGCGGATCTTACCCAGGAGCAGCTTTCCACGACCCTGTCGGTTATGGGGCTTTCGGGAGAAGACCTTTCCGGCTACAACATAGTGTATGTCACAAATGAAGAGGAGCATCAGTACCTCGATCAGTACATATCGCCGGACATCATAGGTAAGAGATCGCTGTCTTCGGTGCTTGTAAAGCCTTCGGAGTCAGGTCACGGGATAACGGTAAATACCTATAACATAAACTACTGCACCACCGGAATGTACAGGAATGCCCTCCTGACCGCAGGAGTGGAGGACGCCGACATCGTTGTGGCAGCTCCGACCCAGCTTTCCGGGACGGCAGCGCTTATAGGAGCCCTGAAAGCCTACGCGGACATGAAGGGAGAGGAGCTTGACAAAGAGGCCCTGGACACATCCCTCAATGAGCTTGTGACCACGGGACAGATTGAGGAAACAATAAACGGCGCCTCCAAAGAGGATGTGGAGGAGATGATAGCCTTCATCAAGGCGGAGATAGCAGGCAGGGATCTTAACACCAGAGAAGAGATAGAAAAAGCAGTCAGGGATGCGATCAAGGATTACAACGAGCTTAAGAAAACGAACTGGTCGTTATCGGACAGTGAGATAGACCAGATCGTGGATCTTATGGTAAAGATAAAGGCCATGGGGCTTGATTACAATAAGCTTCTGGATCAGGCAGCGGATCTTTACGGGAAATTCGGAGACAAGCTGACAGCTGATGACCTGGGCTCCATAGCGGCAGAGGGCGTTATGGGCTCCGTGAAGGAAAAGGTTGGAGAAGTCTTTACCGGCGTATACAAAGGGGTAAAAGGGTTCTTTTCCAAACTCTTTAAGTAAACATGAGGAGGATGTTCAGGGTCAGGTTTATCGGACGGGAGGAATATAGGGCCGCAATGGCTCTGTGCTGGAGGGTATTCTGCGAATACCAGCTGGATAAAGTTGACAGGGAAGGAATGGAGAGCTTCAGCCGGTTCATAAATGATGAGACTCTGTACATGGTTTTCTTAAACGGAGGATTTCCGGTGGCAGCGGCTTTTGAAGGAGACACCATGATAGGTGTTGCGGCTGTCAGGACGGGACCGCACCTTTCACTGCTGTTTGTGGAGGGCTGCTATCAGCAGATGGGCGTTGGCACGGCGTTGGTGGACTTTTTTCACGACTGGCTCCTGAATACGAACAGCTGGCTGGGGGGATCCCGCCTTACGGTGAATGCCTCAAACATAGGAGTCGGTTTTTACAGGAAGATAGGATTTAAGGATACTGGACACAGGACAAAAAAAGACGGCATAGATTACACACCCATGGAGCTGATACTATGATAACAAATCAGGTGATTCAAAAAGCGATCGACGAACTTAAGGAGATAACCGGAGTTGATATTGCGGTGATGGAGCTTAACGGAACTCAGGCCGCATCAACCTTTCCCACTGATGACATATCTTCGGTGACGGTAAGATCCTTCATTGATTCAGGGGCAGAGGATGATATAAACGGCAAATATCACTTCTACCGGGTGGCGGATGACGGGGTCATAAACTACGTGCTGGTGATTTCCGGCACGGATGAAAGATCTGAAATGATCGGCAGGATAGCCCTTTCCGAGGTGACGGCCTTGTCCACGGCTCACAAGGAAAAGTTCGACAAGAACGCTTTTTTCCAGAATCTGATAATGGACAATATGCTCGTGGTTGACATCTACAGCAGGGCAAAGAAGCTTCGTATACCCACCGACAGTACCCGGTGCGTTTTTGTTGTCGAAACGGACGGAGGCAACGAGATCTCCGGGATAGACGTACTGCGCTCCGTGTTCCCCACGGGTTCTGACGACTATGTGACGGAGGTGGATGAAAGAACCTACGTTGTGATCAAATCCCTGGATCCGTCGGATGAGGAGGATACGCAGGCAAAGGATACGGCAGAGATGCTGGTGGATACCATGAACACTCAGGCCATGGTCAGGGTACGGGTATCCTACGGCAAGGTGGTCACTGAGATAAAGCAGGTGTCCGCATCTTACAAAGAAGCAAAGATGGCAATGGAGGTAGGCAAGATCTTCTATCAGGAAAAGTCCATTGTTTCCTACAATACTCTTGGTATAGGCCGTCTTATCTATCAGCTGCAGCCATCGCTATGCGAAGTGTTCCTGAAGGAGATCTACGGGGAGGATATCCCCGATCATCTGGATGAGGAGACACTAAACACCATAAATAAGTTCTTTGAGAACAATCTGAACGTTTCCGAGACCTCAAGGCAGCTTTTTGTTCACAGGAATACGCTGGTATACAGAATAGAAAAACTGCAGAAGATGACGGGTCTTGACATAAGAACCTTTGACGACGCGCTCACATTCAAGATCGCGCTCATGGTCGTGAACTACATGAAATATATCCATTCGGGTGAATTTTGAGAATAAAGAATGCATATAGCGGGACTTAATAAAAACTCATTGCTTGATTATCCCGGCAGGGTGGCGGCCACAATCTTCACAGGGGGCTGTAATTTAAGGTGCCTTTTCTGCCAGAACAGTTCCCTGATAGAGGGTCTCATGCCGGAGCTTCGGGAGGCGGATGTGCTGTCCTTTCTTGAAAAAAGAAAGAACGTACTCAGCGGGGTATGTATCACAGGCGGTGAGCCTACGCTGCAGCCTGATCTTGCGCATTTTATCAGCGAGATCCGGGAGATGGGCTATGCGGTGAAGATCGATACAAACGGGACAAGACCGGAGGTTTTAAGAGAGCTTTCCGAAAAGAAGCTGGTGGACTATGTGGCCCTTGATATCAAGACCAGCAAAGATCTGTACCGCACTCTCTGCAATATAGACATTGACGTTGACAAGGTGGACGAGAGCGCGAAGATGCTCATAGACGGGGCCTTTCCCGATTACGAATTCCGCACGACGGTGGTGGCGGAGTATTTTGACAGAAAAGCCGCCGGGGACGTGGCGGAATGGCTTGGCGGCGGCCGGAGATATTTCCTCCAGAGTTTTGTGGATACAAATACTACCTTTGTGGGAAGAGGCGTACTTCATGGCCAGACGAAGGAAGAGATGGAGGCATATGCCGATATCTTAAGGGAGACGATACCGGAGGTTTCACTGCGTGGCATCGATTAACATGGATGATACAAACGATATAAAGTATATGAAGGAGGCTATGAAGCAGGCCAGAAAAGCCTATGAAACAGGTGAAGTTCCGATCGGCTGCATCATAGTGGAGAATGCTACCGGAAAGATAGTGGGACGGGGCTACAACCGGAGGAATACGGATAAGACTACCCTTGCCCATGCCGAGATAACGGCTATCAAAAAAGCATCGAAGAACCTGGGGGATTGGAGACTCGAGGGGTGTACCATATATATAACCCTGGAGCCGTGCCCGATGTGCGCCGGAGCCATCGTCCAGGCAAGGCTTGACAGATGCGTTTATGCGGCGCCCTCTGACAAGGCAGGCTGCGCAGGGTCTGTAGTAAATCTCCTGAACGAGCCGCGGTTCAATCATCAGGTGGAGCTTGTCCACGGTGTCATGGAGGAGGAATCCCAGGAGCTTATAAAAAGATTTTTCAAAGAGCTAAGGCTCCGCACACAGGGATAGGAAATATGGTATAATTAGATTTGTATTTTCTATCAGAGTACTATATCAGGCAGACACTGATAATTTTTATAGGAGGTAAGGTATATGAAGCGTATTGGGTTACTTACAAGCGGCGGGGATTGTCAGGCGCTGAACGCAGCTATGAGAGGCGTCGTCAAATCCCTGGTAAACTCAGGCGAGCAGATCGAGCTGTATGGTTTTCTTGACGGATACAGAGGTCTGATCTACGGCGAGTACAGGATGCTGGATATCTCCGATTTCTCCGGCATCTTAACGAGGGGAGGCACGATCCTCGGAACTTCCAGGGTTCCTTTCAAGACAATAAGAGAACCTGATGAGGAAGGCAGGGATAAGGTAGAAGCAATGAAGCACTCCTACTACAAGCTTCGCCTTGACTGTCTTGTGATACTTGGCGGAAACGGAACACACAAGACTGCAAACCTTTTAAGGGAAGAAGGGCTCAATATCGTAACGCTTCCGAAGACCATCGACAACGATCTTTGGGGTACCGATATGACCTTCGGTTTCCAGAGCGCAGTGGATATAGCTACCCAGACCATAGATTATATCCATACGACTGCGGATTCTCACGGCAGAGTCTTCATAGTCGAGATTATGGGACACAAGGTAGGATTCCTTCCTCTGAACGCAGGAATGGCGGGCGGAGCGGATATAATCCTTATACCGGAGATCCCTTATGACATAGACAAGATCGTTGATGCGATCGAACTTCGAAAGAAGAGAGGCGCGAAATTCACCATCATAGTTGTGGCCGAAGGCGCCATAAGCAAACAGGATGCCAAGCTTTCAAAGAAAGAGTATAAGGAAAAGCTTGCGAAGTCCAAATATCCTTCAGTTTCTTACGAGATAGCGGAAAAGATACAGAAGAAGACCGGCAAGGAAGTAAGAGTTACCGTTCCCGGTCATATGCAAAGAGGAGGATCGCCTGATTCCTACGACAGAGTCTTTGCATCACGTCTTGGCGCAGAAGCAGGTAAACTCATACTTAAGGGTGAGTACGGATTCATGGTGGGTTACAAGAACAGAGAGATAGTCAAGGTTCCGCTTGATGACGTTGCGGGCAAACTCAAGACTCTTGATCCCGGAGCCGCCATAATCAAAGAAGCCAAGATGCTTGGAATTTCCTTCGGAGACTGAACGGATAAGAAATGGCATATCAGTCTCTTTACAGAAAATACAGACCAAAAAGATTTTCTGAAGTTGTCGGACAGGATGCTATAGTCAGAACTCTGGGCAATCAGGTTAATACCGGAAAGCTTGCGCATGCCTATCTCTTTACCGGAACCCGCGGAACCGGAAAGACTACCGTGGCGAGGATCCTTGCCAGGGCAGTGAACTGCGAGAACGTTCAGCCGGACGGAAGTCCCTGCTGTGAGTGCGAGATGTGCCGCGGCATCGAGGACGGCTCTCTGATGAACGTGATAGAGATCGACGGAGCGTCCAACAACGGAGTTGAAAATGTCCGGGCAATAATAGAGGAGATATCCTACAGTCCCCAGAGAGGGAATAAGAAAATATACATAATTGACGAAGTGCATATGCTGGCGGCAGGTCAGGGGGCAGCGTTCAACGCCTTGCTGAAGACCCTTGAGGAGCCGCCGGAATATGCTGTTTTCATACTGGCGACCACGGAAGTCGGCAAGGTTCCGATCACCATCCATTCCAGATGCCAGCGGTATGATTTCCATCGCATGCCGCTTACAACCCTTGTTTCAAGAATGCAGACCGTCCTTCAGGGTGAGGACCATAAGGTTGAGGAGAAAGCACTGTCTTTCATTGCAAGGCAGGCAGACGGGTCCATGAGGGATGCCCTGTCTTTGCTGGATCAGTGCCTTGCCTTCGAATTTGACCGGGATCTTACCTATGACCGGACGCTTGAGATACTGGGAGCTGTCGATACATCAGTTTTTTCTTCCATGATGGACATGGTCGCGGCGGAGGATCTCAAAGGCGCCATAAAGCTTCTGGATGATATCGTTATGAAAGGACGGGAGATCCAGACTTTCGTAACGGATTTCATCGGATATTTAAGAAATCTGCTGCTTATTTCGGCAGAGGGATCAACGGGAGCCGACATAGCCGATGTTCTGGGAGTGTCCTCGGACGGCTATGAGGAGATGAAGCTCGTGGCAAAGAAATTTGACCCCGAGACCATCATGAGGTTCATACGGATCTTTTCCGAGCTTTCATCTGAGATAAGGTTTTCCATTCAGAAAAAGACCCTGACGGAGATAGCAATCGTTAGGCTTATGCATCCTGAGATGCAGGATGATGCGGCGTCCACAAGACAGAGGCTTGCCATAATCGAAAGAAAACTGGATCGTATCGAAAGAGAGGGAGTTAAGATGGCTGCCGGATCCCAGACTGCAGAGTCACAGCCGGCTCGGCCGGTAAAGAAGGCGCCGCTTCCCGAAGCCCTTCCCGATGACGTTAAGATGGTATGCGACAACTGGGGGCGGATAATAAAGGATGCGAGGGATATGGTAAGAGGCATTCTTTACGAAGCAAGACCCTCGGTGGACGGGGATAAGCTGGTGATAGTCTGTAAAGACGAGGTATCGGCGGGATCCTTAAAGGCAAACGAGGAAGATGTCCGCGCCATACTTGAACGTGAGACAAAAAAACAGATAAGCTTTGAGATATACGGACCGGCAAGGGGCGAGGATCCCGAGGCAAAGTATCCGGATCTTGAATCAAAGATAAATTTTGACGTAGAAATAAAGGAGTAATAAAGACCATGGCAAAAAGAGGAGGCTTTCCCGGAGGCGGGATGCCCGGCAACATGAACAATCTCATGAGGCAGGCTCAGCGCATGCAGCGTCAGATGGCGGAAAAGCAGGAGGAGCTTGAGGCAAAGGAGTATAATGCATCAGCGGGAGGAGGAGCCGTCGAAGTTACGGTATCCGGTAAAAAGGAGCTGACGAAGATCACGATATCTCCCGATGCCTGCGATCCCGAAGATGTGGAGATGCTACAGGATATGATAATGGCGGCTGTAAACGAAGCCATGAAACAGGCAGATGACGCATCGGCTGCGGCAATGGGCAGCCTTACAGGCGGACTCGGCGGTCTTATCTAGGAAATGAAGCTTTATTCCGGAAAGATGAACCGGCTCGTGGAGGAGCTGGCATCGCTTCCCGGCATAGGAGAGAAATCTGCGGGAAGGCTTGCGGATCATCTTATAAGGATGCCGGTGGAGAGGGTGAAAAGGCTGACCGATGCCATTACTGATGCAAGGGAAAACGTGCACTTCTGTAAAGAGTGCTATACCCTTACGGATACGGAGCTCTGCCCGGTGTGTGGCAATGACACAAGGGATCATGGCACCATAATGGTGGTGGAGGATACCCGGGATATGCAGGCGTATGAAAAGACCGGCAAGTATTCCGGGGTATATCATGTGCTTCAGGGTGCCATATCACCCATGCTCGGGATAGGGCCGAACGACATAAGGCTTAAGGAGCTTATGGCAAGGCTGCAGTCAGACGGGATAAAGGAAGTGATAATAGCCACCAATTCATCCCTCGAGGGTGAGACTACTGCCATGTATATCAGCAAACTTATAAAGCCTACCGGAATAAAGGTTACAAGGATAGCCAGCGGGGTTCCCGTGGGGGGAGACCTGGAGAATATAGACGAGATCACGCTCCTCCGCGCCCTTGACGGAAGAGTGGAATTATAACAAATGACACAGGAGGATAAAATGGAGAACAAGGTATTTGAACTTAAAAACAAGAACGGGATGAAGGTGAAGGTGACCGAGTTCGGCGCGAACGTCATGGAGATATGGGTTCCTGACAGGGACGGCAATCTTCAGGATGTTGTCATGGGGTTTGAGAATCCGGAGGACTATAAGGACAACGGCTGCTTTTTCGGAGCCTGCATAGGCAGGATGGCAAACAGGATAAACGACGCTAAATTTGTTTTAGACGGAAAGGAATACAAGCTTCCCGTTAACGACGGAAAGAACAATCTTCATACCGATGCGAATACGGGCTTCCATAAGATGCACTGGGAGGGAAAGCAGGACGGAAACAGCGTGGAGTTTAAGTTTACAAGCCCCGATGGCGACGGAGGATTCCCCGGAAAGCTTGATATGACTGTAACCTATACCCTTACCGACGAAAACGGGCTGAAGATACGCTATGAAGGAGTATCCGACAAGAAGACTCTCATCAACTGCACGAACCACTCTTATTTCAATTTAAGCGGGGATCTTACAAGCTCGATCCATGATCATGAGCTGAAGCTTTATTCAAGTGGGTACACCCCGGTTGTAGCAGGCGCCATCCCTACCGGAGAGATCACCAAGGTAAAGGGTACGGTCTTTGATTTCACTGAGTTCAGAAAGGTCGGACAGAATATAGACGATGATGTAGAGCAGCTCACCCTTGTACAGGGCTATGATCACAACTTTGTTCTCGATCATCTTACAGGGGATTACAGCCTGGCTGCAGAGCTTAAGTGCGAAAGATCCGGAAGAAAGATGGATGTTTATACGGATCTTCCCTGCATCCAGTTCTATGCCGGCAACTGTATCTCTCCCCAGACCGGAAAGGGCGGCGTTAAATATGACAA
The DNA here is from genome assembly GCA_017417105.1 of Lachnospiraceae bacterium. GTDB lineage: Bacteria > Bacillota > Clostridia > Lachnospirales > Lachnospiraceae > NK4A144. Next base: position 1,442 of record JAFPZU010000121.1, on the reverse strand, counting down.
GCGTCAGGCTCTCTGTCTTGAGACCCAGTATGCGCCCGATGCGGTGAATCAGCCGGGCTTTGAAAAGCCGATATTTGATGCGGGACAGAAATACGACACGACAACAGAGTACAGATTCAGCACATTTTGATCGGAGGATTATATGCTTGAAGAACTGAAAAAAGAAGTATATGAAGCGAATATGCTCCTGCCGAAGCATGATCTTGTGACCTTTACCTGGGGCAATGTCAGCGGAGTGGACAGGGAGAAGAAGCTTTTTGTCATCAAACCCTCGGGAGTGCCCTATGAAGATCTCAAACCCGACGATATGGTGGTAGTGGACTTTGATGGGAACAAGGTGGAGGGCAAGCTTAATCCCTCATCGGATACGGCGACCCATGCAGTGCTGTACAGCCGGTTTGACGATATAGGCGGAGTGGTTCATACCCACAGCTCCTGGGCTACAAGCTGGGCTCAGGCGGGGAGATCCATACCCTGCTACGGAACTACCCATGCCGATTACTTTTACGGCAGCATTCCCTGCCTGCGTGTCCTTACAAAAGAGGAGATGGACGAGGGATATGAGAAGAATACGGGAGTGCTGATCACGGATTATTTCAAGGACAAGGATCACAATGCGGTTCAGGCGGTTCTCTGCAAGAACCACGGTCCCTTTACCTGGGGTAAGGATGCCTGTGATGCGGTACATTGCGCCGTTGTTTTAGAGGAAGTTGCAAAGATGGCCTGCCGCACGGAGCAGATAGATCAGAAGGTTGAGCCTACGCCGCAGCATCTGATGGACAAGCATTACTACCGTAAGCACGGGGAAAACGCATACTATGGTCAGGGCAAATAACCCGGACCGCGCATGAATAAATAAATTTCAGGAGGGAGTAAATGGACAAAAAAGAATTACAGCTGACCGCCGTTAAGGTTCGAAAAGGCATAGTGACCGCGGTTCATGCAGCAAAGGCAGGGCATCCGGGCGGATCGCTTTCCGCAGCGGATATCTTCACCTATCTTTATTTCAAGGAGATGAATATCGACCCGAAGGATCCGAAAAAAGCGGACAGGGACAGATTTGTGCTTTCAAAGGGACATACGGCTCCGGGCTTGTACTCAGCCATGGCAAACAGGGGGTATTTCCCTGTGGAAGAGCTTCTGACTTTAAGAAAGCTGGGATCAAAGCTTCAGGGGCATCCCAATATGAATGATGTGCCCGGCATAGATATGTCATCGGGATCCTTGGGACAGGGATTATCCGCAGCCGACGGCATGGCGCTTGCCGCAAAGCTTGACGGCAAGGACTACAGGGTATACTGCCTGTGCGGAGACGGCGAGCTTCAGGAAGGACAGATCTGGGAGGCAGCCATGTTCGCCGGAGCAAAAGGACTGGACAATCTCTGTGTCATAGTTGATAATAACAACCTTCAGATCGACGGTCCCATAGATCAGGTCTGCTC
>JAFPZU010000018.1 GCA_017417105.1 Lachnospiraceae bacterium | reverse complement strand
GTAAGGTAAAGCTTTACTTCATGCTGGGACTTCCGGGAGAAACCGACGAAGATGTCCTGGCCATCGCTGAACTTGCAAATGATGTGGCCATGAACTATTTTGATACGGTTCCCAAGGAAGAACGCCACGGGATCAGGGTGATAGTCACAAGCTCGGCTTCCTTTTTTGTTCCAAAGCCTTTCACTCCTTTTCAGTGGAGCATGATGGATAAACCTGAAGAGTTTGTCCGAAAGGCCTATCTTGTAAATGAAGCAATGGAGCATGCCCTGAATCACAAAAGCCTTAAATTCCAGTATCACGAATCGGAACTTTCCATGCTTGAGGGGGTATTTGCAAGAGGTGACCGGAAAGTTTACAATACAATACTGTCGGCTTACAAAAAGGGCTGTATCTATGATTCCTGGACTGACAGCTTTGATCCTGAAAAGTGGATGGAAGCCATAGAAGAAACAGGGCTTGATACCGACTTTTACTTAAGAAGGGAAAGATCCCTTGATGAGAACTTTCCCTGGGACTTCATAGACATAGGGGTCACAAAGGAATTCTTGAAAAGCGAATACCTTAAGGCAAAGGAAGGGGTTGTAACTCCTAACTGCCGTGAAAAATGCAGTGGCTGCGGAGCGGCAGGGTTTGGCGGCGGAGTATGCTATGAAAAATAAACCTTTTTCACTGACTCCCGGGGAATACGTGATCTTTGACGGGCTTATAAGCCCTTATATAGAAGATCCTAAGATCTTAAGGATGAAGGATTTCATCCAGCATGGAAACATATCGACCTATGACCACTGCATTGATGTTGCAAAAACTGCCTTTGCGATAAACAGAAGGCTGCACGCCGGAGTAGATGAATTTTATCTTGTGCGTGTTTGCATGCTGCATGATTATTTTCTTTATGACTGGCATGATCACGGGGACAAGCTTCACGGATACCACCATCCCGAGATCGCAAGCTATAATGCCCTGCAGGATTTTCAGATAACCGACAGCGAGCAGGAGATGATAAGGACCCATATGTGGCCATTGACTTTATTCCATATGCCGCGCTCAAAGGGAGGATGGATACTAACCTTTGCGGATAAGATCTGCTCCACAAGGGAAATAATAGAGGACAGGCTTGGACTTAAATGAAGAACAATACTGACCATGTAAGATCAAAAAGGAAAACTCTGACAACCCGTGAATATATAAGGAAGATAGGCGTTAAGTACCTTCTTCTTTTTCTTATGCTTCCTGCATTTTTCCTTTTTCTTCTCTATATGAACTATACGATGATCTATCGTCTTATTTCAGAAAATATAAACTACAAGGCTAATGCCACCCTGTTAGAATACTGCGTAACACTTGACGACTATTTAGGACCGGCATTAAACATCCTTGAATCCATGTCCTATAACCTTGAGGACAAGCTTAAGACGATGGAGTCAAACAGTGAGATCCGGAAATATCTTGTACGGGAAACCTCGACCCTTGACGAGAGCCAGAGCCTTATTACCACAGGAATATACGGATATATAAACGGAGAATATCTGGACGGTTCGTTGTGGCAGCCGGAAGAAGGTTATATTCCCACGGAAAGACCCTGGTATATCGATGCAAAGGAGCGTGACGGGGATATCACCTACGTTTCGCCTTATACAGACTCCCAGACGGGCGATCGGATCATGACCATCTCAAGGCTCCTGTCGGATAAGAAGAGCGTCATAGCCGTTGATATAAAGATGAACGAGCTGCAGACTATAACCGAATCTCTGGTTCCTTCAGGAGATGACGCCAGTGAAGTGATAATAATAGATGAAGACGGTACCGTTGTGACACATTCCCGTAAGACGGAGGCAGGTAAGAACTATCTGGAAACCGAAGTCGAACCTTACAAGACCATAATAAGGAAGCTCCTAAAGGAGGGGCTTTCCGAGTTCAATGTAAGCCGGGACGGCGCAAATGCCGTGGTCTACTCAAGAGAGCTTGAAGGCGGCTGGTATGTATTGTCCGTAACGAATGAAAGCAGAATGTTCGCCAGGATCTTCGATGCGGTAAGGAACAGCTTCATTGCAGGCTTTATAGGGACTTTAGTGATCCTGCAGGTAATGTATATCATTACGAAGAAGACGATAGAGAGTGAAGACTACGACATAAGCTTAAGCTCAGTCTCTTCCATTTATCTCCTTATGTATCGGATCGATCTTAAGAATGATACTTTTGAAGAGATAAACTGCAATCTTTTAACTGTGGCCGATATGGTGGGGGATAAGAGAAGCGATGCAGCAAAGCTTATAAAGAATGTTTTAACCCTCCGGTCTGATGAAAGAACAAGAGAGGATATCCTGGAATTCGTGGATCTTTCAACCCTTGAAGAAAGGCTTTCAAATATCAATACCATAACCTGCGAGTTTATGAATCCGGATAAGATCTGGAACAGGGCCCGATTCATCGTTGCAGAGCGGGATGAAAAAGGTAATCTTGAAAGCGTACTCTTCATGGTGGAGCTTATCGATGAGGAAAAGAAAGCGAGAGAGAGGCTTCAGTATCTTTCAGAGACTGACAGGATGACCGGTATAAATAACCGGGGCAGTGGTGAGAATAAGATAAGAAAGCAGCTTCTTACCGGAGACGGCGGGATGTTCTTATTACTCGATGTAGATAAGTTCAAGTCCATTAATGATAACTACGGTCACGGCGTTGGTGACAAGGTTATAATCGCAGTTGCTGACTGTATGAAGAAGGCTTTCAGGAATAATGACATCATCATGCGCCTTGGAGGCGATGAGTTCGCGGCTTTTGCACCTTTGGTCCTAAGCCGGGAGGGCGGAGAGATAATAATAGACAGATTCTTAAACCAGGTAGGACGTATCAGCATACCTGAGCTTTTGGGTCGTAAAGTCGAAGTCAGTATCGGTGTCTCCTTCTATCAGCCTGAGGATCAGTTCACCTTTGATGAGCTATATAAGCAGGCGGATGAGTGCACCTATAAGAGCAAGGAGATAAAGGGAAGCGTGGCAACGTACTATTCCCGGGAATAGTAGTTTAACTGCATATACAGCTGAACAGATTTATATTGGCAGTTAAATTCGTTTCCGAGTATAAAAAGGGGGAACATCATGGGTCTTTTCGGGAAAAAGAAAGCTTCAGACACGGACAAGCTTACAGACAAACTTACGGGACTAAAAAACAGGGACTATTTTCATTATACCTACGGTGAGCTTGGAGCCGTGAAGAGTAAGGATCATAAGGTGATGGCAGTCTTTGATATTGACCATTTCAAGGCCGCCAATGATCTCATAAATGGTGATAAGGCTATACTTAAGATCGTCTCCATCATGAAGGAAGAGATCGGAGAGAAGGGGGAGCTCATGCGCTGGGGAGGAGACGAATTTCTTGCGGTGCTTAAGATGTCTCCCGAGGAGAGCCTTGAAGTCATGAGAAGGTTTGTGGAAAGAGTCAAGGATTCAACCGCTGTCACGGTCTCTGTGGGGCTTGTCAGGATCAGACATGAAGATACCTTTAAGACAAATTACTACAGGGCTGTACAGAAATGTTACCTTGTAAAGGAAATGGGCGGAAACGACGTGAAGCTGTAGGAGTACAGCGCGAAAATGTATAGCCAATTAAACGATACTACACTGGAAGTGATAGTTAACCCGGCCAGTCGTTCAGGACGCGGGGTTAAGGCCTGGAATAAGATAAAGCCATATTTTGATGAAACGGGAGTTTCTTACAGGGTGCACTTTTCCGGAAAGGGAAAGGGCATAAGTGATATGGTAAGGCGGCTTACTTCTAAGCAGTCTTCAGATATAGTCATAATCGGCGGGGACGGCTCTTTTAACGAGGCTGTAAACGGGATAACCGATTTTGAGACAACGAGACTCGCCTTTATTCCCATAGGAAGCGGCAATGATCTTGCACGGGCTCTTGATATTCAAAAAAACTACAGAGAACTTGTTAAAACGATCGCAGAGCTTAAAACCGTAAGGCAACTTGATATCGGAGTCCTTGAAGCTGATGGCAAAAGGCGCCTTTTCAATATAAGCTCCGGCATGGGATTTGACGCCCTTATCTGCAGGAGTGCAAATATATCCCCTCTTAAGACCTTTCTTAACAGACTGGGAGCAGGAAAGCTTATCTATATAATGACCGCGCTGAAGCTTATCCTTAAGAACGAGCGATTTTCCTGCGAGATAAGAACCGGCGACGGAAGGCTCAAAACCTTTCATAAATGCCTTTTTGCCGTGTGTATGAATCAAAAATATGAAGGCGGAGGCTATATGTTCTGTCCCGATGCCGATTCTTCAGACGGTCTTTTGGATTTCTGCGCCGTCGATAATATCGGACCGCTTAAATTCTTTTTTCTCTTTCCCAAAGCTCTTAAAGGAGCGCACGTAAAACGAAAAGAAGTAAGCATCTTCCGCGCCCGCTCCGCCACTATAAGAACCACTACACCCCAATACTGCCACGTCGACGGCGAAGTCGACCTGAATTCCTCAAAGCTAAACTTCTCAATCCTTTATGATAAACTAAAGCTTCTGATGTGATGATACATACGCAGAGTAATTATTGACCTCATCTGTTCTCTGGCATCAACGAATCGACATGTAAATCTTTGTTTGACATTATC
>JAFPZU010000120.1 GCA_017417105.1 Lachnospiraceae bacterium | reverse complement strand
GTTTCCTCCGTAAGCACTGTCTCCGCTCCGGAGTCTTCAAGCATATAGGAAATACGGTCTTCAGGGTAGTCGGCATCTATGGGAAGGTACGCTGCTCCGGCCTTATGTATGCCAAGGACCGCTGCGGTGAAGAGCTTTGAGCGTCCCATTTTAGCGGCGACGAAGGTGTTTGGCTTCACTCCGTTTTCTATCAGGTTCGCAGCTATTTGATCAGATATCCTGTCAAGCTCTCCGTAGGTAAAGCTTCCTTCACTGTCCGTAACGGCATTTTTATCAGGCGTCCTTTCTGCCTGTGCCTTAAAGAGATCAACCCAGGTTCCTTTTTCTTCATAGTCCAGGGTCTCGCCCTTTGAAAGGGATAGTATGGCTTTTTCTTCCTCATCAGAAACAAGGCGGATATCCTTTACATACTCCTCTGCTGCGAGGCTTTCCGCGGCATTCTTTACGGCGTTTCCAAGGCGTGTGATATCCTCTTTGCCGTATTTCCTGCCGTCATATTCGAAGCGGAGAATAAAATTTCCGCCTTCTTTCCAGGCATCCACCGATATGGGCATCTTTACTTCATCAAGACTCAAATCCTCCTGGTTTTCTAATGAAATATCTGCTGCCATCCCTTCCTGGTATACGAACATCATTTCTGCATAGAGGCGGTGCCTGCTTACGATCCTTGTGTAGGGGTAAATATCCATGCCGTAGGTCGCATTCAGCTCATCATGCATTGCGGTCACATACTCTGTGGTGGTCATTCCGCTGCTTTTGATGCCTGCAACGGGCAGCGTTTTAACGAACATTCCAACGCAGCTTTGCAGTGACGTGTCAGCTGAACGTCCGCTGCTTATCGTTGTGTACATCACCTTTTCTTCCCGTGTGATACGGGAGAGCGTTTCTGCAAAGGCTGCCTGCAGGAAGGTGCTGTAAGTAACACCGGTTTTACGGCAGAATGTGTCGATATCTGCTGCGTCTGTCTTCACGATGACAACACCCTCAGCTACACCGTCCGTTTTATCCGAATCGGGGAATCCGGCAGGAGCGGCGTCACTTACAAGTTCATCAAAGTGTTTTTCCGCTTCTTCATACTCCTTGCTTCCGGCACGCTCCCTTTCATACAGGGCGTAGTCAAAAGCGGTAAAGCCCTCATTTTCAACCGTCTTTCCTTCAAGCGCAGCTCTCAGGTCATTTTCAAGGATTATTGATGAAAATCCGTCATAAACCGTATGGTGCAAATCCATGAAGAGCCATGATGTATCACCGTATGTGTAAATTTCCGCTCTGTACAGCCTGTCCTTAAACAGGTCAAAGGGCTTTATCCTGCTCTGGAAGAATGTGCTGTCCGGTTTCTCTGTCAGCTTTTCAAGCGTCACCACGGCCTCTTCATCATCATTCCGGCGCTGCACTATATCATCACCTGAATACTCAAAACGCACTTTAATATAGCTGTGGGCGTTGATAACCCTGCGGAGGGCTTCCGCAAGCTTTTCTCCATCCGTGCAATCAAAAACAGTTATGGATGGGATGTTATACTGTGTCGTATCCGGCTTCATCTGACAGTCAACGATGATTCCCCGCTGGTTCTCGGTTATCGGATATGTTTCCTGTATTTCATAGGGAGCCAGAGTCTTAAGGGGGATACTGCCGTTACTGTCGATATAAGCCGCTATAGCCCGTATCTCCGGCTTCTGCATTATCACTGAAACGCTTAAGCGGACACCGAGTTTCTGCTCGATGGCACCGGTTAAACGCATGGCATCGAGGGAGGAAAGCCCCAGGGAAACGAGGTTATTCGTAATCCCGAATCTGTCAGTTCCCAGTATTTCAGAGCTTATTTCAAAGAGCTTTTTCTCGGTATCGGTTTCGGGAGCTGTTATTTCTTCATCCGTGCCTATCTCAGGCTCCGGCAGGGCTTTCCTGTCTATCTTGCCGTTAGGGGTCATGGGCATTTCAGGGAGTCTCATATATACCGACGGAACCATGTACTCCGTAAGGCTCTCTGACAGGAATGCTTTAAGGGCATCATTATCTAATTCATTTTCGGATACATAGTAGAGGACAAGGTTGTCCCTTTTTACTTCAGCTGCAGCGGTTTTCACACCCTCAAAGGCACTTGCCCGGCTTTCTATCTCTCCAAGCTCTATACGGAACCCCCTGAGCTTTACCTGTGTGTCGATACGTCCTAAGTACAGGAGCTGCCCTTCCCCGTTATAGCGGGCCAGGTCGCCTGTACGGTACATTTTCTGTCCCTTAAGATAAGGGCAGTCAACGAATTTCTCGCGGGTTACCTCCTCCTGCTTCCAGTAGCCCTCCGCTATCTGGGGTCCCGCAAGGCAGAGCTCTCCTTTAATGCCCTGAGGCAGGAGCTCCCCGTGAAGCCCCGTAATGAAAGCGTGGCAGTTTGCAAGGGGCCTTCCTATGGGGATATTGTCATATGTCCTTTCCTTATCAAGCTCAAAATATGTGGCATCAACTGTGAACTCCGTGGGTCCGTACGCATTATAAACGGGGCCCCGGGCCTTTGGAACGGATGTCATGGCTTCGCCACCGACACAGAGATAGTCCACATCCAACATCTCATCAGAGGACAGGAGCTGCCCGAACTGTGTGGAGTAGCTGCCACCGTTTATACTGTTTTCGCTGATATATCTTCTCATTTCAAAGATGTCATGCCGCTCCTTTTCAGGCACGATAAAGACGCACCCTCCCACGGTCAGGGCAGGGTAGAGGTCCTCCACCGAAGCGTCAAATGAGAAGTTTGAGTGGCAGGCTATACGGCTTTTTTCAGTAAGATGCCAGCGGTATCTTATAAAGTGGACGAAATTTAGCATCGCCCTATGTGAGATCATGACGCCTTTAGGCCTTCCGGTGGAGCCGGAGGTGTAGATCATATACGCAAGGCTGCTGTTTTCCGCAAGGTTTACGGGATTTGCATTTTCATACCCGGCGATCATAGCGCGGACTGTTTCCTCCGTAAGCACTGTCTCCGCTCCGGAGTCTTCAAGCATATAGGAAATACGGTCTTCAGGGTAGTCGGCATCTATGGGAAGGTACGCTGCTCCGGCCTTATGTATGCCAAGGAC
>JAFPZU010000119.1 GCA_017417105.1 Lachnospiraceae bacterium | reverse complement strand
ATGACTGCCGCAAGCTCCTCTATTGAAGCCGAAGCCGAAAGTCCCGATCCCGCCGGAAGATCTCCTGCCATCACCATATCATAGCCGCAGGGAATATCTATCCCGTCCTTAAGCATTGCCCAGACCACCCCGTGCTGATAATCATAATAAAGCCCGTTATCATTAGGCTTAAGATCATCCATGCTGTTTTCCCTGACCCCGGTCTCAGGCCAAGTCATATTAAATATCCTTATCTTCCTGTCATCCCTCTTCCTTGCAACCCCGTAATTGCCCATGGACAAAGCGCATGGAAAAACATGTCCTCCGTTATAATCCGTGAATTCCCCAATGAGATTCACCCTTCCCGGCGCAAAGTAAGCCCTGATATCACCGCCGTCCCCGAATTTCTCCTTGAAGCACTCCATTAATTTTTCTATCATATTCGTAACCCCCGTTAATTAAATATTTTAATCCATACAGCCGCAGAACGCTTTATTATAACACATAATCTTGATTATACATAGTTTATCGATACAATATCTTGTGCATCTTATCTCATCACCATATGGAAGATAAAGTCACACAGTTTCTTTTTGTAAGGCTGATAGCGAAGCGGCATATCTATAAAGGTTTTCTTATCAAGGATGCTCTTGTAATGCGTGAATGCATCAAATCCGGCCTTGCCGTGATAGGCTCCCATGCCGCTTTCTCCGACGCCCCCGAATCCCATCTCGCTTGTGGCAAGATGCACCACGGCATCATTGATGTAGCCTCCGCCATAGGATATCCTTGAAGTCACCTGCCTTATCCTCTTCCTATCCTCAGAGAAAATATACAGCGCCAGCGGCTTTGGCTTTCCGGCAAGATCCCTTATTATCTCCTTATAGCTTTCAAAAGTTAAAACCGGCACCAGTGGCCCGAAGATCTCCTCTCCCATCACCGCATCACTGTAAGTGACCCCATCCATCACCGTAGGCTCTATCTTAAGCGAAGAAGCATCGCTTCTTCCGCCGAAGACCACCTTATCCCTGTCAACAAGCCCGTTTATCCTGTCGAAATGCTTTTTGTTTATTATCTTCCCGTAGTCCGGATTATTTATGGGATCCGCCCCATACTGTCTTTTTATCTCCCGTTTAACTTCTTTAATAAACTCATCCTTAACACTTTCATGGCAGAGCACATAATCCGGCGCCACGCAGGTCTGCCCGCAGTTTAAGAATTTGGCGAATACAAACCTCCTCGCCGCAAGCTTGATCTTTGCGCTCTTGTCAATGATACAGGGGCTCTTCCCTCCAAGCTCCAGCACCGAGGGAGTAAGATGCTCCGCGGCATTACGGAGAACCTCCTTACCAACAGCCTGACTTCCCGTGAAGAATATAAGATCAAACTTCTGCTTAAGGAGATCGGAATTCTCTTTTCTGCCTCCTGTCACCACCGCAACAAACTCCGGATCAAAAGTCTCCTCTATAAGCTTCTTTATGATCTCCGAAGACTCCGGAGAATAAGCGCTTGGCTTTACAACAGCCGTATTTCCTGCGGCAATGGCATTTACCAGCGGATTCACGGTAAGCAGGAACGGATAGTTCCAGGGACTCATGATCAGTGTGTTCCCGTAAGGTGAAGGCTTTATAAAGCTTCTTGATACAAACTGGGTTATGGGAGACGGCACGGTCTTCTCCCTTGCATAGAAAGGAAGCTTCCTTATCATGTAGCTGATCTCTGAAAGAACCAGTCCCGTTTCGCAAAAATACCCTTCGATCCCGCTCTTTCCAAGGTCTTTATTTAGAGCCGCTCCTATCTCCTTTTCATATTTCTTTATATTCCGCCCAAGCTTTTTAAGCGCCCTTATCCTGAACGACACGGGAAGCGTCGCCCCGGTATTAAAATACGCCCTCTGCTTTTTCAGCAGCTCTTCAATATTTGCTTTATCACTCATTCCCTGTCCCCTTTATCTGATCTCTATTCTGAAGCCGCCACCATATGATAATACCTTGAAAGCTCCCGCACATCCATAAGCACCGGCACCGGATACAAAGGATTGGCCTCCTTATCCGCGTGACGCGCCATTGTAAGGATATCCTCTTTTCTTATCCCTTCAAGCTTTTCAGGGATCCCCATGTTTTTATTAAGCTCCTTTATCTTTTCTATGAACCTCTTTGCGTTCGCTTCATCCGTATCCCCCTCTTTTGCGATCCCGGAGGCTTTAGCAAGCTCCGCAAGCTTTTTATATACACAAGCTCCATAGTCCTCAAGCACTATGGGAAGCAGCACCGCGTTTGCAAGCCCGTGGGGCACTCCGTACTGTCCCCCGAGGGAATGAGCCACCGCATGGATATACCCTACATAAGATATTGAAAAAGCAAGACCCGCCATATTTGAGGCATGCAGCATATTATTCCTTGCCTGATAGTCATTACCGTTCTTGTATGCCTTTTCTATATTATCAAAAATAAGCCTGACCGCCCTTTTTGCAAGAGCCCTCGTTTTTTTGGTTGTCGAGTTTCCGATATAAGCTTCAACGGCGTGGGTTAAAGCATCCATTCCCGTAGTCGCGGTAAGATGCGCCGGCAGCGAATAAGTAACGGAAGGATCCAAAACGTTATAGTGAGGGATCAGCGGGAAGCTGTTAATGCAGTATTTATGCTTCTTCTCGCTGTCCGTTATTATTGCCGCCACAGTGACCTCGCTTCCGGTACCGGCGGTTGTGGGGATAGCAATAAGAGGCGGTATTCTCCGCCATACCTTTAAGATCCCCTTAAGCTGTCTTATATTCCGTTTCGGATAGGCAAGCCTTGCGCCCACAGCCTTCGCGCAGTCCATGGAGGAGCCTCCGCCGAAGCCTATCAGCGCCTTGCAGTTCTTTTTCATGTAGAGCCGTCTTGCTTCCTCCACATTCCTGATAGTGGGATTTTGCTGTACCTTGTCGTATACGGCAGTCTTTATTCCCGCAACCCTTAAAGCCTCCTCAAGCCGCTTTGTGATCCCGCTTTCCCTTAAAGTACCGTCGGTTACAATAAGAACCGATCTCCTCCCAAGCTTTTTAAGCAATAAGGGCACCTCGTCCACGCTTGCCATTTCCTTCGGATCCCTGTATGGCAGGATCGGAATGGCCATCTTAAATGCAAACTGAAAGCCTCTGCAGTATATCTTCTTTAATGTGTTCATTATAAGGAATTCTCCCTTGGTTGTTGATTATCAGGAACGGTGCGAACGTAATGCCTTCTGTGGCGGTATTCACCATAAGATTATAATTGAAAATAACTAAGTTCACAACAAGACAAGCTCATAAAAATGTGATAGAATATATTGCATTTTTTTAAAAGACAATGCAGATATACTGGTTAACGTTAATGAGTGCCGAAGGCACGAATTTAGGTTAACCGCATATACCGCGGAACGGCTTTTCAAATCGGCAGTTAATTTCGTTCGCGAGTATAAATACCTAAGGGGGAACTAATAATGTCAGAAAGAAGAACAGGCACAGTATCAAGAGGGATCAGATGTCCCATAATACGGCAGGGGGACGACCTTGCGACGATCGTTAAGGACTCTGTCCTTGAAGCTGCAAAGGCAGAGGGCTTTGAGATAAGAGACCGGGATGTGATCTCCATAACGGAGTCGGTAGTCGCAAGATCCCAGGGAAACTACTGCACGATAAATGATATCGCAGAGGATGTGAAGTCAAAATTCGGAGAAGACACCGTAGGAATAATCTTCCCCATCCTTTCAAGAAACAGATTCGCTATCTGCCTTAAGGGAATGGCTCTCGGCTGCAAAAAGATCGTTCTCATGCTCTCCTATCCTTCAGATGAAGTAGGCAACTGCCTCGTAAGCCTCGACAAAATAGACGAAGCCGGGGTAAATCCCTACAGCGATGTGCTTACGCTTGAAAGATACCGGGAGCTTTTCGGTGAAAATAAACACGAGTTTACAGGCGTTGACTATGTCTCCTACTACAGCGATCTTATTAAGGAAGCAGGCTGTGAGTGCGAGATCATCTTTGCAAACCAGCCCAAGGCTATCCTCGACTATACAAAGAACGTAATTAACTGCGACATCCACACAAGGGCAAGGACGAAGCGCATCCTGAAAGCCGCAGGAGCCGAAAAGGTCTTCGGAATGGATGAGATCATGACAAGCCCCGTTAACGGAAGCGGCTGCAATGAGAAGTACGGACTCTTAGGCTCAAACAAGGCTACGGAGGAGCAGGTAAAGCTCTTCCCCAGAGAATGCAGGGATCTGGTGCTTGATATCCAGAAAAAGATCCTCGATGAAACCGGGAAGCATGTTGAAGTCATGGTCTACGGCGACGGCGCCTTCAAGGATCCCCAGGGTAAGATCTGGGAGCTTGCCGATCCCGTTGTATCTCCCGCCTTTACCGACGGTCTTATAGGTACTCCAAACGAGTTAAAGCTTAAGTATCTTGCAGACAATGACTTTGCCGATCTTTCCGGCGAGGAATTAAAGAAGGCCATTTCCGACAGCATCCGCGCCAAGGACAAGAACCTTGTGGGCAAGATGGCAAGTGAGGGCACAACCCCGAGACAGCTTACCGATCTCATAGGCTCTCTTTGCGACTTAACCTCAGGCTCCGGCGATAAGGGAACTCCGGTTGTCCTCGTACAGGGATATTTTGATAACTATACGAATTAAAAATGCAGGCAAAAAGAAATGCTGTAAAGAAAAGAGGCTCCGCTCAGGCGTGGCCTCTTTTTAATTCTGTTTTATTTTTATACATATAGGAGTCTGCCCGCTCGAAGACGGCGGATACGCTTCTGTCCCCGTAGAACCGGGCCATGCCTCCCGCTATCACCACTCCCCCGCTTTCAAGATTCTTTTTATTAGATTCCGAAAGCTTTTCCATAAGTGCGTCTATATTCCTGTAATCACCGTCTTTTGCGATAACGGCAAATTCATCCCCTCCCACACGGAAAACCGGGCTGTGCTGGAAAATGCTGCAGATTATGGAGCATCCTTCCTGAATGAACCGGTCTCCTGCCTGATGTCCCATGGTATCGTTTATTTCCTTAAGTCCGTTAAGGTCAAAAATAACGATCGCAAACTCAACCTCTTCACCGTTTTCTATTTCTTCATTCATGCGGGTCTCAACATCCACATAGGCGTGTTTATTCTTAACACCGGTGAGCTCATCCACGTTTGCCATGGCTCTTGCAATATTAAGCTGCTGCATGTACACCTGATCCCGCTTCACCCGGGCGTCGACATTCGTAATCCCCAAAAGGATCTTTTCGCCGTCCTTTTCCTGAACCTTTGCAGCCTTTAACAGGACATAAACCGGCTCTCCGTCCATGACGAGCCTTATATTCAGAACAAAAACACCGTTCGATTCGATACTTTGAAAGATCGTTTCTTTGTTAAACATGCTCTTAAAATGCGGATAATCTTCCTCATAGACCACCGTCACCGCATGCCATTCCACAGCTTCAAAGAAATCATCCCCCTCTTTAAGAAAGTTAAGTCTCTCATAATCCTCCGAAGCATTATACCTTTCAAAATGACCCGTATCAGGATCTATGGTATAAATGCAAAGATAATCACTTGAAAGCGCCATGACACGGGAATAAGTGATCCTCTCCTCCTTCACCCGCTCTATGGCCTCCTGCTCCTTCATCTGGGCATCAACGTTCGTAACGCCGATAATGATCTTATTCCCTCTGCCGCGGACTTTGACCGCCTTCATACTTACGTACTCCGGTCCGTTCTCAAAATTGACACGGCTTGTGACGCTGTATCTTCCGTGTTCTTTAAGATTTCGTGCGATATTCTCTTTCGTAAAGGAATCCAGAAAGTCCTCAAGATCAGGCTCATAAAGATGGTTTCTGGCTCTTTCCCTTCTTACGCCGAAAAAATCCCCTCCCCTGCTTATAATTCTGAGATCGCCTTTTTGTATGTCCGACTTAAATTCAATGAATTCATCCGTATCAAGATCCACAAGATTAAGAAAGATATAGTCAGCGGCCAGCGCTCTGGCAATATAGGTATAGGTTACATCTGATCTCTGGGATTCCCTGTCAACTACACCAAGTATCACAACCGCCACCGAAGCCACGCCGCTTATCGGATTTACCGCCACTCTCCTAAGGAGGACATGAAAGATATCCCCGGTCTCCGACATATCATCTACAACGATCTGCCTGCCGGTTTCCGCACAGGTTTTTATGGATTTCATGAAGAGTGATCCGGGACCTGCAACATAATCCGCATAAGGAGCGCCTGCTGCCGGATACTCCGTAGCTATGGTATCAAGCAGGAACTTTCTGTAGCTTCTGTTACTCCTTATTATCTTGACTTTCCTGCCGTCGGATTCCATGACAGCCACGGGCATGGCATCAAAATACCCGCTTAAGTCGCCCTCCTCGCCCACGATCGTTGACAGGTCGTAGAGATTCACCCGGCCAAGATCCTCATAATACCCGGATTCATCAGGATTTTCAAAGCCTATCTGTATCCCCTTCTCATACCTCTCAAGTATTCCTTCATAGGTATTGGTTCCACAGTGATAAAGTCCCTGCTGCTTTGTACATCCGATCTCCTTTAGAAACTCCGACTGCTCCCCTGTCTCGACCCCTTCTGCCACGGTATCTATTCCCAGGACAAGAGCGATCTTTATAAGCTCCGTTAATATGATCCTGTGCCTGTCACCTCTGTCAAACATCTGCATGAAGATATGATCAAGCTTAAGGGCATCAAACGGTATTTCCTGAAGTGTAAGAGGCGAAGAAAAGCCTTTACCGAAATCATCCATCCAGATCTTGAAGCCAAGCTCCCTGAATCTTAAGACCTCTTTTTTTACCGTAGTGTAGTCACGGCTTATATAGTCTTCGCTTATCTCGATTATTATCTTATCACGACCTATCCCCGCCTTATCCACCCGCTCGCTTATCTCTTTTGCAAGGTCACACGAGTAGAAATCCGCGCCCGAAATGTTGACGGATTCGGGAACGACATAAAAGCCGTCCTTTATCTGCCTTTGCATCTTTTCAAGCACAAGCTCGGTGATACGAAGATCCAGCTTATATGTCAGTTTTTCTTCATCAAGTATGGGAATAAAAGAATCGGGCATAATAAGACCATGGTTCGGATCCTCCCATCTGGCAAAAGCCTCCTCTTCGGATATCCTGCCGTTCGCAGCCCTTACTACCGGCTGATGGTAAGCCTTGATCCACCCCTCGTCTATAGCCCTGTCAAGGTTTTCTATGATATATTTCCTAAACTCCTCATCCACCCGCTGTCACCACTCGGAACACAGAGGGGACGGTTCTTTTTGTGTTCGGAAATACCATCAATGATAAATCCTATATGTACTGCCGAACACAAAAGAACCGTTCCCGTTGTGTTTTCTTCATGTGTTCATGTTACACAGTGTATACAGTATACCACACAACAATCAGCATTAGCGAGTGCTTTTTGTGCACAATCTGAAGCCTTTCGTAACAGATACTAAGGTGTTTTATCTTTGTTTTCTTCCAGTTTCAGTGCCAGATCGTAGGGTTCTCCCGGACATGAATCAGAAATCTCCTTCATCCACGCCATGACTTCCAGTATCTTTGGAACCATGCCTTCTGCCCAGGCTGCGGGATCTTCGACTTCTTCAGGAGCATAATTTTCGAGTCTTCCGCCGATGTATTTCCCGTCTTTAATGCCAAGAAACACCTC
This sequence comes from Lachnospiraceae bacterium, assembly GCA_017417105.1. Taxonomy (GTDB): domain Bacteria; phylum Bacillota; class Clostridia; order Lachnospirales; family Lachnospiraceae; genus NK4A144. The sequence continues at coordinate 1,001 of JAFPZU010000119.1, read as the reverse complement.
CGCAAGGCTCGTATCATACCATCCTTTTGCGGCACGTATCCCAACAGCATCAGCCGCAAGCTCATCCCATACCGCATCAATATTCTGAGGATAAAGCTTTCTGCATATGAAATGCGTGCACTCATGATACCTGCGTATGGTCTGTGAGGCTTTAAGCCATTCATCCACAGAATATCCCGCCTTATCTGCCGGGATATTGCTGTAAGGTCCTATGGACAGCACGATAAGCGCATCCAGATAGTTCTCCTTTTTTGAAGTAAAACGGGAAAACTCCTCGGAGCGCTGCTCTTCAGGAAAGGCCGCAAGATGGGCATTTATTCTTTTCCAGTTAATAACCGTAAGCTCCGATGCTCCCTGACTTCTGGGAATCTTAGCCTCAGGTCCCGCCTTGGCTGCCATAAAGCCCCGTACTATAAGCTCATAATCCCTTCTCTCGCCAAGGGTTAAGATACGAACCGATCCTGCCGGAGTATCCGCCTCTTCCAGTAGATCCTTCTCACTCCCCCTGTAATGAGCAAGACTCTTTCTTTCCGGCTCCTTTCCACTGAGAACCACCCCTCTGTAAGTCTCCTTCGTATCCTTGTCCGGATCAAGAAAGATCAGCGGATAATCCTCAGCAAGTATTTCAAATACTGATTTTCCATCATTATTTTTGGTCATTATACATTCCTCCAACCGGGTGCACAGTGGGGACGGTTCTTTTTGTGTTTCCGAAATATCCCCCCGTTATTACTGTTTTACCCCTAAGACACAAGAGAACCTTCCCCTCTGAGCCCGGTCAGTTGCATTAACACAGGAAGAACCGTCCCCCTGTGTTACAGTCCTACATCTACAACAGTTACACCGTTTGATGTGTTCTCGGTTGTGGGTAATTCATTCTGTGGCGTCGTTTTCGTGCTGTCCGCTATCCCCGGCGTAGTCTGGGGGATGGTCTGCTGCGTCGCAGTATCCGTCGGCAGAGAAGCCGGCAGACCATTATCAGTAGTCGTACTCTGCGTTGT
>JAFPZU010000118.1 GCA_017417105.1 Lachnospiraceae bacterium | reverse complement strand
TGTCATATGTTCTTCCACGCACTTAACCTTGATATCCAATTCAATATTATTCTTAACCATTTTCTTAGTCCTTGCTCTATAAACACTTATGCGATTTGTATAAGTTATTCTAACATATCCTCAACGTTCCGCATAGTCCCCTAACAAAAAAGAACCGGTCAGATTTCTCCAACCGGCTCCATGCCTTAAACCCTTATAAACTTCATCACTTCATCCGAAAACTTCCACCGGATCTCTATATGCCCCGGGATCGTAGATCAGAATCTTATCAATAAACGCCTCCACAATCTCCCTGCTAAGTTCATCCGCCCCGGAATACCTCTTCAGCGTATCCAGAGCGTCCCGAACGCCGTCATCCGCTGCCGCCTCGCTCTCATGAAGCTTTGCCGAAGCCTCCGCGATCTGCTTGTCCAGAAGTTCCGCCTTGCGCATCAGTTCCGTTCTTATCCTCTGGTAATTATCCTTTTCCAGTTCCCCGGCCATGAACCGGTCAACATTGAAAAACCGCTCTGTCTCGCATTTTTCTTTATCCTTCTGAAGCTTCGCCAGCTTCTTCGCCGTGCGCAGGTTCTCGCTCTCAGCCTTATCCGACCGCTTTTCATTCTTGGCGATTTCTTCAATATCCCCGTCTTGGTCTTTATAGACGGTACATTTATATTTTTCAGTCATCACAACAAGATTGGAAAGCCTATAATATGCAGCAATTCTTAAAGCCTGATTTTTTCTCACATTCATAGCATACGCACTACGATCCAAAAGATAACCCAAATCCTGATCGTCATACATCAATGGATCAATCGTACCAGTCCCCAACTGTCGAAGTTGTCTTTTTGCAAGTATTTCGAATCCTTTAAGAACTATCTCCTTTTGGAAAAGCAGGTATTCACGTTCCGTGTCCAATAGTTCTGCCGTTTCAACCGGTCTGTAATCAAAGCCCTCTTTCCAGATTCTTGTCAGTTTTCCATAATTACCTTGCTCTTTTGAATAGATTCCATCTGCAACTGTTACCGCATACCTGATATCAAATCCCTGATATCCGTTCCCCAGATTTGTAGGCGGCTTATTAAGCAAGTATGTATCTCTAAGCATCGCCAATGAATAAGCATGAAACACGTAACCGTTACATATGAGAAAAAGACGTGTGATACTTTATCAGAATCGTGCCCGGAAGCCCCATCATGCACTCCATACGTGTACCTTTGTGGGCAGAACAAAAAAACCGTCGCGAACCTGCCCGCGACGGTAAATCTTTCAAATATTATTCACAGGATCTTTGTACAGGTGACGGCCAGTGAACCCGGTCCTATATGACAGGAAATAGAAAGCGACAGAGGGTACATGTCGATAATATATCCCGGAAAGGCTTCCTTTACCTCTTCCTTAAATTCCTCCGCTTCCGAAAGATTATGGGTATATGCCAGTCCGATCCTGGCATTGGGCGCCTCAGGACATATCCCCCCGTAATTTTTTTCAAGATCATCGGTAACTGCCTTTATCATGATCTTCTTGGCGTTTTTCATGCCCCGGGCTTTGGCAAAGGCATCCAGCTTCTCTCCATAGATGCGAAGCACGGGCTTTATTCCCAGAAGATCCGCAAAAGCCGCTGCCGCAGGAGTGACCCGACCTCCCTTTTTCAGATACTTCATGGTGTCTACTGTTATGAAGATATTCGAATCAAATCTGGTCTCTTCCAGACGTGTCTTTATATGATCCCCATCAAAGCCTGCTTCAGCCATCTTTATAGCCTCCAGAACGCTTGCATATTGCGTGACGGAGATCCGCTGGTTATTTACAACCTTCACTCTTCCGTCATAATCCGCCGCAAAGACGGAAGCGCTCTGGCATGAGCCGGACAGCCCCGAGGACATCGGAATAAAAACTATCTCATCATTTTCCTTAAGAAGCTCGTCCCACAACCCCATGGTTTCCACAGGTCCCGGTTGGGAAGTATGGATCTCCGCCCCGGGATCGGTAAGCTTCTCATAGAACTCATCCTGGGTAAGGTTTATATCTTCAAAATATGTCTCATTGTTTATTGTGAAAGGCATGGGCAGAACACTGATGCCGAGCTTTTTTGCCTCAGCCTGTGTGATCCCGCTATTACTGTCTGTAACGATCGCAACCGACATATAAAACTCTCCGACGCTCACCGAATTATTTTTTCTTCCACAAAATCAAAGGGGATTTTAGCATACGCAACACACCTTATCAATGGACACTTTTACAGCTTTGTTTCCGCCCGGAAACCGCAGTATTACTGCTTTTCAATCGCAACCCGGGCACCGCCCCTGTCAATCCGGCTCTATGGCATGGGTCTTAAGATAATCCGCCCATTTATACATGGCATTTGCCTTTATGTGTATCCCGTCAAAGGAGTCCTCTGCAGGAAGTCTCCCGTTCTCATCCGTAAACACCTCATTCAGATCCAGATAGTAAACATGCTCATCCTCTGCTATCTGCCTTATCTCTTCATTTCTGTGATCTATTGCGCTGTTCGTAAATACAGAAGATTTCCTCTCCTCAGCCTCAGTCACATGAAGAAGTCCCATTACATATATGATGGCATCGGGCTGCACCGCCTTGATATAATCGATCAGATTGTAGTAATGCTCGGCAAAGGTGCCGTCATTTCCCCATCCCAGTTCATTAAGGCCAAAACCCAGATAGATCTTTCCGAATTTCTGATCTCCTGCCAGCGCCTCGGCAAGGGTGACCTTCCCCAGTGGAGTCTCAACAACCTTCTTGTCAAAAAACCGGTAGATCTGCATTGACGTTATTCCGTAATTCGTTCCCGGAAGTCCGGAATAAAGGCCAAGCCCCTGTACCCTCGAATCCCCTATATAGCAGGCATCTTCAAAGTAGTCATTGTCAACGGTAGTAAATTCCTTCCAGCCGTCATCCTCATCATCCTCATGCTCACCGTCATCCTGATCATCGTCCTCGTCATGATCTTCATCCTCGTCAGAATCCTCGTCTTCATGGCGATCATGCTCCTCTTCTTCCTCTTCCCCGGATTCTTCAGACTCTTCTTCGCTCTCTTTCTCTTCCCCGGCCGTTTCCTTAACTTTCATTCCCTCATTCTTTTCATCATCAGCTTCGGCTCCGTCCCTGTCTTTTGCTGCTGCCTCCATAAGAGCCTTTGCCTCTTCCGGGATCACGGCGGGAACGTCTTCTAAATCCGGCGCTTTGGCTTTACCTGGATGCAGGATCCTTTCCGCATCCCCGTCCTTTATGGTGTGAATAAGAACTGCAGCCGCAGGATAAGAAAAGCTCCTGTCCGTGATGCTTATGATAAGCCCCGGTATAGACACCAGCACTACAGATACTGCTATTAAAATGAATAAAGGATATTTCTTCATATAATATTTATGTAAACCTCATGTGTATCTTCCTTTTTTCACAATCTCCGGTCACATCAGAACCGGAAATACAGAAACGGATTATATGCCGCATCCACAAGCGCAGACACCGAAGCCCAGAAAAGCCCCACAAGCAGTACCACACCTATGATATTATTCTTTATCTTCTCAAAAAGCCTGACAAATACAGGCGTTGCAAAGAAAGCTCCCAATACCAGCACCAGTATAACGCTTACAATATGATCCAGATAGTCCGTACCCCCATATCCGCCGAACATTCTAGTTATGTAAACCCCGAATTCACCTATCCCATTTACCGCAAACATCACCCAGCCTATCACCACCACAAGCATAGTATAAAGCCATCCGAAGACTCTTGGCAGCTTTTTCAGAAGCTTCCCCAGGAATAACCTTTCAAGTGTTATGAAACAGAAATAGTACAACCCCCAAAGCACGAAATTCCACGCCGCTCCATGCCATAGACCGGTAATGAACCAGACGGCCAAAAGGTTGACATAATTTCTGATACCCCCTTTGCGGTTACCTCCCAGCGGTATGTATATATATTCCCTGAACCAGGCCGTAAGCGTCATGTGCCATCTGTTCCAGAAATCCCTTACCGATACTGCCACATACGGATGATCGAAATTTTCCGGCAGTGAAAAACCCAGCATCCTTCCAAGTCCTATCGCCATCAGAGAATACCCGCCGAAATCAAAGTAGATCTGAAAGGTATACGCGATTGCCCCGATCCAGGCAAAGGGAGTCGATATATTCTCGTATCCTGCAGTTCCTACATTAGACCAGATGGTCCCCATATTATTTGCAAGAAGAACCTTCATGGCAAGCCCCAGGATAAAAGGCTTCAGCCCGTCCTCCAGATCCTTAAGGCTTTTCTGCCTGCTCTTAAGATCCAGGGCTACCCTGTCGTAGGTGACGATGGGTCCCGCAATAAGCTGCGGAAACATAAGTATGTAGGTTCCAAGATCCACGAGGGATCTGTCGTAGGGTACTTTCTTTTTATATACATCCACTGCATAGGACAGTATCTGGAATGTAAAGAAAGATATGCCAAGAGGCAGCGCAAGATGAGGCTGCGGTATCTTAAATCCTCCTATGAGATTGATGTTTTCTATGATAAAATCCAGATATTTAAAAACCGCAAGCAGCCCGATATTATAGAATATATCAAGCAGGAGGAGCAAAAGCCTTACCTTCTTCCTTCTCCTTCGTCCTATCCCCAAAGATATGAAATAATTCACAACCACGGATGCCATTATAAGAAGAACGTATACGGGCTCCCCGAAAGCATAAAAAACTATGCTCCCCATAAGAAGAACCCCATTCTTCCAATACTCCGGAACCAGATAGTAAACTATCAGGAATACGGGAAGAAATCTGAAAATAAACTCCAAAGAGCTGAAGACCATTTATGTAAACCAGCCGATCTTATATAATATTTTTACATCAGTTACTTCTTATCGCTTCCAGCGCAGAGAGAGACATAGCCCTTCTGCTGGGCGCAAAGCCCGCAAGCATCGATACCAGTATTGCAAACACTATGGATGTCCCATACATCCAGTAGGGTATCACCGCCGTAGTCGATCCCGTCACACGGTTTATTATAAAACATACCAGCAGTGAAAGAGCAAGCCCTGTCAAACCTCCCGCGAAGCCTATCATCCCGGCCTCTATCAGAAAGAGCTGCTGTATATCCTTAAGACCGCAGCCTATCACTTTCATTACTCCGATCTCCTTGGTTCTTTCGTATATGGACATCATCATCGTATTTGCTATCCCTATCGCCGCTACCAGAAGTGAAACTGCTCCTATTCCCCCCAGCATAGCCTGCTGGCTTCTGGACTGCTCCCTCTGCTGTGCGATCCACTCGGAATTGCTGGCGGTCTGATACCCCATATCGCCTATCTCTTTTTGGAGATCAGCAACGTTTTCGATCTCATCCACTATCACATTAAGCTTTGAATAAAAAAGCTCATTATACGGCTTGCCGTTTTTTCTGACCGGCTGACCGGGTATTGCTTTCCCCTTGAACGCCTTTTTATAAGTTTTTATAAGCGCATCCATGTCACAGTAGGTATACCAGGAATACTCGTTATAATCGTCAAGCTCCCCGGCCAGGACGCCTGCCGTGGGTATAGTGTATTTCTTGGGAGGAGCTGCCGCCTTTGTATCTCCCGAAGCATCCGCGCCGGCCTCCGCAGCCCTGGTATCCGTCGAAGAAGCTGCGGTATCGGTGGAAGCTCCCTGGTTGTTATTACTCTTGGCCGCTTCGTAAGCATCGGTATCAAGGATCGTAAACATCTTCGATTTCATCATGTCAACATTTACCACCTTGCCGGTATTCCAGTAGATCACATTACCCCTGGCATCCGCAAAATCCTCTATCACAAGGTTTCCGAATACGAACTGAAGATCATCTCCTTCTTCCGGCCATCCGCCCTCGGCAAACTCCCATTTCATATCTTTTAAGACCTCAAGAGGCATGGCCTGTCCGCCGAATATATCAAGAACATAAGGACCGCTCTGTATTATCGCCTTAAACTCAAGGGTCGGATAGACAGACTCAACATGCTCCATCTGCAGGATAGTCTGCATGGTGGAATCAGAGAGCTTATACTGCGTAGGATCAGCTGTTCCTCCCGTAGTGCCTGCAGCATTCCCGCTGCCCTCCCTGACCTCTATGGTCCTTAATCCTCCGAACTGCTCTATCATCTCAAGGCTCTGCCTGTTCAGTCCCTCCGCAAGTCCCATCATGGTCACTATGGACGCCACGCCTATCATTACGCCCAGTACCGTCAGCATGGTACGAAGCTTTCTCCGAAGAAGCGAGCTCCAGGCCATGCCTGCCTTATCGGCAAACCTCATGGAGCTTTTTCCTCATCCGGCGATTTTTCGGCACCGGTATCCTTAGTCTCCGCTGCCTGATCCTCCGGAATCTCAACCCTGAAGGCTGCCATCGGATCCGTGTCCTCTATCTCCGAAGCGAGATCACTCTCTTCCTTTTCCCTTTTCTTTTTTCTGAGCATCCCTATCACTCCGGCGACTACTGCTGTCACCGCGATACCAAGAGCCGCTCCTATGGCTATCTTCTGCCAGAGCTTAAGACCGGTTTCTTCCTCCATAGGCTCTTCCATCCCCATCATTCCGAAATCCTCGGACATGGTCTGCTGAACCGTAAGAGTTATATTTCTTTTCTTCGATGAAACCGCCCCCGTTTCATCCTCGTAGGAGATCTCCACGGGAACCTGGGCATTGTCCCCTGCCGAGTATTCCGCTCCCGTAAGCATGAGGTCAACGGTGCCCGTGGCACCGGGAGCCAGATTTCCGACGTATGCCAGGGCCGGCTGCAGAGTCGGATCCGATACCGTGGCCTGAACGTTGTACAAAGTGGTCTTTCCGGTATTGTATATTGAAAACATCAGATTTGCCTGTTCGCCTATATCTATCAGGGAGGGTTCACAGGTGGGTGTAGACATATCAAACTTCGACACCTGTTTCACCGGAATGGAAACACTGCCCTTTCCGTCATAGGCATTCGCCCTCTCATCCTCATACTTCATGTCGATAGTCATCACATAAGGCTTCTGTTCAAGGCCTGCCTTGGCCTCAAAATCCATGGTAAGATCCACTTCCCCCCCCGGAGAGATGCTGTCCACATAAAAGGAATTGGACCCGGAAGTCGGAAGAAAAGCTGCGTAGCTTGCCTGGGTCTGCGACCCCTCAACCGTGGCCGTAAGATCCAGCTGCAGATTCTTCACCGTAGTCTCTTTTGAAGTATTCTCTATGGAAAGATTCAGGGTGAACTGCTCTCCCGAGAACACCTCGGCAGGGCTTGTGGTAAAGCCTGTGACGATAAGTCTCGGCGTAGAAAGCTTTTTATCCCCGTCCCCGTCTACCGTTCCGTTTTCCGGAAGACCCGTGGTCTTTACAAAAACCGATATGACCGTGGTATCCACGGCACAGGTGGGATCAGTATAGGTAATGTCAAAATCTATCTTATAATAACCCGTCTTTACATTGTCTCTGGTCTTAAAGTTCCAGGCAATATTTTTAATCCTTGAGGCATAGTCGGGCTGGGCATCTTCTCCTACCAGCACATCGATCTTCTGGGTGTACCCCGTATTGCTTATCTCAAAAGGAAAGTCATCTGTTTTGGCTCCGAGCCTTGGAGTTATTATTATATCCGTGATATTGTATTTGAACATATTTACGACGGGAAGCACCAAAAGGCAGTCCCTGCCATGTACTGCCTCCGGAGTGACCCAGGTGTTTCCGGGCATCAGGAAAGGATTGGTCGTCGTAGCCTGGCTGTAGCGCTCTCCGGATTCCGCAGGTGTCCCCTCAGAACCGCCTTCATTGTAGGTAGACCCCGGATTAGACGTTCCCGCGCCGGCGCTTCCCGCATAGGATATGCTTGAAGCGGTATCCGCTGTTGAATCAGATGTGGAAGTCGTAGTGGTGTCGGCATAAGCCACTAAAACTCCCGCACTGCACGGGGAAAATACTGCCATGACCGCGCCCGCCAGAAGTCCGGCAGCGGTTCTTCCTATTATATTAAGTGTTTTATTCTTTTTATTTATCATCAGTCTTCCAATACCACCTCGCCGTCAACTATATGGATCCTTCTGTCCGCATAGCCTGCCAGATGTCTGTCATGGGTTACCATGACCAGCGTATTTCCTTTACCGTGAACCACTTCCTGAAGCATATGCAGCACCTCTATCGTAGTCTTCGTGTCCAGATTTCCCGTGGGCTCGTCAGCGAATATGATCTCCGGCTTCACCACCAGCGCCCTCGCTATACCCACTCTCTGCTGCTGTCCTCCGCTCATCTCAGTGGGGCGGTGCTTCATGTATTTCTCAAGACCAACCTGCTTCAAAAGCTTCACAGCCTGCGCTGTCCTCTCCTTTTTTCCCATCCCTCGAAAGGACAGGGGCAGAGCCACGTTTTCTATGGCATCAAGCTGGGGAAGAAGATCGTAGGCCTGAAAAATAAAGCCGACATGCTCGCGGCGAAATCTCACGAGCTGGTCCTCGCTCATCTTTTCTATATGGTTTCCGCCGATTATGACTTCTCCCTTTGTAGGACGGTCAAGCCCCGCAAGCATGTTAAGAAGGGTGGACTTTCCGGAACCGGAGGTTCCGACTATCGCAACGAATTCACCCTTTTTCACATCAAGGCTGACTCCGTTGAGTGCCCTCACCCTCTCCTCACCGAGCTTGAAGATTTTGTATATTTTTCTGCCGCTTATGACCGTTTCATCCATAAAACCACCGCGGGCTTATAAAGCCCGCGGTGTCTATAATACTCCCTTATATCAACGCTTTCAAGGAAAAACTGACGCTTTTTTGTTGCTATAAGTCACAAATCCGCTACAATTCAAACCAAAGGATACTTGTCCGTAAGTGACTTTATTATCTCCCTCGCGGGCGCGATGCCGTCTTCGCCCTTTAATACCACAAGTGAGATCGCCTCCGATACCTTCTCCATATCCTTTGTATCAAAGCCGCGGCTTGTGACAGCGGGGGTTCCGAGTCTTATTCCGCTTGTAACAAAAGGCTTCTGGGGATCGTTGGGTATGGTGTTCTTATTCGCCGTGATATGAGCCTCGTCAAGGAGCGCCTCCACAGCTTTTCCCGTAAGTCCCTGAGGCTCCAGATTCAAAAGCATAAGATGATTATCCGTGCCGCCGGAGACGATCGAAAGTCCTCTGTCAAGAAGTCCCTTTGAAAGAGCCTGGGCGTTGTCAACAACACCCTTTGCATACTCCTTGAAGGAAGGCTCCAAAGCCTCCTTGAAGCATACCGCCTTTGCCGCTATCACATGCATCAGAGGGCCTCCCTGGATTCCGGGGAATATTGCCTTGTTGAAGTTGAATTTATCAGCTGCCTCCTGGTTGCAGAGAATAAGTCCGCCCCTGGGTCCCCTTAAGGTCTTATGGGTAGTTGTCGTCACAACATCGGCTATGCCTATGGGAGTGGGATGATAGCCCGTAGCCACAAGCCCCGCTATGTGTGCCATATCCACCATAAGATATGCCCCGGCTTCATCCGCTATCTCTCTGAATTTTTTGAAATCTATCGTCCGTGCATAGGCTGATGCTCCGGCTACTATGACTTTGGGCTTGCACTCCTGCGCTATCCTTCTTACTTCATCATAGTCTATGAAGCCCTCGTCATTAACACCGTAGGGCACGCACTTGAAGTATTTTCCGGAGAAATTCACAGGTGAACCGTGGGAAAGATGACCGCCCTGGTCGAGGTTCATTCCCATGAAAGTATCACCGGGCTCCATCATGGCAAAGAAGACCGCCATGTTTGCCTGAGCTCCCGAGTGAGGCTGCACATTTGCATAATCACAGCCAAAAAGCTTCTTCGCCCTGTCTCTTGCTATGTCCTCAACCACATCCACGCAGCCGCAGCCGCCGTAATACCTCTTACCGGGGTATCCTTCCGCATATTTATTTGTGAGCACGCTTCCCATCGCAGCCATTACAGCTTTGGAAACCCAGTTTTCCGAAGCTATGAGTTCGATATGTTCGTTCTGCCTCTTCTGCTCCGCAACTATGGCGTCCGCTATCTCCGGATCCACCGCCCTTACATCATCCAATGAATACATCCTGGCACCTCCAAATTCAAAAATATATCTTAAAAGCAATACAGTTTATCATCATATCATTATCCTTAACCCGTTGCAAAGACTATGTTAATATTTTGCAGGATATGATAAAATCTTTTGTTAAGGAACTGTTCATAAATGACTTGAACAGTTGGCGAAGGCCAAGCGTTCATATGCGATGAAGAAAACGTAGGCGTAGCGGGCTACGCCGAGGCTTTCTGAAGAAGCAGATGAGACAAATGATCAAGTTATTTTGCAACAGGTCCTAAGGATCTGTGCAACAATTAATTTACATATCACTTGTCTTTCTTGCCGATAGCACTTGGGTAAAATTGCTTACATAGCCCGCTATGCGCACAATTTTACCCAGGCACTCTCGACAAGAAATCCGGCGTAATATTGTAAATAAATTTCTGCACAGCTCCTAAGGTATTTACCTCAATTTCTACAAGCAGCGAGGAGCAGTCATTATGGAGAATAAAAAAAAGAAACCGCGGTTTCCGCTGAAGCTTAAGGCTATCGTTCTTCTTGCAGCACTTTCTGTTGCGATTACGGCGGTAGGTGCAGCGATGAGCTACTTTGTAGTGTCCAGGATGAACACTGAGAGCTTTAAGAATGAGGCTTTAGACGTTGCAAATACCGCGGCTCTTTCAATAAACGGAGACGAACTTAAGGTTGTAAAGGACAGTACCCTTGATATACTTCACTCCATTCCCGAAGAGGAAGTCGTACTCAGCGATGCTTGGGGGAGTCCCGAATTTGAAGCCCAGCTTGAAAAATTCTCTCCGGTTACCAGGCTTCCGGAATACTCCAACGTACTTTCCCAGATAAAAAAGATACAGCACATGGGCATATCCGCCCTGTCTTCCGTATATTTCATTGCACTTGATGCAGAAAACAGCATATCCTACGCTGTCTACCTTGCTGACGCCGCCGATGAGGACGCCTGCCTTCCGGGCGTAATAGACCACGAGGAGGATGCGAACTGGGAAGCGATCGATGACCCGGCCGCAGGCATATCTCCCTATATAACGCATACGGATACCTATGGATGGCTTGTTACTGCAGGTGCCCCCGTTTATGACAGCAAAGGCGACTTTGCAGGCTTCCTTTATATCGATCTTTCAATGGATGATATCAAGGCAAGAGAGAACTCATTTATGATGATGCTGATAATAGCTCTTGCCGTTATTGCGATCGTTATCTGTTTCATCTTTGTGAGGCTGACCGGAATCGCCGTTGTAGATCCCGTAAACAGTATTTCCAAAGCGGCCTTAAGCTACGTAAAGGATAATAAAAGCGGGGTTGTTTTTGAATCAATGAAGATAAACCAGAATGACGAGATAGGAGATCTGTACAGCGCTGTCCATCAGATGGAACGTGATCTTAATGAGCATATGGCAAACGTACTCATCATGACTGCCGAGAAAGAAAGACTTGAGACCGAGTTAAATGTCGCAACAAAGATACAGGCGGATATGCTGCCGACAGCCTTTCCGAAAAACGAGGGTTACAGCCTTTTTGCTTCCATGACCCCCGCAAAAGAAGTCGGCGGGGATTTCTATGACTTCTTTAAGATAGACGACGACCGTATAGGGCTTGTGATAGCTGATGTATCAGGCAAGGGCGTTCCCGCTGCCCTGTTTATGGTGATAACAAAGACCATGCTCCAGTTTCGCGCGCAGTCAGGCGGAACTCCCGCCGATGTGCTGGAGGATGTTAATAAGAAACTCTGCGCAAATAACGAATCATCGCTTTTTGTAACGGTCTGGCTTGGTATACTCTCGATCTCCACAGGAAAGCTCATAATGGCAAATGCCGGACATGAATACCCTGCGATCAAAGGCGCTGAGGGTGACTTCAGGCTCCACGGCTCCGATCATTGTCCGCCGCTTGCCCTCGATCCCGATATCATATTCATGAACGAGGAGTTAACCCTTGCTCCCGGCGACTGTCTCTTCCTCTATACCGACGGCGTAACGGAGGCCAAAGATTCAAACGGACAGCGTTTCAAGGAAAAGAGACTGATCAGCACGCTGAATAAAAACAGCGACGCATCTCCGGAAGAACTTATTACGACCGTAAAGAAGGAATTGGAAAGCTTCAGCAACGGCACGGAGCAGTTTGACGACATAACGATGCTGTCAGTCAGGCTCTGAAAAAATCACTGAGAATCAAAAAGCCGGTTTGCGGTTTCAGGCCGCAGACCGGTTTTTTCTGTCAATCACAAATCCTGCCCACTCTTCCGCAAATGAATAAAGCATCATGATGTAGATCGGGGTGAAAATAAAGAGATCGGCGCCTGCACCGGTAAAGTAGCCGTAAAACGGCACCGTGAACGTCAGCGCGAAAAGGATACAGTATATAAGCTTTTTCTCCTCCGCTTCTTCCTTAAGATACATAACAAGCGGTATCATCATATACACTGAGACATATCTGTAGCTGTATGGTACGTAGAGCGCCATGGCTCCGGCCGTATACAGCGCATATTTCCACTTCTTCTTCGTGATAAAAAGCGATGCCAGGCAGAGTAATAAATACAGGTTTTCGGCTATCTTGAAGTATTTCACGAAATAAGCGGAGTTTTCGTACTGTCCCAGCACTTTGGATATTGAAAGCAGGAAGTTTCTTATATTCGTCCAGCTGCAGTAGCCCTGACCTTCAAAGAAGAATAAAACCTGCAGATAACGTATGAGCGCAGGGATCCCCCCCACAAAAGCAAAGGGTACGATAAAGACTATGATACCGTATATCAGAAGCCTTACCCCCTCCTTCCAGCGCTTCTCCTTTATATAGATAAAGCCCATTACGGCAGGATAAAGCTTAAGTCCTGCCGCGAAAGCTATAAGGATAAGCGCCGCCTCCCTGCAAAAAGCCTTGGAGGAATCCTTAAGATACAGCGCCGCAAGCACCATAACTGCAGTAAGAAAGGAGATATTGCCCCGCTCTATGGCGCCTGCCATAAAGGGCGCAGACAGCAGCAGTGCAAGGACAAATAAGGTATTCTTAACATTCCCCTGTTTTGTCAGAATACTGTCCACTATAAGCTTGAAAACGAGAACCAGAACGATAGTCAGCATGATATACACAAGCATATTGTAGTTGTAGCTTAAGGCATCACGCCATCCGTTTACGTCCCAGGGAGCTTCCGGCGGATCTATAAGAACCAGCAGATAATAAAGGAGATAGGCAAAAGCCGGAAACGTTGCATCGTAAGTATTGAAATAGAAATGCTTCATGTCGGAGGCAAAGGCGATATGCCTGAAATGGTCGGTATAGGAAAAATCAAAATCATTTTCCATTGCAAGCCATCTGGCGGCATCTCCTCCCGTTAAGATCACCATGATAAGAAAAACAAAGGTACAGGAAAGAGAAATGGCTAAAAAAAGCTCCATTCTTTTATTTGCTTTCATGGTACTCCTTTTCAGTATTTACCTGCCAGATATTGGATCTGTCCCTTATGCCGGCTTCGATGTTTTTCACCGCCTCAAAGGAAGTGCACATGGAATGATCCATATTGTTATATCTGTGCTGACCGTTCCTTCCAACGCAGTATAGATTATCGATCCCGTCGAGGAATTCCCTTAACTTATCGATCTCGCTGTAGGTATCAAAGTAAGCAGGATAGGCCTTCTTAACCCTTTCCACATGAGTGTCGGTCACATCCTTTACCGAATGGATAAGTCCCAGCTTTTTCATCTCATCTACTGCGAATTTTGAGAAATCCTCATCCTTCATGTTCCAGTACTCATCGCCCTCATCCACGAAGTACTCAAGTCCAAGCCAGATATCATGTTCGGGATCCTCCACAAGATAGGGAGACCAGTTATTGTACAGCTGGAAGCGCCCCATCTTAACCCGTCTGTCCTGTACATAGACCCAGCAGTCCGGCACTATGTTTCCAAGGGTCTTTATATCCGTTCTGTTTTTAAGCCTGAGTCTTTTTACCATAACGCCTACCGTCATGTAATCCCTGTAAGGAAGTCCCTCTGCTATGCGGGCTATGTCAGTGGGCACATCATTCATCCCCGCCGCAAGATCCTTAAGCGGCATTGAGGAGATAACGATATCCGCTTCCTCCGTTATTTCCGAACCGTCCTTAACATACGTAAGCCTGTCTATCCGGTCCCCGTTTCTGTGTATCCCCGTAACACAGGCATTTTTTATTATCCGGCCTCCGTTTTTTTCGACCTCTTCCGCAGTCACTTCCCAGAGCTGCCCGGGTCCCAGCTTTGGATACAAAAATTCCTCGATAAGCGATGTCTCCACCCTGCGGTTCTTTTTACGGAATACCTTACCGAAGATGTCCTTTATGACCGCTGAGATCGAAAGCCCCTTTACGCGCTGCTCTCCCCAGGAAGCATCTATCTCTGAAGGATGGCGCCCCCAAAGGTTTTCGGTATAGTATTCAAAAAACATGGAATAAAGCCGCCTTCCGAAGCGGTTGATATAGAAGTTCTCCAGATTATCCTCAGGAAGCTTATGCACCATTGCAGCGATATAGCTGAACCCTACCTTAAGGGTATTTATAAATCCGAGATTCTTAAGCGTAGCGCCGCTTAACGATATCGGATAATCAAAAAATCTGTTGTCAAAAAGGATACGTGAGATGCGGTGTCTTTTCAGCATTACCCTGTCCGTGCTCTCAGGATCGGGACCTCCCTTTACAACACTTGCTCTCCGGTTCAGAAGAACATCGTCCTTGGCACCCTTTCCCTGAACGGGGAGCATGGCTTCCCACCAGGAGTTTACCTTATCAACCCTGGTAAAAAATCTGTGACCTCCCATATCCATGCGGTTTCCTTTATATATGACCGTTTTGGATATCCCGCCTAATACGTCACTCTCCTCGTATACGGTGACCTCATATTTGTTTAATTTTGTAAGCTCATATGCTGCCGTCAGACCGGCAGGTCCTGCGCCTATTATCGCTACTTTCTGCATATACTACCCCTATATCAAGTCCTTCTTCTGTCCAGGTTTTTGGATATCTTCATTCCCAGGATCTGGAAAAGCTGCACCAGAAGCACCAGGATAATGACCGACGGCCAGAGGATATGTGGCTGCCATCTGTTGTAGCCGTATCTTATGGCTATACTTCCAAGGCCGCCTCCGCCCACGGCGCCTGCCATTGCCGAATAGCCAAGTATGGTACCGAAAGCTATCGTAACTCCCACAAGCAGGGAAGTTCTGGCCTCCGCCACCAGTACCTTGGTCACTATGGTCATGGTACCTGCTCCCATGGACTGGGCTGCTTCTATTACCCCGTGATCCACTTCCTTAATGGATGACTCCACCATTCTTGCGATAAAAGGCGCTGCCGCTATCACAAGAGGAACTATCGTGGCCGCCGTACCATAGCTCTTTCCGACTATCGCCCTTGTCAGCGGAATAAGAACTACAAGCAGTATAATAAACGGCACGCTTCGCAAAACGTTTGTCACCACATCAAGAACCTTGTAAAGCATCGGATGAGGTTTGATTCCCTCACTGTCAGTAACGGCAAGAAGCACCCCCAGGGGGAGTCCTAAAATGTATCCGAAAAAAGTCGACACGAATACTATGATAACGGTCTCCCAGAGTCCCTGAAGTATCATCAGTATCTCCTGTTCAGTCCACATAGTTAACCTCCTCTGCGCCGAGATTCTTTTCCTTGAAATAATCAACCATCTTGTCAGCTATTTCCTTATTATCCGGAAGCTGCAGTATCATCTCTCCCTCTGCGTTCCCGTTTATGGTCTGGGTATTGGCATAGAGAATGTTGACCGGAGTCTTAAGCTCTAAGGTAATATTCCCGATGATCGGCTCAAAGGCGCTCTTTCCGTCGAAAACGACTCTTATCTGCCTTGAAGAATGCATGTGCCTTATATGTGCGGTTTCAGAGAATACAAGCTTCTTCGCCTCTTCAGTCTTCGGGGATCTGAAGAGCTCCTCCACAGTGCCCTTTTCTATCAGATTTCCGTGATCCAGGACGGCGACCTTATTACAGATCTCCTGAACGACACTCATCTCATGAGTAATAATAACGACAGTAATGCCGTAATTTCTGTTTATATCCTTGATAAGCTCCAGAATGGATTTCGTGGTCTGGGGATCAAGAGCGGAGGTTGCCTCGTCACAGAGCAGGATCCTTGGATCAGATGCCAGAACCCTTGCTATGGCAACACGCTGTTTCTGACCGCCTGAAAGCTGAGCCGGATAGGCCTCCTTCTTTTCCGCAAGGCCAACGGTCTCAAGAAACTTTACTGCCTTTTTTCTTGCCTCTTTTTTACTCTCTCCCGCAATCTCAAGGGGAAAGGTCACATTATCAAGCACTGTCCGCTGCATCAGCAGATTAAAATGCTGAAAGATCATCCCTATATCCCGTCTCAATATGGAAAGCTCTTTAGGCTTCATGACCGTGATGTCCTTGCCGCCTATGAAGACCCTTCCTTCCGTAGGCCTCTCAAGCAGGTTAAGGCATCGGACCAGGGTCGATTTTCCTGCTCCCGAAAGACCTATGATGCCGAAGATATCACCTTTTTCTATCTCGAGATTTATATTCCTCACAGCCTCCACGTTTCCCTGACCGGAGGAAAAGGTCTTGCTCACATTCTCGAGTCTTATAATAGCTTCACCCATATAACATCAGCTCCTTACTGTAACCTTTTAATGATACCGAAAGTCTTACGCGTATGCAAGATTACTATTCTGTGCCGGGCCGCGCGCTTGCCGCGGTGCTACGGCCCAATGCGCGTTACAATTCAGCGCACTGGCGGTGCGCTGAATTGTAACAGAGAGGCAGGTATGATAAACCTGCCCCCGCCATTATCCCGTATTCTATGCAGCAATCCTTAATTCTTATAAGGCACTACCGCTCCGTCGTAGGTATCCTCGATATACTTGACGATGGTGTCCGACTTCAGCGCATCGACCAAAGCCTTGATCTTCTCATCATTCTCATGTCCTTCCTTAACGGCTATAACGTTCACATAGGTAGCGGCAGCCTCGGAATCCTGAGCTTCAAACGCCAATGCATCCTTTCCCACGGAAAGCCCTGCCTCCAGCGCATAGTTTCCGTTAAGTACGACAAAAGCCGCATCCGGAATTGCATCCTTAACACTCTCGGCAGCAAGCTCTACTATCTTGATCTGCTTTGAGTAAGATTCCACATCATTGACCGTTGCCGTAAGTCCCACGCCGCTCTTAAGGGTAAGCACTCCGTTTGCCTCCAGAAGAAGAAGCGCCCTTGCCTCGTTTGTCGTATCGTTCGGTACCGCTATCTCGTCTCCGTCAGCAAGCTGTGAAAGATCCGACTTTGTCCCCGCATAGATGCCGAAAGGCTCATAGTGGATCCCTCCCGCATTCACAAGGTGGGTTCCCTGCTCCTCATTAAATTCGTTGAGATAAGGGATGTGCTGGAAGTAGTTTGCATCAAACTCTTCGCTCTCAACCACGTTATTAGGCTGGACATAATCATCAAAGATCGTAACCTTAAGATCCCATCCCTTCTCCTTTAATATGGGCTTTGCCTGCTCAAGTATCTCCGCATGGGGAGTTGAGCTTGCCGCAACGGTTATCGTACCGCCTTCGGATGCTCCGCCCTGGGACGATGCGGCTCCGTCTCCGCCCGCACTCTGGGATGCACCGCAGCCTGAAAGCACCGATGCCGCAAGTATCCCTGCCGTAAGTAACGCTGTCAGTTTTTTCATGATCTTTTCCTCCTCAATATGCCGATGAAAATCCGGCGTAATATATCACGTAAGCCATCTTCCGGCTTCGTATTTATTCCTACTAGTTTAGTATGAATAGTAGGTTTTAATTAAAGGGAAGTATAATTCCCATCCCTTCCTTTGTCAAGGATTATTTTTAAGGTAATTATTTACCCTGTTCTCCACGTTCAGCCTTATATTCTCAAAAAAGAAAAGATAATCATAATTATGAAAGCTCTTTTCCCCAAAGATCTGGCTTCCCGCTATTTTCTCACTGTCGGAGTACTCATATTCTTCGGTAGTTGAAACAACAACTCCCCGCTCAGGATCCACCTTTGCGTCCGATACTCCGGGCACAACCATCGTATAGACATTATCCCTGTTCGGAATATACGACCCTCTGTTTCGTCCCGCAGAAGCATAGGTATCATCCCTTTTCCAGTTCAGCGGATTTATGGCTACAGCTCCCTCCGCCACGACACTGCTTTCACCGTTTTCCGGTCCCTCGGTATTCCATGAGACTATTACTCCGGTATCACTGTCGCTTCCTGCAAACTTAAGATGCGGATTCTCATTAAGATCTTTCTCAGTAATGGAAAAACCTATGGGATATGCCGCAACCATCCTTGCATAAATATCCGGATGCGAAGCCATATATTCCTTAAGTATTATCCTTATAAGCATCGATCCCTGGGAATGTCCGGCAAGGATAAAAGGCCTGCCTCCGTTCAGATTTTCAAAATAGTAATCAAGCGCCGCATAAACATCGGTTCTTGAAACACCCCCTGAGAGCGCATCGCACGCTTCATCCGGTCCCATTCCTTTCAGGGAATAAGCGCTTGCCTGCCTGTAGAAGGGCGCAAAAACATTCGTGGCTCCGGAAAAAGCAAGGCTGTTTATCCTGAAATTTGACCTGGCTCTCCGTCTCATATCCTTATCGTCTATATCACAGAAAGCCGGAGCTCCTTCCTCTGTGGAATAATACCCCAGAGGATACAGCCAGACCGTATCGACCTCCTTTGCGGCATAGGGCATTGAAAGCCAGTTTTCCGGATCGGAATAATCCGCAGGCTCCCCCGCAAGGGGCTTTATTTCATGTTCGGTATTGTTAAGATAATAAGTCCCCGTCCTAAGCGCCAGATCATCTCTTATGGTATCGGTATCCACCTTTTCAAAACTCCTCCAAACAGTAATATTTCCCGTATCTCCGGCAGGTGTTTCGCTGCTTTCCCTGCTGCCGTCATATTCCGTAAGATATGCCGCTATCATCCGCTCTTCGTACCCGGGATGAGAAGCCATATACTCATCAAGGATCACATCAAGGATCCCTGCTCCGTATTCATCTCCGGCAAGAACAAAGGCGCGCCCGTTATTATATTCCTCAAAATACCTGTCGAGGGAAGCTTCGATGTCGCAGACGGAAGTGTCCGCACCTTCTGTCTTCCCCTGTCTGTAATAAGGAACAAAGACATTTGTAAATTCCTCATAGAACGCGGCCTGTCTTAAATAGAACCACTCTGCCCGCTCACGCATTGACGCATCATCTATGCTGCAGGCTTCCTCCGTATCTTCGGTGCAGGAAAGCGGATACAGATACACGGTATCATACTGCTTTATCACCTCTTCCGGAAGACGCATCCAGTTGTCCTTATTCCCATAGTCAGAGGGCTTGATGTCAGCTCTTTTTACATGAACCACAGGCTCCTCTTCACCCTTTTCGGATTCTCCCCCGGCGTTATCGTCCAGGGTATTATCATCCGCCTTGTCGGAGGACGGCCAGCTGACCTTTTTTCCTCCCTCTATCGCCACGAATCCCTCGGCTCTTATATCCCCGCTGCCTTTTGTATTGCTCTTTGCGTGATAGGCTCTGCCCTCGCTCTCACAGCCTGTAAGAGATGAGACGAGCATCGTACCCGTCACAAGAAGTGCAGTAAATCTTTTTGCGCCTCTTAAAAAACCCATCAGTTAAATCCCACAAGCATCTGGGCTATCCTGTAGCCCCCTATAAGAATCTTTCGTCCGCCCTTCCCCGGCAGGTTCATGCTCTCGCCCAGCATGCTGTGCCTTATGACAAAATAGGTGGGCACATCCTTTGACCTTAAATACTCCCAAAGCTGCTTCTTCTTTTCAAGCGATTCCTTCGTACCCGACTTTATCAGGAAGATGGAGGATATCACCATCATTATCTCCAGATAATTCCTCATGTATCTGCGAAGCTTCGGATTCTCCACCTTAGTGTCCCTGAAGTAATCTATCATAAGCTTGGTGACCTTTATCTGCTGGTCGATCCTCGAGATCATAACGTTCTCATTGACCGACTGATCCTCCCTGCCTATGAAATATCTGTAGAAATTGACCGGAAGATAATAAATGGTCTTCACGTAAGGAAGAGGTTCAAAAACGTATATATTGTCCACATAGAACGTATGCTTCGGAAGCTCTATCCCGCACTTTCTGAGAAGCTTCGTACGATAGATCACGGAATGCATCAGGATATATCTTCCCTTCCTGAAATGCTTCGTCTGATCCCAGGTGACAAGCTCCTCTATCGGCACCGAAGACTCATAATGCATGATCTTCTTCCGCCTTGCTCCCTCCTTGTCGTATATGAAGTTGCAGAGCATCATGTCAAGGACAGTATCGCCGCCCATAAGTTCCCTTAAGGTATCCAGAACCTTCATATAGGCCGCCCGATCCACCCGGTCGTCGGAATCCACCACCTTAAAGTAGAGACCCTTTGCATTCTTTATACCGGTGTTGACCGCTTCGCCGTGGCCTCCGTTCTCCTGATGGATAGCCCTTACTATCCCCGGATATTTCTCCTGATACTTATCCGCCATGTCCCCGGTAAGGTCAGTGGAACCGTCATCGATTATAAGTATCTCAACCTCATCTCCTCCGGGTAATAAAGACTCGATGCATCGTCCCATATAGTCCTGCGAATTATAGCAGGGTACCGCAAAAGTCAGTAATTTCAATTCCTCAACCTCTTTCCGTCATATTTTATCTGCAGCGTCAGATAATCCCTTATCTGTTTGATACAGTCCTCTTTCGATGCCCCTCCCGTGGAAAGCGACAGCGAAGCAGCTATCATCTGTACCACATGATCATCTGCCCTCTCCTGGATCTCCTTAAGTATCAGGAGCTTGTCCTCATACTCATCGGCATCCAGAAATCTCATCAGATCCTCGTTAACCTCACTCATATATTCCCCCTTATTGACCGGAAGCTATGGAAATGATCAATAGTTCGATCGCTGCTTCCTCGCCAAGCTTACCCTGTTTCACATCCCTCTCCGCAGCGGCGCAGGAATCAAGCGCCTTTATCATTCCGGCTCTTGAATATTTCCTCCCCTGATTCGCGTATTTATACACAAACCCGGGTCCTATCCCGGCAGCCTTGGCGATCTCTCCCGTATCAGCCTTTCTCTCGCTCATATCGCTCACTGTCAGAAGTATCCTGAAGTGCCTTTCAAGAAGCGCCAGGACGCCAAACGGACTTTCCTTCCCCGAAAGCATATCATAATACATGCCGACAGCCTTGTTAAGCTTTTTATCCACGATGGCATCCATCATCTGGAAAACCCGGAAATCAGGACTTCTCGTAACAAGAGCCATCACATCCTCGTTTGTAATAACATCCCGCTCTCCGGCATATGAAGCAAGCTTATTTATCTCCCTGTCAAGAGCCGACATATCGTTTCCTGCCCGCTCCAGAAGAAGATTCACGGTCTCGCTGCTTATCTTTTTGTCATATCTTTTGAAGTTCGCAGCGATCCACCTGGGAAGCTTGCTCTGCTCATATTTTGCAGCCTCAACGTCATATCCCTTCTTCTTTGCGGCAGTATAGGAGGCGCACTTTTTATCTATGCTGCTCTCCACAAAAATAAGGACCGTATCCTCCGCGGGATCCTTGATATAATCAGTGACAGGCTCCGCAGCCTTCTTAAAAAACCCGGAATCAGTCACGAGCACTACTCTCTTTTCTGCCATAAATGGCAGGGTCATGGCGATGGAAACAACCTCCTCCGGATCAGTGCTCTTTCCCGAAAATCTTGCATAATTCAGGGTATCACCCGGAGCAACCAAAGCGTTTAGAAGCATCTTCCTGCAGTTCTCCCGAAGATACATTTCCTCGCCGTATATCAGGTATACGGGGGCAAAGGTTTTATTCTTCACATCCGACTTTACATCCTCAAAAGTCCTGCTCATTGCTCCCCCGTCCTATCAGTCTCCGCCCTCAGGATCTCCGGTCTCCGTTTCGGCAACCCTTAGCGTAGACTCATACAGTGCGGAATCAAAACAGCTTGTGTATATCCTAACGTGATCATATATAGCCTTCCAGCCTCCGTGGGCATAACCCGTACAGCAGATATACCCTTTCCCCTCATTATCAACGGCGTAGCTTACCGCGCAGTTTAAGGACTCCTTGACAAACCCCGTCTTTCCGCACATTACGACACCTGTCTGCTGCTTATCCTCAATACGCCGCAGGAACCAGTTTGAAACCTGTATCCCCCCGGGATGATAGGACGTGGAAGTCGTCGTATATGTGTGAGCCGAAAGCACCTTTAAGCAAAGAGGATTATTTATGGCCTCATTCATTATGACAGCCATATCCGCAGCCCTGCTGTAATGATTATCATCATAGATACCTATACAGTTCGTAAAATGAGTGGTATCTCCTATGCCAAGCTCATCAAGCTTTTCATTCATCATCGCAACAAAGGACTCCTGATCACCCGCGGTGTATTCCGCAAGTCCCATAGCCGCATCGGCTCCGGAAGGCAGGATCGTCCCGTAGAAAAGGTCCTCAACCCTTACCCTCTCACCGGGTGAGAAACCCACGTTTGAGCATCCATGGTCGTAGGAGAACCCCTCTATGGCCTGTGTTATCGTGAAGATATCGTTAAGATGCTCCTCTCCCTCAAGGTGCTCCGCTGCCACCAGCACTGTTAAAACCTTTGTCATTGATGCCGGATACATCTTCGTATGGGACTGCCTCGAAGCAAGAACCCTGTTTTCCGAAAGTGAAACGAGAATTGCATATCCCGAATCCACATCCGATACGATATCCTTCGTATTTTCGTCAGCTTCCGTATTGAGCTCTAAAGGTCCTGCCCCTGTAGTCTCCGCCGCTTTCTTTTCAGCTTCAAGCTGAGCCATCTCCTCTTCCGTAAGCTCTGTCATGGCAGGGGCTCCCCCGCCGTTCTGTCCGAAAACCACCGTCTGTCCTGCGGGTTCGGTATTATAAAGAAGCTCTCTTGCATCACTTTCAGCAGTTTCCGGCGGCAGCTCGATCAAAGTCTCAGTCTCTTCCTTCGCTTTGGCTCTCCCGGATCTTCCGGATGCGATCACAACAAGCAGCACAACGACAGCTGCAACAACAACCGCCACGCTGCCGCCCGCTATGATAAGATATCTTCTTATTCTTTTTTCCCGTTCTTTTTGCCGCCTGAGGTGCTCCGCCCGCCTTTCGGCCCGGCGCCGGCGTCTTTCCTCATACTCGGCGGTCTCTCTGTCTATAAATCGTTCAGCCATTCTCAGCTTGTATTAATACTGTATAATCAAAGAAGCTATACCGCAAACGCAGTACAGCTTCTTATCATACCATATATCAACCGTTTTTATCAAAAAACGCTGTTATTACCCTTCAGCCCAAAGGACGGGCACAAAATTTATGCTTTCTATTTTTTCTGAAGCGCAGCCCTGACCGATCCTCTGGGATCAGTTATCAAAAGTCTGACAAGCCAGATGATAAGTCCCAATGCCACTACGGAGAGTCCGAGAAATGCATCATTTAACATATCCTCCACTGCCGGAGTAAAATAAGCATCCTTAAGTTCAATGAATTCAAATACCGCATCCACAAACCACATGATGGAAGCTCCCCAGTACATGAAGCAGAGGATTCCCAGCCTCATATCATCATTCTTTCTCCTATACCATGCCACGGTCGCTGTCACCGCCGCAAAGACAGTTATCAAAAGTGTCATAGCCGGTTTCCTCCTCAAAGCACGTTCTGCTGCTGCACAGGCCTCTTGACTATGATATCAGCTACCCTGCATACAATAGCCCATATTCCTGTAGTAAGAAGCGCCATACAAACACCGACCGTCGCCATCTCGTGCAGCATTTCTGCTGTATCAGCCGGGTCATTCATGGCCGAAAGGAACGGGAACCAGGGAACCACCTCCCCGTGCCAGATATGCTCAAACATAAGAAGTACAGCGCCTCCCCAGAGCATATAAGTAAGCCATTTAAGCTTCCGGCTTAAGGGTATGGAAGAAACCTCCTCTGCTCCCTCCATGTTCCCGGCATTCTCAAGTTCTTTCTTCTCCTCTGCCTTTTCCACGGCCGTAACCACTAAAGCTTCCGCTGCCGTAACCAAAAAACAAGCCATTTCACTACCTCCTTATAAATAGATTTCGGATAATATAAGCCTTTCCCGATACGCCCGTATCCGTCGGTCCGCATTTCATAAAAAAATCAGTTTTTAGTATACTTTATCCCCACTTTTCAGTCAAACGATTTGGTTCTATAATAGTCTGAAATGAATTTTTTCATAATGACCGAAAACAACGCAGCTCTCATAAAGCGGCTGCTTATATTATCCCGGCTATTGGCACTGGTGATCATTCTGCTTGCAGGCTGCGCAAAACCCGTAAGCCCTGTGGGAGTTTCAAAGCACTCTCATAACGGCCCTCTATGGGGGAATAAAGGCGTAACCTCCGCAGAAAACGCAGACGCCGCATCACATGCTTCATCCGCTAATCTTTCAGGCAGCGTGAAAACAGGCGCCGCGGATAACTCCGTGACAGCACCCGGCGAATCGGTTGCAGGAGATCCCGAAGGAACCCACCTGGAGCTTTGGACCTATAATGAAAGCCATGTAAACTACTACACAAAGCTTCTGCAGCAGTGGAACGACCAGGATCCCGACTATACACTGCAGATAACCTTCAAAACCATGCCCTATGAAGATCTGCATACAGCTTTTACCGAAGCCTTAAAAACCGGTTCCGGAACTCCCGATATCTGCGACATTGACGCCTACAGATTTAAGGAGGTTTCTTCAGGATCCGACACCCTGCTCTATCCCCTTGATGTAGCCGTCGCCCCCTACGTGTACGAGCTGCATCCTGCAAGACTTGATGTCTACAAAGCTTCTGACGGAAAGCTCTACGGAGTACCCTTCAGGATGGGAGCCGCAGTACAGTACTGGAACACCGTCCTGCTGCAAAGCGCAGGCATCACCACTAAGGAGATAGATGCCGTTACTACCTGGGATGATTTCTACGCTCTAGGCGAAAGATATCTCTCTTCCGGCAAAGGCTCCTTTACGGCAGTTGATGAAGAAGCCGCAGTCTGGCCCATGCTTGCATCAGCGGAGTTTTCCGCAGAAGAAGAGCCTGTAAACGATGCCGCCGCAAGAATGAGTGAGCTTCACAAAAAATGGTTTGACGGAAATATCGCAAAAAAGACTTCGGATATCGATCCTGAGATCTCTTCCGGGAATGTAGCCACCTTCACCGCAAGCCTTGCCTACATGGATCGCTTTATAACCGATATGCACGATCAGACCGATACCTGGTATATAACCAAATGCCCCGTATTCAAGTCAGGGCAGCCCTGCTCCGTCTGTCTTGACGACGTTGTAACTGTTGTATCGGCTAGCAGCAAGGCTCCGTCGCTTGCTGCCGATTATCTCTGCTTTTCAAAGCTTTACACAGAGAACGCCCGAAGCTTTCTCTGGCCTGATCTTTCCTACGATGTATGTAATAAACCCCTGTGGAGCAATGAAGAATTCTCCCACGACAGAACAAATGAATATGACACTTTCTTTGTGAATTATCCCTACGATGTCCTTAAAGAAATAGGCGATCGTATCGCAACGGTATCTCCCTGACAGGCTAAGGAGCTGTTAATAAATAACTTTGCAATTTGGCGAAGTATGGCTTGTTGTATGCAAGGCGGAGGAAGGAGTCGTAGTGGGCTACGACGACCGACGACAACGCAGCATACAGCAAGTCAGACGAGTCAAATTCAAAGATTATTTATTAACAGATCCTAACCTTTAATTGCAGACCCTTTTTCCAATACAGCAGTTAGTCGAGAGAATAGAAACAGCCTCAAAGCCATGAAAAAAGGATGCAAGCCCCGGGGCCTCCACCCTTTATTTCAGATTGACCATTTTCATACTGGTAATCCCCTTTCACATCCTTCGCCTGAAGTTACGCTCCCTGTCGTACCGCCTGACCAGCCCTGAACTGGCCTTGCAGCAGAGGCTGCGGGATCCGCTTGCTCCGACTGCCGGATTATTTTATTGTTATCCTTTATATCGGCAGCCGGCCGCAAAAAATGAAGGGGGATTTTAGTCATTCCATAAGACTTATTGCGAACAAAGCGGTATTACTGATCTACTCTTCCCCGTTTTTTACAAGAGGAGCGTACTCCGCCTGGATCTTCTCATCGTAGGAGAGGATAGGCTCCACATCCTTGCCCTTTATCTTCCTGTCCACATAGTTATTTGTGATCTTCACCACAAGAGGCGTAAGCGACAGAACTCCTATAAGGTTGGGGATCATCATGAGACCGTTGAAGGTATCGGAGATATCCCAGGCAAGGGAAGAAGTCATGATCGCACCGGATATCATCATCAGCACGAAGATCACCCTGTAGATCTTAGCCCCTTTAACACCAAAGAGATATTCCACCGCCTTTGATCCGTAATGTGACCAGCCAAGCACCGTAGTGAAAGCAAAGAGCAGGACTGCTACGGCTACAAACCACTCACCGGGCTTTCCGAATACATTGCCGAAAGCCTGCGCCACTAAAGTGGCATCATCCGTCCCCTCCTTTGTAAGTCCCGTTGTAAGGTCGATAGCCCCGGAAGAAAGCACGACTATAGCAGTCATTGTACATACGACCATGGTATCGGCAAAAACCTCGAAGATACCCCAAAGTCCCTGTTTAACAGGTTCCTTTACGTTTGAATTCGAGTGCACCATAACCGAAGAACCAAGACCTGCCTCATTGGAGAACACTCCTCTCTTACAGCCCTGGGTTATGACCTGGGATATCGCAACTCCGGCCGCCCCTCCGGCAACAGCCTTTATTCCGAAAGCAAACCTGAAAATGGACGCAAACATGGCTCCGATGCTTCCGATATGGACGAACATCACAATGAGCGCGCCTATTATATAAACAACCGCCATGAAGGGCACTACTCTCTCTGCAAAAGCTGCTATCCTCTGCAGGCCTCCGATTATGACGAAACCGCCTATTATCATGAGGCAGATACCTATGGCCCAGTTAACAAAGGAAACTCCCGCGATCTCCGTGGCCTCGATGTTTGAAAAGAAAGCCGAGCGGATATTCAGCGTGATCTTATTGATCTGTCCCATGTTACCGATACCGAAAGAAGCCAGGATCGCAAATACGGAGAATAAACCCGCAAGCACCGATCCCACGCTCTTCCAGCCCTTATAGGATCCGAGGCCGTCCTTTAAGTAATACATGGCGCCTCCTGACCACTCTCCCTCGTCATTTCTTCTGCGGTAATAGATTCCAAGTATGTTCTCAGAGAAGTTTGTCATCATGCCTAAAAATGCCGCTATCCACATCCAGAACACCGCTCCCGGTCCGCCTATGCATATAGCAGCCGACACTCCGGCTATATTTCCAGTACCTATGGTAGCCGCAAGGGCCGTGCAGAGCGCCTGGAACTGAGACACCGAACCCGACTTTCTGCCAAGCTTCTTATGCGTCTCCTCCTGAAAAACAGACCCTATGGTCTTTACCCACCAATGCTTCAGATGGGTTATCTGAAAGCATTTTGTGATGATGGTGGTAATAAGTCCGGTACCAAGCAGCAGGATGAGTCCGATACGAACCCACACAAAGCTGTTAATGGTATCGTTTACGCTGGTAAGCGTTTCCACAAAATTGTTCATTTTCCGTCCTTTCTGCTGCTGCAGTAGATTCACTAAAAAACAGAGCCCACCCTGCCCGAGTGAGCTCCTATGCCTTAACAACGGAAAATAATATATAGTCTGCATGTTCATTTGTCAACCTGTTGTTTTAGCACAGAGTAGTTGCCAAGACATAAAATTAAGCGAGTTGCATTTTTGATTAGCTCACTATATGTGATATACTGATGAAGTATTTCTTATTTATGGTGACAATTCATACAGGGGGAACGCAAAATGGCAAAGACACTATCGGACATCAAGGCTCTGATAACAGATCAGGGCATCAGATTTGTTGACTTCAAACTGACGGATATCACGGGACGCTGGCGACATCTTTCAATACCGGCTGAAAGGCTGACGGAAAGCACCATGGAGCACGGCATAGGCTTTGACGGCTCCAACTACGGATACGCTCCGGTGGAAAACAGCGACATGGTCTTCGTACCGGTCCTTGATTCTGCGGTTATAGACAGCTATACCGATGTCCCAACTCTTTCCATGATAGGCGATGTGAAGATCATAGACCTTCCGGAAAACAGACCCTTCGACCAGTATCCAAGAAACGTTGCCATCCGCGCCCTTGATTATATGAAAGAACAGGGCGTAGCCGATGAAATGAAGATAGGTCCCGAATACGAGTTTTATATATTTGATTCCGTAAACTACGAGGTCGGCGGCGGCACGGTAAGTTCAAAGATTAT
This sequence comes from Lachnospiraceae bacterium, assembly GCA_017417105.1. Lineage (GTDB taxonomy): Bacteria > Bacillota > Clostridia > Lachnospirales > Lachnospiraceae > NK4A144. The sequence goes on along the minus strand of JAFPZU010000118.1, from coordinate 7,644 downwards.
GACGAGGCAGGCTCCCTGGGTCAGTGAGTTTGACGAGAATAATAACGGCTTCCAGATACCTCACGGCAAAGGCTATCATACCTCTCTCCCCCAGGACATACATAATTCCTTAAGGAGCCGTATGTGTCTTGCAATGGAAGAATGGGGAATAGACGTAAAATACCACCATCACGAGGTTGGCGGCTGCGGACAGATGGAGATAGAAGTTGAGCTTGGAGATATGTTAAAGCTTGCCGATGACACCATGTCCGCAAAGTATGTTATAAAAAACGAAGCGATAGAAAACGGCTGTACAGCAACTTTCATGCCAAAGCCCCTCGCAGGCGAGGCAGGAAACGGCATGCATGTGCATATGCACCTGTTCAAGGACGGAAAACCCGTATTCTACGATCCCGACAGATACGCTCAGCTTTCAGAAACGGCACACTTCTTCATGGGCGGTCTTCTGACACATGCTCCCGCCCTCTGCGCCATAACTAACCCTTCAACAAATTCATACAAAAGGCTGGTACCCGGCTTCGAAGCTCCCGTGACCATAGGCTACGCCATGGCAAACAGAAGCGCAGTCATAAGGATACCTGCCTATGCTAAGACCCCCGAAACAAAGAGATTCGAATTGAGAAACCCTGATGCTACCTGCAATCCCTATTATGCCTATGCAGCCATCCTTATGGCAGGGCTTGACGGTATCGCAAAGAAGATCGATCCCCACGAAAAAGGCTGGGGACCTTACGATTTCAATCTTTACGACCTTTCCGAGGAAGAAAAGGCAAAGATCTCGGGACTTCCGAAAACTCTCGGTGAAGCAATCGATGCGCTGGAGCAGGATCACGACTTCCTGACAGCAGGCGGAGTCTTCCCCGAAAGGCTTATAAAGCAGCTGATAGGGCTTGAAAGAAAAGATCTCGAGCAGATCTCCTGCATACCCCATCCGGCTGAATTTGCCATATACTACGACCTGTAAAGAAGCAAGCCCCAAAAGCGCATGCCGCCTTGTAATCATCATCTGTAATATGTAAGAGGTGTAAAATAATGAAACCAGAGATAGACCAGAATTTCATTAATTCCATTGTAAACAACTTCATAGGCGGCATTTGCGTTTTTGATATTGATTCAAAAACGAGGGAAGTTACGCCTCTTTATAAAAACGACGGTCTCTACCGTATGTTTAACGGAAACAAAGTAGATATCGATAATATCTTTAAAAGGATCCGTATCTCCATTATCCCCGATGATCTGCCGGTTTTTGAGCAGGGTCTTACGGATATACTGGCTGATGACGGAGCCGCAGAATTTGAATTCCGTATAGTATCAAGCGATGGCAGTCTTATGTGGCTTAGATTCCACGGCAACCTGTATTCCCGCGAAAACGACTCAAATATTGTCACCGCGGTCATACTCGACTGCACGGAGCAGAAGACAATAGAAGAAGAGCTTAAACGGCAATCTGATTATATGCACCTTCTTATGGATACGGATATCACCTTTGATTTTAACTGCCGCACGGACGTATGCATCTACCGCATTACCGAAACTGATGCTCTGGCTCACGATTCGGTGATAAAAAGCTATCACGAAAGGATCCCGGATCTTGGGATTTTTGAAGAAGATATCGTTTCTTACACCGAAATGCTTGAAAGCGCCATGGCTCACGCTCACAGGGATAAGCTGGAATTTCGTTCCAAGGGGCTGATAAATCCCACAGACGAGTTCAGGTGGTACAGGGCCGACGTTGTGAGCATCTTGGGCAAAGAGGGCTATGTATCCCACGTCATTGGTCATATTGTCGATATTCACGAAGATAAGATAAAAGAGATCGAATTAAAGCTAAGGGCTGACCACGACGGTCTTACAGGCCTTATGAACAAGCAGGCTACCGAGACCCTGATACGAACCACCCTGGAGCAGTATGAGAAGGATGATACGCTTACCGGCGCCCTCATGATCCTGGATACCGATAAGTTCAAGCATATCAACGATACCTACGGCCACAGCACCGGAGACAGGGTTCTGGCCCGCATAGGAGATATCATACGCAATAACTTCAAGGGAATGGATGTAACGGGGCGCATAGGCGGTGACGAGTTCATGATCTTCATGCACAATATCCGCACTCCCGAGGATGCCGCTTCTCTTGCAGCAAAGGTACAGAATCTGATAATGCATTCATTTGACGGGGAAGATTTCGGAAAAGAGGTTTCGATGTCCATCGGAATAGCCATAGTCCCCAGAGACGGCAAAGACTTCTCCGAGCTCTATAAAAAAGCGGACAAGGCTCTTTACTTCGTCAAGACTCACGGAAGAGCCGGACACAAGATCTACAACAAAGAACTGGAACAGGATCAAAAATAAGAGCGTTTCAGGGATCTTTAAATGACTTTTAAGGGCATGGCTTCATGCCCTTATTTTACGGGCTTTTTCAGCCATTTTAACCTGTATGAAGATTTAATACTGATATTTTACCGGGAGCAGGGTTTAAGGCTTTGATATCGCGATACAGCGGAATGAAAAATTAGGTTGACATAACGTCAAAATCTGCCTGAAATTTTCGGGATTGTATATTGTATACAATGCGGATTCAGGACCTGTTTCGATAACTTTGCCCATGTTGAGCAGGTGTCATTTTATCATAGCAGCCTGTATTTTTAAGTCGTTTTTCATATCGACAGTTTTGGTATACATAATTGTTTGACATAATCTTGTCAACGATATTATATCAAGCGTTTCATTATCCCTTCAACGCCCTCTTTTTTGTATACATTTTTGTAATATCCGAGCTCTTCGCTGATCATCATATCAATTTCTCTCATCCCAAGGAGCTCAACCGGAGCTTTGTCGTCCGTAAGGATAAAATTGCCTCCTTTATACACATTAACAACAGACCTGATGTTGAGCATCAGTTGATTCAGTTCATCATTCACGGTTATGTTATCCATACCTGCATCAAATCTTGCAAGAATATCTCCACTGCCAACACTGCTGACATTTCCAACAGAATCTACACTGTCAACATCGGCACTTTTTACGGCAAAAAGCTCCCTGTTCGTACATCCGGGCACATCCACAAAGGCAACGGAAGGAAAAACCGATGCGACTGTGTCGGAGAGATACTCATTTATATTTCCTTTCATATCTGAATGCATATTCATATTAATAACAAGCACTCCGTTTTCTTCCAGGTGGTCATAAACCTCATTAAAAAATTCTACCGACGACATCTGGAACGGAATCGAGATATCCTGATAGGCATCCACCATTATTACATCATATTTATCCTGTACTGCTTTGAGAAATGCCCTGCCGTCATAGGTATAAACCGGTATATCCGGCCCGGCGTTGAAGTATTTATAGGAAAGATCCGTGATCTTATCGTCAATTTCCACTCCTGTAACCCTAATATTATCATAATATTTATCGCATTGTGCTGCGTATGTACCCGTTCCCATTCCAAGTATGAGAACATCTGTTACTCCGTCCTCCGGAACTCCTGCCATAACAGGCGCCGCAAGAGCATAGTCATAGTACATTCCGGTAAGCTCATCGGTTTTCATCATCACGGACTGTACGCCAAACAGCACATTTGTAGAAAGTCTGACACTTCTGTCATCCTCTGCCACCTGAAGATAATTATAGATGGATTCTCCTTCATACTTAAGGTCATCCTCCCAGAAAGCAAAGGAATCGGAGTTTCCAAAAAGAGCGCAGAGAATGAACAGCACTGAACAAATAACGCACAGTTTTATATTGCTTTTTCGAAGCAAAAAGAATATTAGACTAATAATTAATATCACCCCCGAGAAGATCAGGAAGGTAACAGCGGTTCCAACTGCCGGTATTGTCACAAAGGTCGGGACGAATGTACCTATTATGGAGCCTATGGTATTGGCTGCCCCCAGCTGTCCTACAACCTTTCCGGAATCATCCAGCGACCCGACTGTATATTTTGCAAGTGAGGGAGTTACCGTCCCAAGCAGAAAAAGCGGGAAAACAAAGATTATCATGCAGGAGAGGAAAGCCGCTATGATCAGGAAGTTAGTATTGATGGTAAGAACTAATGCTCCGGAGATAAGGATTATGAGATATTTCCCACAGACGGGTATCGCAGCTATCCAGACCGCGGCTATCAAAAGCCTCCTGTAAAGCTTTTCCGGATCCGGATCTTTATCAGCGCTCCTTCCTCCAAAAATGTTCCCCAAAGCCATCGATACCATGATCGTTCCTATTATAATAGTCCAAACTATCTGACTTGAAGAAAAATAGGGAGCCAGAAGTCTCGATGCTCCCAGCTCCACCGCCATAACCCCCATCCCGGCAAAAAATTCAGTTAGATAGAGGTAGATTTTGTTTTGTAAGATATCTCTTTTGGTTTCCATAACTTATTACCATAATTCCGCACACCGCACTCATTCCTAACGCCTGTTCTTCTCTTCTTCAGCCATGAAAGAGATCACAGCTATGAAAACAGGGTACAAAGGTTTGATCAGGTGATATTTTTCAACAGTTGCAGTTTTGGAGATGTTCATCTGAAGCACATCAATTGAAGAATTCGGAAGCTCTGCCATAACGCCCATTATTTCTGTCAGCGTTTCTATCGTTATCGCGCTCACCACAAGTCTCACTGCCCGGTTCTTATCCCTTATTCCTCTTATTATCTCAGTAAGCCGGCCGTTTGAACCGCCCACAAAAGCCGCATCAGGCTTGGGAAGTACGTCAAATACTTCAGGCGCAGTTTTCCTAACGACAGTTACGTTATCCCTGCCGTATTTTACCCGGTTATACTCGGTAAGCTCCGCCGCATCTGACCTGTCCTCTATTGCGTACACTCTGATGTCATCTGAAATTCCGGCCGCAGCCACCGAAATCGATCCGGAACCGCTTCCTACATCATAGAACACCTCTCCTTTTTTCAGCCCCAGCTTTCCAAGGATCACATACCTTATTTCCTCTTTTGTCATAGGTATGCCTTCTTTTCGCGTAAAGTCCGAATCCTTAAGCGCAAATCCGGCTGTATTGAGAGGATCATCATTATATATGTAGAGAGTGGCAAGCCCCTCGGGGATCTCTTCCGACATATCAGCCGCATCCCCTGCCGTCTTTCCGAAGATCTTCATCTCCGGAGAGCCGATATTGACTCCCATCACAAGCTTTACATCCTCAAGCCCTGCTTCGCTGAGCAGCTTGCCGTAATAAATAAAATCATCCGGTTTTGTTAGAAGCAGGAAAGTCTTCTCGTTATTCCTCACAGTCGTTATTACATTCATGTCCGAGGTCACATCCTGCTCGACACCGTGCATGGAGATTATTCTGCTGTTTTCATGGGTGATACCCATCAGAGCCGAAAGCGCCGATATTGACGAAACTCCCGGGATCTGTCTTATATAGACCGTGGTCCCTCTTCCTTTCTGCTCCTCCTTCCACTCGTCAAGAGCCGGGATCAATGCGCTGGTTCCACTGTAAAAACCTGAATCCCCGGAATACAGAACAGCAGCTTTTATTGTGTCATCCGACAACGAAGACGACAATCTGTCCAGGTACTGAATGATATCAACCGGTTTGTAAAAAGGAAAGCTCTGCTTCTCTCTTCCGTAAATATCCACCAGCCTCTTGGAGCCGAATATATACTGCGCTCCTTCTATTGCATTCTTGGCATCTCCGGTAAGACTTCCCTCGTTTGCCATCCCGCAGCCTACTACCGATACCTCAAACTGCCTGTCGCGCCCGATCCTAACTCCCGTTATCATGGTAAGCTGGTTACACACTTCATCGTAGCTCATTCCTTCGGTAGAATCAGGATTGCCTACTACAAAAAGACTTATCCCCGCTTCATCGGCCGCCAGAGCCTTCTCAAAGAATCCTCCGGCCTGTCCGGACATCTTTGTCACGAGCACGGTCACATTAAAGTCCCTGATCTGCGCCAGGTTCATCTCCTTGCTGAAGGGACCCTGCATCGCTATGATATCCCTTCCTCCAAGCCCAAGGGTTTCAACAGTCTTCAGGCTCTCACTTCCGGGAAGCACCCTTGCGATAAGCCTTCCCTTGAGTGACCCTCTTCTTGTGTATATCGAAAGCTCCTTGCTTCCTATTGTAAGGAGCACACTGCCTCTTGTTCCCTCCAGCGCTATAGCGCAGGACTCGTTGTCATCAAAATAGTGGACTCCGGGCTTTGTGAAGTCGGTATTACGCCCGGTCTCTCTCTTAAGTCTTATATACTGGAGCCTTGTAGCTTCCGCAGCTGCCTTTATATTATCCGAAGCGACCGTTGCATAAGGGTGGGTAGCATCAACCACGCAGATAAACTCCTCACTCTGCATGAGCTCTTCCATCTGTGACTCGGTAAGTCTCCCCTGCCGCATTTCTATCCCTTCAAGATCAGGCATCACCTGCATGCCGTACTCCGTAGCAACGCATACAAGGGCGCTCACCCTCGCAAGGGATATCTTCTCGGCAAGCTTTCTTCCTTCTGTTGTTCCCGCAAAAACTAATATCCTGGCCAAATCCTTTATTTCCTTCCGTTTACTTATTCTCTCTTATTCCTACCGCCACCGTGATGCCGTACTTCGCCATCTTCTTTGCGATGATCCTGCATCCTGCAGCCACTACCGCTCTTTCGCAGACATTATCCGCTCCGGTAGTTTTCTTAACAAAATCCGATCCCGAAAAATCCCCTTCCTGCTTCATAAGCTCTGCCGCAGTAAAGGTCAGTATCTTCTTTTTATGTGTCTCGCACCACTCAAGCAGCGCTTTTTCATTCTTCTTAAGGTCTATTGTCGCCACAAGCCCGATCTCACCAAGATCCAGCTTATAACTTCCAAGAAGCTCGCTGATATAAACCTCCAGCTGTGAAAGCCTTATGCCTTTCTTGCATCCGATTCCAAGAACGTAAGGTTTTCTCTTAAGCTTGTACTGGGCATCGTCAACCGTGATATAGACCGAATCCTCTTCTGCCTTGTTTCTTATGCTGACCCTTCCACCATCCAGCACCTTCGAGGAGATCTCCACGATGTCCGCCTTTTCAGGGAGCTCCAGACCGTTTTCCTTGGCATATATATCAACTGCAAACTTGTCGTTTATGTCAGTAGCAGTTGTTATTACAGGAATCGATCCCATTCCGAAAGCAATCTTTGCGCTCAGTTCATTGGCGCCGCCGATATGACCTGAAAGGATGGGTATCACATACCGCCCTTTTTCGTCAAGAACCATGACTGCAGGATCAGTAGTCTTATCCTGTACAAGAGGAGCTATGAGTCTCACCGCGATCCCGGTTGCGCCGATAAAAACGATGGCTCCCCCCTTTACGAAGTTATCCTTAACGAATTTGTGCAAGCCATCGGTTCCTTCCTGATTGTGGGCATTATACGTTTTTGCTTCCCGGAAAATGCTCACGTTCTCCATAAGTTTTTCCGCCAGCTTTCGTCCTTCAGCAGTAAACGTTATGATCGCCGCGTTCATATTTCCTCCTGACTTCTTCCTTTATTCCCATCACGACCGCCGTTGCAATTAAGCACATATCGCTCCCTATTCTACCACCCCGTCAGTCCATTGTCTATGTGCAAAACTGCACACAAGTGCAAATAACACACAATATCTTGTATATTTTTTTAAAAAACAGCCAAAAGAATGGTGGTTTACATAACTATAAGGGTG
>JAFPZU010000117.1 GCA_017417105.1 Lachnospiraceae bacterium | reverse complement strand
TCAGGTCGGCGTTCCTTATATCGTAGTATTCCTTAACAAGTGCGACATGGTTGACGATCCCGAGCTTATCGAGCTCGTTGAGATGGAGGTTCGTGACCTTCTGAACGAGTACGAGTTCCCCGGTGACGATATCCCGATCATCCAGGGTTCAGCTCTTAAGGCACTTGAGGATCCTTCAGGTGAGTGGGGCGACAAGGTTATGGAGCTCATGAAGGCTGTAGACGAGTATATTCCTACTCCCCAGAGACCTACCGACAAGCCTTTCCTTATGCCTGTTGAGGACGTCTTCACCATCACCGGCCGTGGAACAGTTGCTACAGGCCGTGTAGAGCGTGGCGTTATCCACCTCAATGACGAGGTTGAGATCGTTGGTATCAGGGAAGAGGTCAAGAAGACCGTCGTAACCGGTATCGAGATGTTCAGAAAGCTCCTTGACGAAGGTCAGGCAGGTGATAACATCGGCGCACTCCTTCGTGGCGTAGACCGTAAGGATATCGAGCGTGGACAGGTGCTTGCAGTACCCGGATCAGTTACATGCCACACCAACTTCACCGCTCAGGTATACGTACTGACAAAGGACGAGGGTGGACGTCATACTCCTTTCTTCAACAACTATCGTCCTCAGTTCTATTTCAGAACAACAGACGTTACGGGAGTTATCAATCTTCCCGAGGGCACAGAGATGTGCATGCCCGGCGATAACGTTGAGATGAGCATCGAGCTTATCCACCCCATCGCTATGGAGCAGGGTCTTACCTTCGCTATCCGTGAGGGCGGACGTACAGTTGGATCAGGAAGGGTTGCTACCATCAAGAAGTAATACGGGATCTTACAGGATAATAATAAGAAATATAAAACAGGGAAGCCGTTTCGGTTTCCCTGTTTTGACTTAATGGCTTATGGGCGCTTTATGATAAGCTTTGTGTATATCGGGACGAAAACAAAGATAAGGATAAAGCCTATTATGAAACAGACCATAAGGGAGCTTAAGTACATGGGCAGCAGATGAAGCTGCGCTCCCTTTGCAACGGCCATCTTATATGAAAGAAAGACCATGCAGAAAGTTATGAACGGAGTATAGATAATGTCGGAAACAAAGCTTTCGACACACCTTGCGGATACGCTGCCGGGAGTCAGGTTAAACTTCTTTCCGATCGCGTCGTTTACCTTTTTCATGGGAACAAAGAAACTAATGATCAGGCTTATGAGAGTGCTTATAAGGAAGCTTAAAAGCCATCCTGAAACACTGAAGTGGCCTGAGGTTGCGGTACCTGTAAGGGATAAGAAGAAACTCAGTGTTACTCCCATAAGGAGTCCTATCTTCAATCCGGCCTGTCTCATCTTTTTTTCTTTATCGTTCATGGTAATCCTCCCCTGGTTTTTATAGAAAGAACACCTGAAAATTTTATCATATATAGGGGTGTATTACTATAGTGCGAGCTGACGCCGTTTTTCGGATACTCTTCCTACAATCTATATTTTGGGGAATCTTGTAACAATTTAATACCATATTTAGAGGCTTTAATTTCATGTTTGACAAAAGATTACAAATATGTTAAATCTTTGTTACTATGTTTAAGAAGATAATATCAGCCACGTGCGTATTGATTGCCTGCGTGGGAATTACAACAAATGTATATGCGGCTGACAGCGTGCTTAATTCGATATGCGCGGGAGTCGGAAAGAAGATAAGCCTTGCAGGAGACTCATATACGGAGATCGATACGGAGTCAGCAAAGGCAGAGGCAGAAGCTGATAAGGATTCGTCTGAAGGCGCAAAGGATACCTCCTCTGACGCTATGGTAGTCATCTATCCTGAGAAGAATGAAAACGATGATCCGATGCCTGTTGCCGGAGAGGCAGTAAAAGAAGACAGTTCTGTTTCAGCGGAGACTGACGAAGATAAAAGCAGTGACGAGGATACTGACTACGAGTACTGTGTGGCGAATGTGGATGATCTCATGAATGTCAGGGTCGAGGCATCTGAGGACGCATCCGTTGCAGGCTATATGTATAAGGATTGTGTCGGAGAGATACTTGATCGTGAGGACGGATGGACGAAGATAAAGTCCGGAAATCTTGAAGGCTGGGCAAAGGATGACTATCTGATCTTTGGCGAGGAAGCGAAGGAGAAGACCGAAGGAGCTACGATGATAGTAGCGGTAATAAACGCGGATCTTTTAAGGATAAGGGCGGAGGCATCGGAGGATGCTGAAGTCAAAGCCATGCTTTCTGACGGAGATGAAGTCGAAGTCGTTGAGGATGAGGGAGATGACTGGACAAAGATCTCCTTTGAGGACGGTACGGAAGGCGAAGATTCAGGATACGTATCAAGTGAGTATATCTCTCTTAAGACGGTGTATAAGTCCGGCGAGACCAAAGAAGAAGTAGAAGACAGAGAGAAGAAGTCAAAAGCAGCCAGAGAAGAGGCTGAAAAGAAGGATAAGGACGAAAAGAAGAAGGATACGCCTAAGGCAGAGGATGAGGATAAGAAGCCTTCAGCTCCTGCAAAGGCAGTCGATGAAGATGATGACAGAGAGAGCAGCGAGAGCACATCTTCAGAGAGCAGCAGCGCTGCAGCATCCGCAGATGATGAGACACTGCTGGCAGCTCTTATACAGTGCGAGTGCAACGGTCCTTATGACGCCCAGCTTGCCGTAGGATCGGTAGTAGTGAACAGAGCAAAGTACGGGTACGGCTCGATCTCTAACGCGATATATGCTCCGGGTCAGTTTGGCCCCGCTTCATCCGGAAAGCTTAACCTTACACTTTCCACAGGCGCCATATCAGCGTCAGCAAGGCAGGCAGCTAAAGATGCGTTAAGCGGCATATCCAACGTTGGCACCGCCCGCTATTTCCGCAACGTAAAATCGGGTCATGAAGGAATAGTGATAGGAAATCATGTATACTGGTGAAATGGTGAAACAGCCGGTGGCTGTTTCACGCCCGCGCTTATGAGCGCCATGCGCGAATGCGGGCCGGGGACCTACCGCCGGAAGTAACCCCCAGGACATCGAGCGCCATGCGCGAATGCGGGCCGGGGACCTACCGCCGGAAATAACCCCCAAGGCGTCAAAGCGCCATGCGCGAATGC
>JAFPZU010000116.1 GCA_017417105.1 Lachnospiraceae bacterium | reverse complement strand
GACCTTATGGCGATGAAATGCTCCCAAGTTAAAGTTACTTCTCCCTAAGGGGAGTCCGAGGAGGATGGTGATAAACCAATGTGATGCTTAACCCGCATCAGTGCAAGTATATATTTTGAGAGAGCCATTTTGTTATTAGCGGATTGAGGCAGATCCGGAAAGATATTTCTCAATGCGTTAATAACGCAAAATATTTTTTTGAGGAGGAAAATGAAAAAAATGGACATTGAGAAGGAGTATGTAGATGCCAGAGTTGAGTGTCACTGGCAGGGGACTTTGTATTTTGTGGATCCCAGAATATTTAATGAGGTGCTTTTTCGGCAGGAAAACGGACCTATGCGATTTGTACGATCTGATACGGGATGCAGGATGTTTGACATGAGCAAGAATACGTTTGAAAAGTTTGCAAGGGCAGCAAATGCTGTTCATAAGGAGGATGGAACCAAGCTGATAGACCTGCATCAGGTTACACGATATATAGAAAGCCTTGGACCGGAGGGATGAAGCCGAAAACCATTTATTATCATGTTGCGGATAGATTTAGAGAAGTCTTATAATAGGAGCTGTAAATCAGCACCTTGATATGAGAAGATGAGTGTGGCGTTTCGTTAAACAATGAAGCGCGGCGCAGCTGTCCGGAGCAGGAATTGGTTTTGCATGGCTCTTTCCTTAATTATGAGAAAAGAGGGAAAAATATGGCAAAGACAAGACGAGATCCAAAAGGCAGGACTCTCCATAAGGGGGAGTCATATCTGCCTAAGAAACAATTGGCAGAAAGAAGATAGGTGATATCAGATATTCCGATATCAAGCTGTTTTACCAGCGCCAATTGGAAAGAGGATTGAGCCTGCATACAGTAGAAGGAATGCACAGAGTTATTTCGGGATCATTCAAACTTGCCGTAAAGGATGATGTAATACGCAAGAGCCCCGCGGAGGGCGTTATAACCGAGATAAAGTCTGAGATTAATGAACGGGCAGAAAGGCATGCTCTCGTGTCATATCGCAAGGCATACGTTCTGTGCCAGGCTTTGTGAGAATGGGACAAATATCAAGCTGATTCAGCAGATCATGGGTCATTCGGATATCCATACAACAATGGATATCTATGCCGAAGTAACTAAGGCAAAAGCCCATTTTGTTTAAATGAAGAGGACGTGCTCCAGGGGGAGTCATTCAACCTGGGGAGCGAGAAGGACCTGATACAGATCAGGGTCCTCAAAATAACCTTGGTTAACTAACTGGTACATCATCTGGTACACCAAAAATGCAAATCTATATGGAACAATATGGGTAAATATGATTGTTCCCACATGCTAAAAAGGCTTATTTGGGCGGATTTGGAGAAATCTGACGGGGAATTGCAGAGAGCATACAATTCAGGAATTTGGTAAAATGACCGATATATATGAAGACTGAATCAGCGATAGAAAAATAGAAGGAACTGCAGGAGGAGAGAAGATGAAGAATCAGGATGTGAACCGTAATGTTATAAAGGCTATAAGCATAGGATTGGCAGCGGCATTATCTCTCATGCCTACTGTCAGCGTATATGCCGAAGACGGGGAGTCGGAAGGGAACGATACACAGAAACCTGACGTGACGGAAGAAGCCGAAAGCGAAGAGTCTCATGAAAGCAGTGAGAATGAAGAAATAAGTGAAAGCATAGAAGAGGCGTTGGAAGCGATCGAAGAAGCTGCGGAAGAAGCGCCGGAGGACATACAGGCAAACCTTTCGGATGCGGGTGAAGCCATAGAGAATATAGGTGATGAGGTTACGGTTCTCGATCAGCTTAACCGTGATACTGACAGCGCCAATGAACACCTTGATGGTCTTATGGAAACAGCGGAGCAGTCTGTTTCTTTTGCGGATAAAATGGTAGAAGAAGCCGATAGGGCTGTGGAAGAAGCCAGGACTTCGACGGAGGAGAAGGCGGAGGAAGCAGCTTCCGCGATAGGGGCAGGGGAGACGGAGCTTGCGGAGGAAACCCTTGCAGAAACAGAAGAAGCAGCAGAGGAAGTTCAGAAAAAGCTGGATACAGCGCAGACAGCGCTTGACGCAGCGGACGAAGCAGTAGCTGAGGCCGAAAAAGCAAAGGAAGAGGCTTGTAATGCGGAGGCGAAGGCAAAGGAGCAGCTTGAGAAGATCCTTGACGAAAACGGGATAAAGCCCGATGAGGAAGGCAACATAGATACGGAAGACCTTGACGGAGATGCGAAGGCTGCAGTCGAAGCAGCAAAAGCCGCCCTGGAAAAGGCCGAGGCCGATGTAAACGATGCGGATGCTGCGATCGAAGAGGCAAAGGGTGATGCGTACAGGGCTGCAAAAGAGGTGGCAGATGCTGCGGATCAGGCTCTTATTCAGGCAACGGAGAACCTCGCAGGCTGTGAAGAAGCTGCAGCAGAGGATCCGTATATTGAGGCGATCATAAGCAAGATCCGCGAACAGCAGGAGAAACTGAAAACTGCAGTTCCGTCCACTGATAAGAAAACCGAGGGCACAGCAGGATATGAGAGTTATATACTGTCCGCCTATCTGGAGGCCTATAAGATGGCACAGCAGGAGGGGATAGATGCTTCGTCCATATCAGTTGAACGGGATCTTTCCGGCAATGACAGGAATATGTGGTATGTAAGATACAAAACGGAAGGCTCTGACTGCTATGAGCGTATGTATACAGATGTTAAATACAATCCGAAAAAACCCGGTGAGGTACGGGTGTGCGAGCACCCGGTAACGGAGCCGAAACCCTGGACATTTGGAGGTGAAACGGGCACATCGGTGAACCTCTTTACAAAAGGTGAGGCGGTAAACGCGCCCGAGGAGGCATCCGAATCCTATAAGGCATTGGTGGATGAGATCAATGCGAAGCTTGAAACCTCTAATATGAAGAATAAGGATGACAAGGTATTCCTTACGGTAAGCGCGGCGAAGCTGTATCTTTCCGATAACTACGGATATGATGTGAACGATATCTATGTTCCCGAATGGGCGGTTAAAGACGGAGTGCATAAGGCCGGATATACTGCAGAAGGGGTCGAGTACTATGTTCCGGTCTATTACAAGGATGCCGACGGGAATATAAGCCGGTATTATTTTGCCTACAGCCAGGAGAATAACGGAAGCACGGTAGAAGTCTATAATAAGAATCCCAGGGAGATGGGATATAAGGAAAGGGTCGAGCTTGCGGGCTCGCAATACTCCGAGGCGGAATTCGAAGCGGGCACGGATGATTATCAGAAAGCAAAAGCGGCTTTGGCAGAGGCAAAGGGTCAATATGATGAAGCAGCCCTGACAAAGGCGGAGGCTGACGGGAAGCTTCTGGAGCTTGAGGACAGTATAGGTCTTAAAGAGCTGGAAGAGAAGAAACAGGCTTCGGAAACTCTTAAGGCGAAGGTTCTGGATGCAAAGAATAAGGTCGAAGCTGCGGTGGAGGCTTTGAGGGATGCAAGAGCGAAGCATGCCATGGATACCGCAAGGCTTGAGACACTGAAAGCAGAGCTTGCTGATGCAAAGGCAGAATATGAGGCTGTACTTACCAAAAAACAGGAGATCGATACAAAGATAGAAGAGATCAGATCCGCAGTGGCGGAAGCCAAAGCTATTCCGGTACAGACCGAGACTGATGGTTTACATAACGATGATGGTGACAGTGAAACCGAAAGCGGAGCAGAAACCGGGAGCGGAGCAGAAACCGAGAGCGGAGCAGAAACCGGGAGCGGAGAAGAGACCGGAAGCGGAGAAGAGACCGGAAGCGGAGCAGAAACCGGGAG
>JAFPZU010000017.1 GCA_017417105.1 Lachnospiraceae bacterium | reverse complement strand
CGTCATCATCGTCGTGATGGTGATGCTCTTCTTCCTCTTCCTCCTCCTCATGCTCCTCGGAGCGGCCGTAGAGGGCGTCTATTTCCTCCTGGGTAAGCTCCTTCTGGGTATTCTCCTGCGGATGCTCAGTTGTCGTATTTTCACCGTTTGCAGCCTGTTCCGCGGCTGCGGCGGTCTCTGCGGCGGCCTTTTCCGCACTCTCCACAAGAGCCTGGTAGAGTGTATTTTCTGAGGCGGTTTTGGGAACGTATTTATTCTGTCCAAGGATATCGGATTGGAGACTTTTCTTTTTTCCAAGTGAAGCCTTACTCAAAACATCGGCGGCATCCTTCGTAAGCGTTGCCTTACCCTCGTCCTGAAGCCCCATAAGTATCCCCTTGAATATCTTTCTTGAAGAATCCGCGTCATAATGCAGTCCGTCTGAACAATTAAAGCCCGTCAGCGTAAGGAGCCTGTAGGTATCAATGTAAGGAAGATCAAGCTCCTTAATACCCGAATTAAAGTTTTCGATCTTTGCGTTGGAAAGATTTCCGTAGCTTGTGATGGGACCTACGGAAACCAGGGATAAGGAATAATTTCCGGCCATATCCGAAAACTTTTTCTTGTATTTTTCAAGATTATCAAGATCGTTTATTCCAAGACAGACGACTACCTCCCACTCAGGAAAAAGCCCCGATGAGACTATCCTCTTTATCTGTGACAGCGCAGTGCTGTCAAGCCAGCTGTAGCCCTCTCCTACCTTTGCAACCACAAAGAGGTTTTCATTGTCCGAGATCCTGTCCACCTGATTCATAAAGACAAACCGGCTGTCTCCTACAAAAATGTATCCCTTTTCATGTGAGGGAAGATATCCGTCGATCTCCTTAAGGCGCGCTTCTATCTCCTCTTTGGTAGCCGGGGAGCCGTTACCACTTACAGAATCCTGCTCTTCCCCGCCTGCTTCCTCTTCAAGATACTCCTCTTCCTCCTCCGGCTCATCAGTATCAAAGACCGGCACCATTGCAGGCTCTCCTGCCTTAAATACTTCGCTCTCCTCTTCCTCTTCAAGGTTTCGCATCCGGATTATAAGCATAACGACAAGCAGCACGAGCAAAAGGGCGGAAAAAACCGCCCCGCATATGAGGATCACCTTCTTTGTGTCTTTGATCTTAAGCATCAGCTGCAGTTATCGTATCAGTTCCTCGCCCAGTACAACGCTGCGTTCACGGCCTTATGCCAGCCTTTAAGCAAAGACTCTCTTTCATCGGATTCCATCTTATGCTTGAAGACCCGGCCGGACTGCCAGTTATCCCTGATCTCATCCTTGTCTTTATAATAACCCACGGCAAGTCCTGCAAGATAGGCAGCCCCAAGTGCCGTGGTTTCAATACATTTAGGTCTCTTTACGTTACATTCCGAGATATCCGCCTGGAACTGCATAAGGAAATTATTGGCCGAAGCCCCACCGTCCACCTTTAGTTCAGATATCTCCAGGGACGCATCCTCTTCCATTGCGTGAAATACATCATAAGACTGATAGGCGATGGATTCAAGGGTTGCCCTTATAAAATGCTCTTTATTACAGCCTCTTGTAACTCCGAAAACGCACCCTCTCGCATACTGCTCCCAGTAAGGCGCTCCAAGTCCCGTGAAAGCGGGCACTACATAAACTCCCTCAGAGCCGCGTCGGGCTTCATCAGCGTATTCCTCAGATTCGGAAGCCTTATGTATCATCTTCATGGAGTCCCGAAGCCACTGTATCGCAGCTCCTGCCACAAACACCGAACCCTCCAGCGCATAGTCGGGCTTTTCCTCGGAGCCTGCTGCTATCGTAGTCACAAGCCCGTTGCTTGAGGTCACAGCCTCTTTTCCCGTATTCATGAGAATAAAAGAGCCTGTGCCGTAGGTATTCTTCACATCTCCCCTGTCAAAGCAGCACTGCCCGAAAAGAGCGGCCTGCTGATCCCCGGCGGCTCCGGCTATAGGTATCCTGCCGCCTAAAATGCTCTCGTCCGTATAGCCGTAAACACAGCTTGAGGGAAGCACCTTGGGAAGCATAACGTCCGGTATATCAAAAAGCTCCAAAAGCTCCTTATCCCATTTGAGTTCATGGATATTATAGAGCATGGTACGTGAAGCGTTCGTATAGTCCGTCACATGCACAAGCCCCTTGGTAAGCTTCCATATAAGCCAGGTATCCACTGTCCCGAAGAGCAGCTCTCCGTTTTCCGCCTGCTCCCTTGCTCCGTCCACGTTATCCAGGATCCATTTTATCTTGCTGGCGGAGAAATAGGCATCCGGCACGAGTCCCGTCTTTTTCCTTATCATCTCGCCGTGGCCTGCTTCCACTATCCCATCTATCATGTGGGACGTCCGTCTGCACTGCCAGACTATGGCGTTATATATGGGTTCCCCGGTCTTTTTGTCCCAGACTATCGTGGTTTCCCGCTGGTTCGTGATGCCTACCGCCGCGATATCCTCACATCTGGCCCCGATGACCGCCATGGCTTCCATGGTAACGGAAAGCTCTGATGACCAGATCTCCATAGGGTTGTGCTCCACCCATCCGGGTCTTGGATAATACTGTTCAAATTCCTTCTGCGCAACAGACTGGATTTCCCCTGTTTTATCAAACAGTATGCATCTGGAACTCGTAGTCCCCTGATCCAGTGCCATAACATATTTAGACATATCAGATCCCTCCGGTTACGGAAAACTCACTGCAGCTTACGATATCCGCTCCTGTGCCTGCTATATCGGATACTATCACATCCCCCACCTTTACCGGCGCAGAAACGGTTAGTCCCGTAAGCTCATTAATAACATCTTTTATCTTATCCTTTGGTATGGTTTTATCTGTCTTTACCGGGAGGGCGGCGGCATCCGAGCCCGTAAGCTTAACGGTGGTAGTAACCGTCCGCCTCGGCGCGGTAAGCTCCTCCGTAGCGTATTTTATTCCCTTGGGACAGAGATTCCCGGTTACCGAAACAGTGCCGTCAGCGTTCTTAACGGCCGTCATGTTGCAGCCGTTGGGGCACATTATGCAGGTTATCTTGTCCTCATTCTCTCCGGGACGGTATACATTCTTCTCTTCCGAGTCCACATAGCCCTTCGCTCCATCAGGCACTGCACCGGTTTTTACGAAGGACGCCGCATTTTCCCCGGCATGCGCTGCCTCCTCAGACACATGATCCACTATATCATGCACATGGAGCACATTGCCGCAGGCAAAAACCCCGGGTACCGAAAGCTCCAGGGATTCAAGAACCTTTGGTCCGCCGGATCTTTCATCCATATCAGCCTTAAGCTTTCTTGTAAGCTCATTCTCAGGTATCAGTCCCACGGAATACAGGACGGTGTCGCACTCCACATATTCTTCCGTGCCGGGTATGGGCTTAAGCTTTTCATCAACCTTCGCAACAGTAACCCCCTCTACCCTGTTCTTTCCCCGTATCCCTACGACAGAGTGGGAAAGCTTAAGCGGTATGTTAAAATCATTAAGGCACTGTACGATATTCCTCTTAAGTCCCCCGGAATGATCCATGATCTCAACCACCATCTTAACCTCGGCTCCCTCAAGGGTCATCCTTCTCGCCATAATAAGCCCTATATCACCGCTTCCTACTATGACCACCTTTCTTCCTGGCATATACCCCTCGATATTGACATATAACTGGGCAGTTCCCGCAGAAAAGACTCCGGCTCCCCTGTATCCCGGGGTATTCATTGACCCTCTGGCCCTCTCCCTGCAGCCCATGGCAAGGATCAGAGCCCTGGCCCCTACCTTATACATACCTCTGTCCTTATTCATGCAGGTAACTACCTTGCAGTTATCCTCCGAAAGGGAAAGATCCGTCACCATAGTCTCCAGGGAATAAGGAATCTTAAGCTCCCTGATCTTCTCTTCGTATCTTGCGGCATACTCAGGTCCCGTAAGCTCTTCCCTGAAAGTATGAAGTCCGAACCCATTGTGGATGCACTGGTTCAGTATCCCACCAAGCCTTACATCCCTTTCCAGGATCATTATATCCGTAACGCCCGCTTTGTATGCTGCCTCGGCTGCTGCAAGCCCCGCCGGACCGCCGCCGATTATGACTATATCGTATATTTTCATCGGTTATCACCTCCGGCAGACCTGACAGACTGCTTTGCAGACAGTCCTCCCGCATTTTCAAGCTCTTTATTAAGTCCAACGATAATCTCCGACCCCGCATCCGCCTTTTGGATCTCAGTGGGATCAAGCTTCAGCTCCCTTGCAAGGATATTAAGAACCTTCGGGGAACAAAAGCCCCCCTGGCATCTTCCCATTCCCGCTCTGACACGGCGTTTCACGGCATCCACCGTCCTGGCTCCCACCGGCCGCCTTATGGCTTCAACTATCTCGGCCTCCGTCACCATCTCACACCGGCAGATCACATTTGCAAAAGCCGGATCCTTATCGATGAGCGCCTGCCTCTCTTCATCCGAAGAAAGAGTAACGCTTGGAATCCCCTCCCTCACATCAATAAAATGAGACTTAAGCGAAACCCCGGTCTTATCTTTTATAAGCCCCGCCACATACTCTCCTATGGCAGGAGCCGCAGAAAGCCCCGGAGAATCAATGCCCGCAACATCAAGAAAGCCCGGAACATCCTCCGCAAATCCTATGATAAAGTCCTTCCCCGCTTCCTTCGCCCGAAGCCCCGCAAAAGAAGTAATGACCTTTCTTCCCGGCACCTCAATAACGCTCATTGCCGCAGTGCTTAAGATATCGGCAAGCCCCTCAGCAGTCGTGTTGGTACCCTCCCTGTCATCAATCGCCTCGGCAGTGGGTCCTACCATACAGTTACCGTGAGCCGTGGGAGTAACAAGAACTCCCTTCCCCTTTTCTGTCGGAAGCTGGAACAGCGTATGCTTTACAAGGTCTCCGACCTCCTTGTCAAAAAGACAATACTGCCCCCTTGTAGGAGTTATCTTCATTGGAGTCTTACTCACCATCCCATGGATCACATCCGCATAAACTCCCGCGGCATTTACCACATACTTAGCCCTTATCTCCCCCTCCGAGGTACTGATAACAAAGCCGTCCTCATCCTTTGCTATATCCTTAACTTCATGGGAAAGCATGAATTCGACACCGTTCACCGCAGCATTCTCAGCCATGGCAACGGTCAGCATGAAAGGATCGACTATGGCTCCCGTCGGTACATAAAGAGCCTTCACAACCGCCTCATTCACATTCGGCTCAAGAGATAAAAGCTCCTCTCTTTCTATGATCCGAAGCCCCTCAACGCCGTTTGTATTCCCCCGCGTAAGAAGCGCATGAAGCCCCGCTTCATCCTGCTCCTTTCTGCATAGCACCAGAGAGCCGTTCCTTTTGTACCCGAAAGAAAGCTTCTTTGAAAGCTCCTCCATCATAAGAGAGCCCCTGACATTCATCTTAGCCTTCATCGTCCCGGGTCTTGCATCATATCCCCCGTGGACTATCCCGGAATTCGCCTTGGAAGTCCCCTCGCAGACATCCGTACTCCGCTCAATAAGACATATCTTAAGATCAAGCCCGGACAGATACCTTGCGCACGAGCACCCGGTAACCCCTCCCCCTATAACAGCCACATCATACATGATCGCACCCCTTCAATAAATTCAAACAGTTACACATAATTGTATAATACATACACGATACGTGGCAATTAATTCTTAATATAGAGCAAGCCAATTATTAAACTATCGCCTGTCACTGAGTAGTTGCCAAGACAGATATGTTGTATGCGAGGGAATTTGGAGCCGCTTTTAGCGAAGACGAAATCCACTTCCCGTAAGCACTTAGGTCCAGTGTTAAAAAATGCGAGATTTATCGAGCATTTTAGCTGGATCTTAGTGCGTCGAGCAAAATGAGCCAGTGGCTCATTTTGAGGCCCGCTTAGACACGCCGAGCGTGTCTGGGCCCGGTAAGTTAGTTCGGCTGAGCGTTGGCTCTGACCTCGCAGACAACATATCTGTCTTGG
>JAFPZU010000115.1 GCA_017417105.1 Lachnospiraceae bacterium | reverse complement strand
CAGGCCGTTGCAGGGCGCAGTCCCAAAGTTTTCGCCGCCCGGCACCGACGAGAAATCCATGAAGCCGTACATGTTCAGGCGGTAGTTGATGGTCAGCATAATGATGTCGCTCTGCTTCTGGACAAGATTGGCTCCGCTGTAGGATGCCTGCGAACCCGAGCCGACAACGTACGCCCCACCATGGATCCAGACCATCACCGGCTTCTTCTCTGTCTTGTCGTCAGCGTTAAGCCAGATGTTCAGGTAGAGACAGTCCTCAGATTCACGCTTCTGAACGCTGTCCGGGTAGCCCAGTGAGCCGTATGCGCCCTTTCCGTAGTACCTGGCCTCGAATATCCCGTCATTCGCATCCACATACTCCGGTGCCTTGAAGCGGCGCTCGCCTACGGGCGGCTTCGCATAGGGTATGCCCAGCCACGACGCGACCCCGTTCTCCTCGGTTCCGACGAAGGTGCCGTTTAAGCACTTCACGGCATGGGTCTTATCGTAGTCCCCCTTGATCTCGCTGTTCAGGTAGTCGTACTGCTCAAGTCTGATCAGATCCTTGAATTCTCTTTTCATTTCTTTAGTTCCTTTCTTTTATCCTTTTATTTTAAGGAAACGCTGTTCCGGCGTTTCCTCATATAGCACTTCCTTTCAGAGGAATTTGATATAAGCTGAAGCCCGGCGTGCGCGTTGCAATTCATGCAGCCGGAAGCTTTAATTCCTGACCTATGAAAATAAGCGAGGGATCATCTATTATGGATGTATTAAGTTCGTAAATCTCTTTCCAGCGGGTGCCGTCACCGTATTTATTCCCGGCTATCTTCCAAAGACAGTCTCCTGCCACAACCTTGTAGACATCCGAATCGGAAGGCTCTGCCTCTTCCTTGCCCGCACTGCCTGTTACCGTAAGATCGCCCCGTATGCTGCTGTACTTTTCTTTCCGGATAACACCCCCAAGTTCCTGATCTATATAATCTCCCATAATATCCTCTAAGAGGATGCCTGTAAAAAAACCCTCCTTTGAGCCAAGTACATAATAGGTATCGCCGCCTTCCGCGCAGAAATCATTTGTAACGACGGCATAGGTTTCCGATTCGTCGAAGGCTTTCCCGCCGATGCTTTCTATCGTCACCCTGTTTATTGATGCCGGCTTGTAATAGGTAGAGTCCGGATAGGCATCTCCCTGTTTAAATTCCTTCCCGGTATCAAGACTCCACTTTATACCGCAGGTCTGGGGATAACCGCCTACAGGGTCAGGGGTGCAGAAAGTTGATGCTTCCAATATCTCTAAAAGCTCACTTCCCGTAACATAGACTATGGCAAGGGAATTGCCGAAAGGCTGTATTGACAGCAGATCCTTCCTTGTAACCTCTCCTTCCGGCAGATTATCTCTTATCCCTCCGCCGTTTTCGATGACTACCACATTTTCCCCCGGTACCTTTAGCGCCTCTTTCTCGTTCTTTAAGGTAAACCAATACATGGCATCCGTAATAAGATCCCCCAGCGCCGTCTCTTCGGTACGTCCTACTTCTTTACCGCCTTTAAGCATCAGCCCGCTGTCTGCAATTTTACCGGACAGTTCAGAATCGATCCTGTCCTCGATCTCCTTCGCATCCTTCTCAGCGCCAGCATCCTTTGTAAGATTTTCCGTGGACACAAGGCAATGATCTTCTATCTCTCCGTTATCGTCCAAAATAACAACACCGATGTACTGGAACTTCGTCCCGGTAGACTGCACCGGCTCACCGGAGGCTCCTTCAGTCATCACGGTATGTGAGTGTCCGTCTATAACAAAATCAATACCGTCGGTATTATTATAGACATCAACAGATCTGTTGCCGCCTCTTTCTGCCTCCGTGCCTACCCCCAAATGCGACAGCATGATCACCGTGTCCGCGCCGCCTTTATTATTAAGCTCCTCCACCTGCTTTCCGGCACACGCATAAAGCTCTTTTCCGGAAAGAAAATCAACTCCCTGTACCAGTTTGGGATTTGCCTTTGTCCTGGATTCAGGCGTATCCAGTCCGAAGAAGCCTATGCGCACTCCGTTTGCCGCAGTATATACATCATTTTGAGCATACAATACCTTTCCGTCTTTTGACGCATTTGCGCAGAGCACCTTGAACTTAGCCTCTTTAAGGTTTGACTGCATCTGCTCCAGGCCGAAGTCAAATTCATGATTTCCCAGGGTTGCGTAATCATATCCTGCAGAATTCATCATAGTAACAGCATCCATTCCCTTTGTGGTATTGACATAGGGATGGCCCTGACTGAAGTCCCCGGCATCGACCATTATGACCTCGGCGCCCCGGCTTTCAAAGTCTTTTTTAAGCCCGGTCATTGCAGGATAAAAATCTATGGCGCCGTGAACATCATTGGAATGAAGTATGACAACTTTATCGTCGACATCAAGTTCCTCCGGCTCCCTTATATCCTGTTCATATTCGACCGCTGCAAAAGCATTGGTACAGGCTCCTTCCGCCACGAATAATAAGAGCATACCCGCTATAAATGATCCGGTTAATCGCTTTAATCTTTCCTTCATTTTCACTCTGATCCCTTCTCCCGACCGTCTCTTTTCCTTTTCAACCATTCATCTAAATTACCCATTTGTCGCCAATAATACCATAAATCCGGAATTGAACAAATTATATTAGTATTGCATTTATAGTAAACGACAAAACTCTTTTCGTTTTGTCGTTTACTGCGCCGGATTTTGGCCGCTGAAAGCGGCATATTTCCTTGCAAAATCCGGGCGCATCCGCCGGAGGCTTTATAGTAAGCGAAATCATTTATTTCGCTTACTAT
>JAFPZU010000114.1 GCA_017417105.1 Lachnospiraceae bacterium | reverse complement strand
GAATACTTGACATATAGCGGTTTTATCATTCTCTCAAGTAATTTTGGGGATATCAAATCCTGAAACTACTTGATAGTTCTTCATTTTCTCAATCTCTCAAGTAATTTTAAGGGTCTCTGAGCCTGGAATTACTTGACAGTTCTTCATTTTCTCAATTCCTCAAGTAATTATCAGTATTTTACAGTCTGAAACTACTTGATATATAGCGATTTTCCAAATCTCTCAAGTAATCCTTGTCCTTCATGGGAGCGGGAGCGGAGTCAATGGACAGTACGCTGGGCGCGGAGCGCCCGGGCAGCCGTTGACGGAGCGACACGGAGAACACCCTCCCATGTGGGGTGCAGCAAGGGCTGCACCCCTGCTCCCCCCGGCGAGGGGGCGGGTCCGGGCGGAGCCCGGGTATCATAACTTATTCCGTATTAGATCCTACGCCATTATTCCATATTCGATCCTGCGCCCTTGACGTGCCGGATATATAGTGCTATAGTTACGGAGTAACTGTTGAGTGGGCTTTGCGGAGCCCGCTTTTTCTATGATAAGTGGTAAATGTTATGACAGATAAAGAGACGGCGGATAAGTTTGCGCTGATGGTAAAGCCTGTTACGGATGAGTACGGCTTCAGTCTTATAAAGACGGAGTATGTAAAGGAAAACGGGAATTATTATCTCAGGGCATACATAGACAAAGAGGGCGGCATAACCATAGATGATTGTGTGATGGTGAGCCGCAGGGTAAGTAAGCTTCTGGATAAAGAGGACTATATCAAGGAAGCTTACACAATGGAGATCTCATCACCGGGATTTATGGCAGAAGAGCCGGATGCCGGTGTTTGAAGGCGGAATAATATTAACCATATTAAAGCGAGGAAGCCATGAAAAAGAAGAAAGAAGAAGTTCAGGAAACAAACGGCGTGAATACAGAGCTCCTGCAGGCGCTGACATTACTTGAGAAGGAAAAGGGCATAAACAGGGAAACCCTGTTTGAAGCTATAGAGAATTCCCTTCTGACGGCCTGCCGCAATAATTACGGCGGACATGCCGAAAATATCCACTGTGAAATAGACAGGGAAACCTGCAATTATAACCTTTACATGGATAAGACCGTGGTGGAGGAGGTGCTTGATCCGGCGCTTGAGATCTCGGTTGATGAAGCAATGGCCATCAATCCGGAAGCAAATCTCGGCGATACCGTTCGCGTTGAGCTTAAAAGCAGGGAATTCGGACGTATCGCCACACAGAATGCGAAGAACGTGATCCTCCAGAAGATCCGTGAAGAGGAGAGGAATTCCATCTTCAACGAGTTTTCCGCTAAGGAGCATGATGTGGTGACCGGTACCGTTCAGAGGTATATAGGCCGCAATATCAGCATAAACCTTGGTAAAGCCGATGCCTTCCTTTCAGAGGGAGAGCAGGTAAGGGGCGAGTACCTTAATATCCACGACAGGGTAAAGGTTTATGTGCTTGAAGTAAAGAATACCACCAAGGGTCCCAGGATCCAGGTTTCCAGGACCCATCCGGAGCTTGTAAGAAAGCTCTTTGAAAAAGAGGTATCGGAAGTGGCTGACGGAACCGTGGAGATCATGGGTATTTCCAGAGAGGCCGGCAGCAGGACAAAGATCGCTGTTTGCAGCAATAACCCGGATGTGGATGCTGTGGGAGCCTGTGTCGGCATGAACGGAAGCAGGGTCAACGCTGTAGTTGACGAGCTTGGAGGAGAGAAGATAGATATCATAAGCTGGGATGAAAACCCCGCCATCTTTATCGAGAATTCCCTGTCTCCCGCAAAGGTTGTTTCCGCAATTGTTGACGGTGATGAAAAGACTGCGAAGGTCGTGGTTCCCGATTATCAGCTGAGCCTTGCTATCGGTAAGGAAGGACAGAATGCGCGCCTTGCCGCAAAGCTTACGGGCTTTAAGATCGATATCAAGTCAGAGACCCAGGCAAAGGATGCTCCGGGCTTCCGTATGGAGGACTATCTCCTTGATGAGGAAGAGGGAGAGTACGGCGAAGAGTACTATGACGAGAACGGAAACTACATAGGACCTGAAGAGTACGAGGAAGAGGAGTATTCTGAAGAAGCCGGTACTGTAGAAGAAGGAGAAGAAAGCGGAGAGGCTGATGCTTCTTACGAAGAACCTTCGGAATCTGAAGAAACGGCTGATGAAGAGTAAGACAGTAGTTTTCAGAAAATGCGTTTCCTGCGGAAAGATAAAGGAAAAGAACGGGCTTTTCCGGATAGTAAGAAATAAGGCCGGCTCCGTCCTTTTGGATAAGACCGGACATGAAGAAGGCAGGGGCGCTTACATATGCAGAAATAAAGAATGCTTTGAAAAGGCATTTAAGAAGAAGGCACTTGAAAGATCCTTCCGGTCCGGCATAGAACCGGAGGATAAGAAAAGGCTTATTGAGGAGACAGAAGGGCTTGGATGAAAAAAGAGCGGCGTCGCTTCTTGGGATCGCCGTTAAGGCCGGAAAAACCGTAAGCGGGGAGGACAGCGTCCTTAAAAACATAAGGAGTGCCAAGGCGAAGCTGGTGTTACTAAGCAGTGAAGCATCGGAGCGCACGAAGGGCACCTTCAGGGATAAATGCAGCCACTACCGGGTTCCGCTCTATGAGCTTGGTACAAAGGAAGAGCTGGGGCGCATCCTTGGAAAGGGCGTAAGGACTGTAGTCTGTATATTGGATGAGAACCTTGCAGACG
>JAFPZU010000016.1 GCA_017417105.1 Lachnospiraceae bacterium | reverse complement strand
ACAAGGCCCGGTGGTCAAGAGGTTAAGACATCGCCCTTTCACGGCGGTAACACGGGTTCAATTCCCGTCCGGGTCATAGAAAAGATTAGTCTGTGAAGCTCGCAGAATGCGATCTCGAAAACACATTTCTGCTGAGCCCCGCAGTGCTGCGATCTCGAAATAATGCTAAAGCATTTTTCCTCGATCGAGTGCTTCGCACTATGATTTCTTCGCACAAAATGCTTTTGTCTGCAAGCAGCCAAAACATTTTATGCTCGAAATCGCACTGCTCAGATGGCGACATGGCCAAGCGGTAAGGCAAGGGTCTGCAACACCCGTATCACCAGTTCGATTCTGGTTGTCGCCTTTGAAGAAAAGACCTGAGAGTAATCCCGGGTCTTTTCTTTCATTGTAAAAAGATGAACAAAAGGAATTATCAAAAAGAGCTGGACTCTGTAATAGATACGATATCAGGAAACAGCAGGAAACCTCGTCTTCTGCTGCATGTCTGTTGTGCTCCCTGCTCTTCTTATGTACAGGAATATCTTTTAAGATTTTTCGATATCACGCTTTTATTCTATAATCCAAACATGGATACATCTAAGGAGTACGATCACAGGGCGGAAGAATTAAAAAGACTTGTTTTGGATGCAGGATTTTCATCAGATGTTATAATATGTGAATATGATCCGGAAAGCTTTGATCTGATTGCCGCGGGTTACGAAGCAGAGCCTGAAGGGGGCGCAAGATGTCCAGGGTGCTATGAGCTTCGCATGAGGAAAGCCGCAGAATACGCGTCACTAAACGGATTTGATTATTTTACGACTACACTTTCGATATCGCCGTATAAGAATGCAGAATGGATAAATGAGATCGGGGAGAAGCTTGAAAAGGAATACGGTGTAAAGCATCTTCCTTCGGATTTCAAAAAACGTAACGGATATAAACGGTCAATAGAACTTTCAAATGAGTATGGACTGTACCGGCAGGATTACTGCGGGTGCAGATACAGCCGGAGAGGTTAAAAAGAAAGGAAAAACAAAATGAAAAAGCTACTTGAAATCCTGGGAGATGAACTGAAGAAAGCATTCAGGGAAGCCGGATACAGCGACGAAAAAGTGACGGTCACTGTTTCCAATCGTCCGGATCTTTGTGAATACCAGTGTAACGGGGCCATGGCGCTTGCAAAAGAGGCTCATAAGGCTCCTTTTATGATAGCGGAAGAAGTTGTAGCAAAGCTGTCGGATTCGAAGTGCTTCAGCAAGGCTGAAAGCGTAAAACCAGGTTTTATAAATCTTGATATATCGGATGAATATTTAGTGTCCTATATATCGGACGAGTGGAAATCGGAAAGATTCGGCCTTGAAACAGAAGAGAAGAAAAAGGTCGTTGTGGATTACGGCGGACCAAATGTTGCCAAGCCTTTGCACATAGGACATCTGAGGGCAGCAATAATAGGCGAGGCCGTTAAAAGGATTTCCAAGTACATCGGCAATGATACCCTCGGGGATATTCATATGGGAGACTGGGGTCTTCAGATGGGACTTATCATGGCAGAGATGGAAGAAAGGAAGATGGAGGGAATGCCGACTCTTGATGAGCTTTCCGAGATCTATCCTGCGGCTTCCGAAAGATCCAAGACTGATGAGGAATACAAGAACAGAGCCATGGATATAACCTACGAGCTTCAGCATGGCAATGAAAAATATCTTAAGATCTGGCGTCACATAATGGATATTTCCGTGACGGATCTTAAACAGAATTACGATAAACTGAACGTTTCCTTTGAGGTCTGGAAGGGAGAGGCAGATGCTGATCCGTATATCGCTCCCATGGTGGAAAAGATGAAAAAGGACGGAATCGCCCATGAGTCCCAGGGAGCGCTTGTCGTAGATGTTTCCGAAGAATCCGATGCAAAGGAGATCCCTCCCTGCATGATCCTGAAATCGGACGGGGCTTCTCTTTATACCACGACTGATCTTGCCACCCTTGTGCAGCGGGAAGAAGATTATGATCCTGACGCTGTTATATATGTGGTGGATAAGAGGCAGGAGCTTCACTTTGTACAGGTTTTCAGAGCGGCTAAGAAGTGCGGGATAGTTCCTGATACGACTAAGCTTTCATTCCTTGGCTTTGGCACCATGAACGGAAAGGACGGGAAGCCTTTTAAGACAAGATCCGGAGGGGTCATGCGTCTTGAAAGCCTTCTTAACGAGGTATACGAGAAGTGCCTTGAGAGAATGAGGGAAAACGGCGCTGAAATGTCAGAGTCCGAATTAAAGGACACAGCCGGAAAGATTGCCCTTGCCGCCATAAAATACGGCGATCTTTCGAATGAAGCAAGGAAGGACTATGTTTTTGATATAGATAAGTTCACATCTTTCGAAGGGAACACGGGACCTTATATTCTCTATACAATGGTCAGGATCAAGTCAATACTCAGGAAGTACCGGGAGAACGGGGGGAGCACTGATGATATCACCATGCTGCCGCCTGCCAATGCGGAAGAGAAGAGTCTTATGATGACACTGACAGGCTTTGTTC
Source organism: Lachnospiraceae bacterium (assembly GCA_017417105.1). GTDB lineage: Bacteria > Bacillota > Clostridia > Lachnospirales > Lachnospiraceae > NK4A144. The sequence continues at coordinate 12,987 of JAFPZU010000016.1, read as the reverse complement.
CGATGATAGAGGGCTCGTTCAGGGATCTTGCTCCTCACAGGATCTGTGCTTATATCTATCAGATCGCAAATGATTTCAATAAATTCTATCATGCGACAAAGATAATCACGGAAGAGGACAGGAGCAGACAGAAAAGCTGGATAGGACTTCTGATGTTCACGCTGGAGGTGCTTGAAACCTGTACGGATCTTCTGGGATTTGACGCACCGGAAATGATGTAATGGGGAAATCAGTTCCGGGAAAAGACAGGATCATTAATATCTTGGTAGCGGTTGTCGGTCTGATAGCCGCTATGTTAAGGACATTCTATATTTATTATACCCCGGCATGGCGAAGACAGCATGATGTGCTTAATTTCGGAGCGGATGAGGGTCAGGCGGCCTTTATTGAATTCTTTCATCAGGGGCATCTTCTACTTGATTTTGACCCCAGGGAAAAGTGGGGCTTTTTTCAGGCGCCTCTGCATCATATGCTGGCAGCGCTCTGGATCAGGCTGCAGGAGCTCATCGGCTTTGATTACCATGATGCCTGCGAGCATGTGCAGGTTTTAACGCTTATATACAGTCTTGTCGCCATGTATTTCGGGTATCGTCTGCTTAAATATTTCAGATTATCCGGAGAGGCGCTCTTATTATCCTTTGCTTTATTTGCTCTGCACCCGGGCTTTATCCTGATGTCGGGATCGATAAATAACGACATGCTGTCGATAATGCTGACGGTCATGGCGATATATTACGGACTTAGATGGAATGATGAGCCTGACTGGAAGTATACGGTGATACTGGCTTTTGTCATAGGACTTGGAATGATGACCAAGCTTTCAACAGGCCTTATAGCGCCGGCTGTAGCCCTGCTTTTTATTGTAAAATGGATACAGGGAGGGATTTCAAAATTTCCCGGATTCCTTCTTAAATATCTGGTTTTTATTGTAATCTGCGCACCGCTTGCGCTATGGTCTCCTGTAAGAAATCTGTTGAAATTTGGAGTACCTTTAGGCTATACGCCGGAAGTAGGGGAGCCTGTGCTATCTTCGGCTGCTGCCAGGATTTTTGACCTGCGCTGCAAAACTCCCTATCTTTCAAGGATCACAAACGGGGATCCTTTTGACGAGTTCAACATATTTCTCGGTATGATGAAGACCTCGCTTTTTGGAGATGAAAATTTCACTTTGGCGGTTTCGGAAGCGGGACACAGCGGAGTCGGAGCTTTCCTTATGACGGTTTTCGGGTGGAGCGTGCTGATATCGGGAAGTCTTGTCGCCCTCATATGCTTTTATTCCACGATAAGAGTGCTTATTACCAAAAGGTATATAGCCTCCGCTGTCATCCGGGCATATCTTGGCACCATATATCTCACTGCTTTGCTTATGTATGTAAGCTTTATGTTCAAGGCGCCTTTTTCAAGCTCCATGGATTTCAGATATGTGCTCTACCTGATCCCGGTAGAGGCTCTTATGCTGGGGCTTTATGTCAGGGATGGCAGGAAGGGAATAAGGACGGTCGCATTTATAACCGTGGCGGTATTCAGTCTTTCGACGGTTCTTCTTTATGTGATGCTGTCCCGTGGTTAATGTCAAAGATCTTTTCTCTTTTCTCTGCCTTTGCCATCCTGATAAGATGCATCAGGTTTATGATGACGAGAAAAGAGTTCAGAAGCGCGGTAGGGTAAGAGTGTATTATAATGGCGTAGATGGTAAAGATCAGGCTGCCGGTCATATTCAGGATCCGAAGCTTTTTAACGGAGGTCATCAGCATTGAGATGATGACAAGTACGGATCCTAAGTACCCGAAAAGTTCAATAAGAAGTTTTGTATCCATAGTCTTCGCCCTCCTGTTTTCAGTATATATCTATAGCAGGTGATAATTCAATAAATATGATATAATCGTGAGAGCGTAAAGAGGAGTTATAAACCTATGTCGTTATTTGAAGATATAAAAAACAGAAAAGAAAAGCTTGCGGTTGTGGGGCTTGGATATGTGGGGATGCCGATCGCGGTCGAATTTGCCAAAAAGACCGACGTGATAGGCTTTGATACGAATGAAGCAAAGATAGAGCTGTACAAAGCCGGAGAGGATCCCACGAATGAGGTCGGCAATGAGGCTATACAAAGGTCTGAGGTTTTATTCACCAGTGATGAAAACAGGCTGAAAGAAGCAAGGTTTTTCATTGTAGCGGTGCCAACTCCGGTAAATACGGATCATACGCCGGATCTTACCCCTGTGGAGGGGGCAAGCGAAGTGGTCGGAAGGAACCTTAAAAAAGGCTCCATTGTGGTGTTTGAGTCAACGGTCTACCCGGGAGTGACAGAGGATGTTTGCATACCGATACTGGAGAAGTGTTCAAACCTTAAGTGCGGTGAGGATTTTTCCGTAGGATATTCTCCGGAGAGAATAAACCCGGGAGACAGGGTTCACACCTTAACCAATATAAAGAAGATAGTTTCGGGATTGGATGAAAAGACCGTTGCGGAGATAAAGAACGTATACGACCTTGTTATCGAGGCCGGCACGTATCCGGTATCTTCGATAAAGACTGCAGAAGCCATCAAGGTTGTGGAGAACAGCCAGAGGGATATCAATATCGCCTTTATGAACGAGCTTGCAATGGTTTTTGACCGCATGGGAATAGACACCTCAGAGGTTGTCGACGGGATGAACACGAAGTGGAATGCGCTGGGGTTCAGACCGGGACTTGTGGGAGGTCACTGCATCGGAGTGGATCCTTATTATTTCACTTATGAGGCGGAAAAGCTTGGCTATCACAGCCAGATCATCTTAAACGGACGTATAGTCAACGATAATATGGGCGCATATATTGCCGATGCCGCGATAAAGGAGATGATCGGCGCGGGACAGGCTCCGGCAAAGTCAAAGGTGGTGATCCTGGGGCTTACCTTTAAGGAAAACTGCCCGGATACAAGAAACAGCAAGGTGGGCGATATCATAAAGAGACTCCTGGAGTACGGGATAAAACCCGAGATAGTTGATCCCTGGGCAAATGAAAAGGATGCGCTGCGCGAGTACGGGGTGAGGCTTTCAAGACTTGAGGATATACAGAACGCGGACTGCGTGATAGTTGCGGTAGCCCACGAGGACTTCAAAAAACTGGGACTTGACGGGATCAAAGCCCTGTACCGGAAAGAGCCGGTAAACGGCAGGGTTCTGATAGACGTTAAGGGAATATACGGAATAAAAGACCTTAAGGCCTCAGACCTCAGATGGTGGAGACTGTAGAGCGCTTGACAATACACGAAAAAGGTCTAAAATTTTTTAAGAAGTACGTCCGGAGGCGGAAAAAATGGATCTTGCAGAAGAACTTGTAGCGGAGCTTGAAATACCGACAGCGTTTACCATTCCCATAGGGAACGGGATTGCCATAAATCAGACAGTAGTGATCACCTGGTGTATCATTGCTGTCCTTTTTGTTCTTTATCTCATTCTGACTCACGGGTTCGTAACACAGAATCCGGGGAAAAGACAGGCAGCGGTTGAAAGCTTTGTGGTGTGGATACAGAATCTTATCGGGAGCAATCTGAATGAAAAGGGGAAACCCTATCTTCCGTATCTTTGCAGTATTCTGGTATTCCTGGGAGTGTCAAATATAGTGGGTATATTCAATGTGCCCCCGCCGACCAAGGATCTTCGTACCACCGTTGCGCTGGCTGTCATGAGCATAGTGCTGGTACAGGCGGCGGCGATCAGGGAGAAAAAAGTCGGAGGCTGGCTTAAGGGATTTGCCGAGCCGCTGAAAGTGATGCTTCCGATGAACATACTTGAGCTTTTTATAAAGCCGCTTTCCTTGTGCATGCGGCTTTTCGGAAACATATTTGCCGCTTTCGTTATCATGGAGCTTGTAAAGATGGTGGTGCCGGTTGTTCTTCCCGCGGCGCTTTGCCTTTACTTCGATCTCTTTGACGGACTGCTGCAGGCATATGTGTTTGTATTCCTTACATCATTGTATATAAATGAGGCTGTTGAGTAATAAATAAATCATCTAAAGGATTCAGGAGGTAGAAAGATGAACATGGTAGCATTGGGCGCGGGCATCGCAGCTCTCACCGGTATAGGAGCCGGCATCGGTATCGGGATAGCAACCGGAAGGGCAGTGGATGCCACAGCCCGTCAGCCGGAGGCGCACAGCAAGATAATGACGCTGCTGCTCTTAGGATGCGCGCTTGCAGAGGCTACGGCCATCTACGGGCTGCTTGTGGCCATCCTTATTATATTTGTACTGTAAGGGGGACAGGAAGTGCTAAGCTTTGATCTGGTAAATTTCATATGCATGGTCATAAATATCCTGATCATATTCCTGCTGACAAAGAAATTTCTTTTCGGCCGTGTGAACGATATCATAGAGAAGCGCCGGGAGGAAATAAGCGACAGTTATGCAGCTGCGGATAAGGTGACAAAGGAAGCCCAGCAGACCAAGAAGGATTATGAGTACAACACGGCGCTCTTTGAGAAGGAAAAATCCGAAATGATGGCGGATGCCAGAAAGGAAGCCGATGAAAAGAGCACGGCCATAGTTGAAAAGGCAAATGCCGACGCGGCGGAGATAATAAAAAATGCCCATGCCGAGGCAGCTTATATAAAGAGTCTGGCAGAGCTTGACAGGGACAAGCAGGTGGAAGAGGTCGTATTCGATGTGGCTGCCCGCCTTGCGGGACAGGCTATCACTGAGGAAGCAAACAGCGACCTTTATGATAAATTCCTGTCACAGGCCACAGGACGGGAGACGGGCAGCGAAAGATGAGTGAAAAAGTACTGAAGGCAAAGCTCAGATTTGTCATGCCTCCTACTGCCGCTCAGGCAGCGAAGTTCAAGGATTTTATCGCCGCAAAGTATGGTACGGACAAAAATGATGTAGAGCTTGAGCTCATAAATGATCCGGAGGTACTGGGCGGTTTCATTCTCTGTGTCGGCGAGGATGAATATGACTGGAGCCTTAAGGGAAGAGCCAAAGAGATAAGGGCAGCGGCAGACAGGGAGATGGTTCTGCGCCCCGGCAGCGGAGACGTGATATCCGTAATAAAGGATGTTACCGATGCCCATACCTTTACGGCAAAGGGCTATGAGACAGGCTACGTGGTATACTGCGGTGACGGCATAGCAAGGATAGAGGGTCTGTCCCACGTTGAATACGGAGAGATAGTAATATTTGAGAGCGGTGTCAGAGGTATGGTTCTTGATATCAGAGAAGATCATATCGGCTGCATCCTGCTCTGCGGAGACGATGAAGTATTCCAGGGGGAAAGGGCGGTGCGAACCGGAGCGGCGGCAGGCGTTCCCGTAGGGGATACTCTTTTAGGAAGAGTCGTGAATTCCCTCGGAGATCCCATAGACGGCCTCGGAGTCCTTGAAACATCCGAGCAGCTTCCCATGGAGTCACCGGCGCCGGGCATCATAGACAGACAGCCTGTCAACACTCCAATGGAGACGGGGATACTTGCAATCGACAGCATGTTCCCCATAGGAAGAGGTCAGAGAGAGCTCATAATAGGCGACAGGCAGACCGGAAAGACTACCATTGCCACAGAGACTATTATCAACCAGAAGGGTAAGGATGTGGTCTGTATTTATGTTTCCATAGGTCAGAAAGCATCAACGGTCGCGGCACTTACCGAAAATCTTAAAAAACACGGGGCCATGGAATATACCATAGTGGTGGGATCCTTTGCATCGGATCCGGCGCCGCTGCAGTATCTGGCACCCTATGCGGGGACGGCCATGGCAGAGTATTTCATGCATAAGGGCAGGGATGTTCTTATTGTTTATGATGATCTTTCAAAGCATGCGGTATCCTACAGAGAGATCTCGCTGCTTTTAAGGCGTCCGCCGGGCAGGGAAGCCTATCCGGGAGACGTGTTCTATCTGCATTCAAGGCTTCTTGAAAGATCCAGCAGACTTTCCGAAAAGCTTGGGGGCGGCTCGATAACGGCGCTTCCCATAATAGAGACTCAGGCGGGAGATGTGTCTGCTTATATTCCCACCAACGTGATATCCATAACGGACGGGCAGATCTTCCTTGAGAGCGACCTTTTTGCCGAGGGACAGAGGCCTGCCGTGAACGTGGGACTGTCGGTGTCCCGTGTGGGCGGAGCAGCCCAGACGAAGGCAATGAAAAAAGCCACGGGATCTTTTCGTATCGATCTGGCGCAGTTTCGGGAGATGGAGGTCTTTACCCAGTTTTCCGCGGATCTTGATGATGCGACCCAGGCGCAGCTTTCAAACGGCCGGGCGCTCATGGAGATACTGAAGCAGCCGGGATCGGAGCCTTTATCCATGCCTGAGCAGGTGATAACCCTTGTTGCCGCAAAGAATAAGATCTTTTCGAATCTGGATAAAGCCAGGGTGAAGGAGTTTCAGAAGGAGCTAATACAGAGTATTAAGACTTCGCATAAGGATATAATAGACGAGCTTGAGGAAACAAAGGCGCTTTCCGATGCTGCCGAGGATCGTATCGTGAAGGCGGCAGGGAAGCTTAAGGCTGACAGCAGATGGCACAGCTGAAGGAAATAAGAGACAGGATAAACAGCATAGAAGGAACGCAGAAGATAACCGCGGCCATGAACATGATCGCAACCACGAAGCTGCGTCATGCAAGGCAGAACCGGGATAATAACGCCGTTTATTTCAGTACGCTGAAGAACCTGATGGAAAGACTTCTGCGGCATCTGCCGGATTCGGATCATCCGTATCTTCGGGTGTCGGACAAGCCGAAGGACGAGCAGATACATGGTTATATAATGGTTACTGCGGATAAGGGACTGGCGGGAGCCTATAACCAGAATATACTGAGGGAAACTGAGAAGCTTATAAAAGAGGACGGCGGTAAGTCAAGGATGTTTGTCATCGGAGAAGCCGGAAGGAGATATTTTAGAAACCGTAACATTCCCATAGATGAGGATTTTGAATTTTCGTCAGAAAACCCTACGCATCATCTGGGACGTCTGGTCTTAAGATATGTTCTGCCGCTATTTCAGGATGGAAAGCTGGATGATCTGAGGATTATTTTTACGGCTATGAAGTCGGCGCTGGAGGCAGAGGTAAGGGTGAGACAGCTTCTGCCGCTGAGGACGGCGCTGGAATCTGATCTGGGAAGAACGATACAGGGAGGAGTCTACAACGAAGAGTTTATATTCTCCCCATCACCCGAGGAGGTAATAGAGGCTGTGGTGCCCAACTATATGAACGGGTATATCTACAGCGCGCTGATAGAGAGTTACTGCGCGGAGCAGAACTGCAGGATGCTTGCCATGCAGACAGCCTCCGATGCTGCCTCATCTATGATAAAGGATCTGAGCGTGCAGTATAACAGGGCAAGACAGGGAGTCATAACCCAGGAGATCACGGAGGTCTCCGCCGGGTCGGAGGCGATTCAATAAAGATGGAGATGAGTATGAAGGGTCATATCGCGCAGGTCATGGGACCTGTGGTGGATGTAAGATTTGAAGACAGAAAACTGCCGAAGATAGCCGATGCGCTGACAGTCGATAATCATGGAGAGAAGTGTACCATGGAGGTCAGGCAGCATATATCGGGAGATACCGTAAGATGTATCATGCTCTCGGCTTCGGAAGGGCTTGCAAAAGGGCTGGAGGTTACGGCAACAGGAGCTCCCATCACGGTTCCTGTGGGAGAAGCGGGGCTTGGCAGGCTCTTTAACGTAACCGGAGAAGCTATAGACGGACTGCCGACAGAAAGGCTTGATAAGGCGGAGCGCTGGTCGATACATAGAAAGCCGCCGGAATTTTCACAGCAGTCTCCGGTGCAGGAGATCCTTGAAACCGGCATCAAGGTCATAGACCTTATTGCCCCTTATGCAAAGGGCGGCAAGATCGGCCTTTTCGGCGGAGCGGGAGTCGGAAAGACCGTTCTTATTCAGGAGCTTATACGAAACGTCGCCACCGAGCACGGCGGTTATTCCATCTTCACCGGAGTTGGTGAAAGATCCAGGGAGGGAAACGATCTTTGGAGCGAGATGACAGAAAGCGGGGTTATTAATAAGACTGCCCTTGTCTTCGGTCAGATGAACGAGCCTCCCGGCGCCAGAATGAGAGTTGCGGAGACCGGGCTTACGATGGCCGAGTATTTCCGAGATGTTGAGCATAAGGACGTTCTTCTTTTTATAGACAATATATTCAGATTCATACAGGCAGGATCTGAGGTTTCGGCGCTTTTGGGGCGCATGCCCTCCGCCGTTGGTTATCAGCCAACCCTTGCGACAGACCTTGGCGCTTTGGAGGAGAGGATAGCTTCCACCAAGCAGGGATCCATTACTTCAGTGCAGGCCGTATACGTGCCGGCAGATGATCTTACGGATCCGGCGCCTGCCACAACCTTTGCCCATCTGGATGCAACGACGGTGCTTTCAAGGCGCATAGTTGAGCAGGGAATATACCCGGCTGTGGATCCTCTTGAGTCCTCCTCCAGGATACTTACTCCTGAGATTGTGGGCGAGGAGCATTTCCGGGTGGCGGATGAGGTGCTGGCGGTTCTTCAGAAATATAAGGAGCTGCAGGATATCATTGCGATCCTCGGAATGGAGGAGCTTTCGGATGAGGACAGGCTTATCGTAACAAGAGCCAGAAAGATACAGCGTTTCCTGTCACAGCCTTTCTTTGTGGCGGAGAACTTCACAGGGACACCGGGTAAATACGTAAAGATCGAGGATACCGTCAAGGGATTTGCCGCCATCATTGCGGGAGAAACGGACAGGTATCCGGAGGCGGCGTTCTTTAATGTGGGAACCATAGACGAGGTATCGGAAAAGGCAAGGAATCTATGAAGGCATTCGCAACCCAGATAGTAGATTCCGACGGAGTCTTTTATTACGGAAGATTAAAGAGCATGATAGTGCCCGCAACTGACGGTGAGATGGGGCTTCTTCCGGATCATGAGGAGATAATCCTTGCGCTTAAGGAAGGTATACTCCGCTATCAGGATACCAACGATAAGTGGCATAAGGCGGCTATAGGGCAGGGTACGGTACAGTTTGCCCACAACCGCTGCACCGTCGTCGTGGATACGGCGGAAAGATCGGATGAGATAGATGTGAACAGGGCGATGGAAGCCAGGAAGAGGGCAGAGGCAAAGCTTAACCAGAAGCTTTCGGAAAGAGAGTACAAGATCCTTCAGTCGGCTCTTGCGAGAGCCCTTACAAGGCTTAAACTCATGGATAAAGACTGATCATGGGAGGATATGTAAGATTAAGGGATATACCGCAGCGCTTTGGTCTTGAAAGGGGCGATTCCGTGTGGATAGCCTCGGATGTAAAGCAGTTATTATATACCTGCATAGAAAACGGGGATGATACGGATCTTAATGTCCTGATCGATGGTGTTATAGATATCATAGGTCCTGAAGGAACCATTCTGATACCGACCTTCAATTGGGACTTCTGCAAGGGGAAGACTTTTGATGTAAGGAAGTCTCCGTCTCAGACGGGCTCCATAGGAAAGACAGTGCTTAAAAGAAGTGATTTCAAACGGACGAAGCATCCGATCTATTCCTTTGCCGTCTGGGGTAAGGGTACGGAGGAGCTTGTATCCATGGATAACCGTTCGTCTTTCGGCAGCAACAGTCCTTTTTCCTGGTGCAGGGAGCATGATACGAAAAACGTTTTTATCGATGTGGAGTGCCAGCACAGTTATACCTTTGTCCACTATGTTGAAGAGATGATAGGGGTGCCCTACAGATATCTCAAGAATTTCACTGCCGGATATATTGATGAAGAAGGGAATGAGAGCGTCCGCACTTATTGCATGCATGTCAGGGATCTTAAGGCAGACATCTTTGTAACCATATATCCCTATGAGGAGGATTTTATAAAAGCGGGCGCGTCAAGACGCTACGAGGTAAATGAAATCCCCATGAAGACTATCTCCATGGGGAAGACATATGACATAATCGCGGACGACGTCAGGTATCATAAGAGCAGCAAGCTCTGTACATACAAACTCATGTCCTGACGCTTCGGTGTCAGCTTTTGGCTTCAAGCATTGAAACTATAAGATCCACCATTTCGCCGACATTGGCAAGCTTTCCGACTTCCTTGATATTGAACTTAAGACCGAACTTCTTCTCCATTGCGATAACCAGATTGATGTGTTCTATGGAGTCCCAGTCCTCTATGTCCGATGAATTAGTTTCATCAACTATTATAAGCTCGTCATCATCAAAATTGTCACGGAAGATCTTTCTTACTTCTTCAAAAACTTCATCCCTGCTCATGCCGTCACCTTTATTGCCCCGAGAACCTCACCGATGGGACCGTTTATCACAAGATCGGCTCCGGCTTCCCGTCCTGTGGTGCCCTTGTTGATTAAGACCAGCTTATGACCCCTGTAGTAGTCGATAAGGCCGGCTGCGGGGTAGACCACAAGGGAAGTTCCGCCGATTATCAGCATATCGGCATCGGTTATTGCTTTGATGGACTGCTCCATCGTGTACATATCAAGTCCTTCCTCGTAGAGGACTACATCCGGCTTTACCGTGCCGCCGCAGACATCGCAGACAGGGACGCCATCGGAATTCTTTATATACTCAACATCAAACTCTTTGTCGCAGTCCATGCAGTAGTTCCTTGTCACGGTTCCGTGGAGCTCGTATATGGTTTTTGAGCCTGCTTTATGGTGGAGCTCGTCGATATTCTGGGTAATAACAGCCTTAAGCTTTCCGGCCTTCTCAAGCTCGGCCAGCTTTAAGTGGGCAGCATTTGGCTTTGGATCCATGTCGGTTCCCACAAGCAGGATCTTTTCTTTATAGAACCTGTAAAATTCATCCGGATTTCTCATGAAGAAGCTGTGGGATAAGATAGTCTCGGGGGGATAATCATATTTCTGATTATAGAGCCCGTCCTGACTTCTGAAATCCGGGATGCCTGATTCCGTGGAAACCCCGGCGCCGCCGAAAAAGACGATATTGTCGGAGCCGTCTATCATCTCCTGAAGCTTAGCGATCTTTGATTCAAGTTCCTTGTCCATAGCTGCCTCCTTTTTTCATCTTACCATTACATCCATATTTCCGCGAAGCACTTTTTCTTTATTATCATTTTTAACAGTAACCTTCAGGACTATCATGTTAAAAGTATCGTTTTTTTCGGTGACTTCCCCTTCAACGTGGAGCTTGTCTCCGGGAAAAACGGGCTTTGCGAATTTAATTGTCATCTCCTTTATGAGGGACCTCTCACCGGGCATGTATACGCCGGCAAGAGTTGACATGAAAGAAGCAGTGAGCATTCCGTAGGCGACCCTGTCCTTATATCCCTGCTCACCGGCGTAGTCCTTATCCCTGTGAAGCGGGTTCACATCGCCGGTAATGCCGCAGAAGCTCTCCAGCATCTCATCGGTCACGGTTACATCAAAGGCTTCTTTCTGTCCGATAAATATCTCATCAAAAGTGTAGCAGTTCATGGAGTCTCATCCTCCAAGGTTTCAAAAAGTCCGCATTCAAGCAGCTTATCCACGAGAGGGATAAGAAGATCTGTCGGCTGACAGATGATCTCAGATATCCCTATCAGATCATTTCTTCCGTCTGCATAGGCTATAAGATCCTTAAGGGCCAGGGTCTGCTGATAGGTTTCCTTGCTGGACATTGTGGGTACAAGCCCGCGTTTTCCAAGCTGCGGTTCGCAGAGGGTGGTGGTGCGGTACCGTTTGTTGTACTCAATAAGATCTATGCATTTTGTCATCATATCGAAAGACCCCTGCAATCCCTCAGGTGAGATCAGATCCAGGTTGTCAGCGCTTGTATGATACTCAGGATAGATATGGTATTTGCTGCGGCAGAAACAGACCATGGGGATATCTACTCCCGGAGCCTGATACTGCCTTTCATCCGAGCCCCGTTTTATATAAGGATATTCATCAAAATGCTTCCCTGACTGCGACAGTACGCATGTCAGCACCCTGTCAGCATAAGTGTCCGCATATTTTGAATGGATGATGCTGTACGTGCGGTCATCTCCCACGCAGGTGAGATTGAAAGCCGCTTTAACGTGCTTTTTAAGGTGATCAAGATTTTTATCGATATAGGTTATGGCTCCGATGGTTTCGGGAGCAAGAACAAACCGGTATGAATAACGTCTCTTCTTCATGGAAGCGACGTGACGGACCAGCGATATAAGAAGGGCAGGTCCGCTGCATTCATTATTTGCCATCGAGGGATGGCAGGTGTATGAGGAAAAGAAGATCTCATCCTCCGTTTCCCCGGGAAAGAATATTTCTCCATAGGTCAGGGAGCCCGGCTCGAGAGTTGACCGTATAACAGCGTGATAGTTACCGGGCTTCAGGGACTTAAACTGCTCGCAGGTCAGGGAAAATCCCCATCTTGGAGAATAATAGCTTGTCACATAGGGAAAGACGTCAGGCTGATCCTTAAGATAATAGAGATGCTCCTTCAGCTCCTCAAGGGGCAGCGTAACGTCTGTGGGCAGCGAATAACCAAGAAGGTGAAGGTTGGAATCTGCCATGTCAACGATACGTCTGCCGTCGGGATCTTCAAGATAAGCTTCCTCGCAGTTCCACTCGTCAGGCACCACCCAGTCACAGACCTTCGTGCCGCTCGCTACTTCGTGCATTTCAAATTTTATATCAGGTATGTGGGATTGCAGGATCTTAAAGGTTTCCCTTACAGCGTTGCCCGTTATGCTCCGGTTCAGGGGGAATATTTCTTTGCAAAGCCCGTACATCCTTTGGCCTTCAGTCATGGAAAATGCTCCTGTTTTGTACATTTACAACAGCTTAGGGCAAAAGCCCTTTTACCCTCAATATTCTTATATTTTGCTACAAAACCAGGGGTTTGTCTAGAAAATATCGTTGCGCGTACATGGCGGCGGTTGTAGAATTAATTATAGTAAGCGAAATAAATAATTTCGCTTACTATAAAGCCTCCGGCGGATGCGCCCGGATTTTGCAAGGAAATATGCCGCTTTCAGCGGCCAAAATCCGGCGCAGTAAACGACAAAACGAAAAGAGTTTTGTCGTTT
>JAFPZU010000015.1 GCA_017417105.1 Lachnospiraceae bacterium | reverse complement strand
GTACTGTTTCTTCAAGCACCGGATCTGCTTTTTCGGCATAATGCTCTATGGCTATCAGGAGTTTGAAGGCTTTCTTAACGAAGCCGCTGTCATCCGAGCGGTCTGCCATGTTGGAGAGGGAAGTTATTATGGTAGCGGAGTTGCGCTTTGCTATATCCTCCGCGGTTATGACTATGAACTTCTGAACCTCGAAATCCTGCTCGTTCAGCTTCTCTCCGTTATGCTCTGACCAGATTTCGGCTACTTCATGGGAGAGTCTCCAGGCTTCGGGGGTGGACTTCTCTATCTCCTGTCCCCGTTTTATGATCTGCATTACCTCGTTATAGACACTGCTGTCCCTTTCGGGTGCCGGTGTCACCCGTGCCGCCTGATATTGGGTAGATTCCTGCAGCTTCACTCCTGTCGCGGGTTCATATTGAGTTTTGTGATTCTCCGCCACTACCGCCATCTTCGCCTGGTCTGATGCTTTTGTGGAATCAAGAGCAGAGAAGGAAAACCTTACACAGGAAGAGAAAACTGTTCTCAAGAAACTGGTTAAATCTCTAAGGGACGAGGCCGCTGAAAACAGGGGGTATCGCAAATGAAATCTTTATTCGATGATCTTTGTACCGGACTTCAACAGGCTATCGATTATGAAAGGGGAACGGGTAAGGCTAAGACCAGAACCCTTATGATCGCTCCTGTAAAGAAATACTCGAATGACGAAATAAAAGCTATACGTAATAGGGCAGGGATGACTCAGACCGTTTTTGCAAACTATATGGGGGTCTCCAAAAAGACTGTAGAGGCCTGGGAGCTTGGCCGTACTCACCTTACCGGGCCAGCTTACCGGTTATTGGATATATTAGAAAGCTGAAAAGAGCAGGAGCTTTCTTTCATTTCAGTTGGTTAGTGGATTCAGCGGTTCGTAGTCCCTCTGTCACAATCATACTGATATAGTTATCATTGGATTTTCCTCCTGAACATCATGGCATAGCTTCAGGAAAGCCTGAATATATCCTCCCGGGAATTCATCTGCAGAGGGAGTATTAATGAGCTGTATCTCCATGGGCGTACTGACACTTGTAAGCACATCATAAAGCGCGTCCAGATTCCTGCCATAATACTCCGGGAGTGGGAGAGTTTCCTGAAGTGCATCATGCAGCTCTTCTTTGTTTGATACTCCTGTAAGATCTATTGTATATATCATGGTCAGACTCCTTGTTTAATACAGTTGTGTGAAAGAATTGTAATGATCTTCCGTGTAATATACTTCATAATCGTCAGAATAAACCAGCCGTTTTGCACCTCGTTTTTCTTTTCCGAGTGTTCCGATGTCGCATTCATAATAAAGCTGATCTTCGGGGAGAACACCTTCCCTGTTGCCGAAAACATCTCCGCCTATGCATTTCCCGGGGGCATATTCCTCAAGTGAACCACCTTCCCAGCCAAGCTGTCTGGCTTCCTTCTTGGTTATATAATTTCCGGGCAGCTTATGATAAGTTACGATATAAAGAGCTACTTCATCAGCACCGTCATAGATTCCGTCTTCTTCAACGGTTTCAGAGATTTCTTCCGCTTCAGTGTCATTATGTGCTTTCTCAGATTCGAGATCGTTTGTTATTTCCAATCCTGAAGCAGGGGCGGAAGCCGGTTCTACTGCATCAGTTTTGATACAGCCTGTAAGTGAAAACAATAATACAAAGATAAGCAGGCTACAGATAAATTTTTTCATATTCATGTCCTTTCCGTAATCTCAAGGCGCTGCATCAGTTTTTATATATATCAAGCTGAGGTTCACGATAAAAACAGATCCCTTACCCCAGACTGCTGTCTGCATCGATCTTTTTGATAATGGTATTGGCTGCGATAAGCAGGATGCAGCCGACAACGCTCTGGAAAAGCGATGTGGCGGCGGAATAACTGAAGTTTGCCTGCTGCATAAGTGCTTTATACACATAGACATCCAACGTCTGAGTGACGGGCTGTAATGAATTTGAATCCAGCGGAACCTGATAGAAAAGGCCAAAATCCGAGTTCAGAATGCTGCCGATACGAAGGATAAAAATTGTTGCAATGGTCGGCTGCAGCTGCGGAAGCGTGACATATCGGACCCTGTCCATAAAGCCGGCTCCATCCAGCATCGCGCTCTCATACAAAGAGCGGTCTATCGCCGTGATGGCGCAGAGAAAGATCACCATTGTATAGCCCGTTGACTTCCAAAGTTCCGTGATTATCAGAATAAACCTCCAGTACTGAGGCGACTGATACCACTGCACTGCTTCCGCGCCAAACAGCCTTAACAGATGGTTTATCTGACCCTCATCGGTTGCCAGAAATCCATATACGCAATACCCTACAATAACATAAGAAAGGAAATAGGGCAGCACGGTAACCATCTGCACCAGCCCCGAAAGGCGCTTGCTGTGAAGCTCCGCAAGGAAGACAGCAAGAATAACCGGTATCGCTATACCCAGGACAAGCAGGATTGAATTATAAAACAAAGTGTTGAATATGATCTTCGGCATGTCGGCAGATCTGAACAGGAAGGAAAAGTTGTCGAACCCCACCCAGCGGCTGTTTATAAAAAGGTTTTTGATAAGCGATTCCCCCGGTTTGGGAGTGAACTGCTTGAAAGCAAAGAATATTCCGAAAAGCGGAAGGTAGCAAAAAAGTATATACCAGATGACAGCAGGAAGGGACATAAGGGATAGTTCCCCGGTCTCACGTTTCATGCTCTTTACAGGTATTCTTTTGTATTTATCTTTTGAAGCCTTCAATCCTCTGTCTCCTCCGACAAGTCCTGTCCGGATTTTTTCAGCCATTCTGACAGCTGTTCATTGATATCATCCGTAACTTCATTTATCCCCGCTTTTTCCATACGCTCTTTGATCTTTGGGATTACTTCATCCGGATCACTGGTTCCGGTGCGAAGCTCTGCAGCATAGTCACTGTAGATCGCATTAAGGGCTGCTATAATGTCCTCTTTAGCGCTTTGATCGTAGGCAAAGCCGTTTGTCCTGCTGTATATACCGTCTGTATCATAGCCTTCAAAAACTGCCTTCCATTGATCGGGATCCGAAAGGAAATCGGAGCTTACTGATTCGACTGAAGCATTTACAACAGACCCTGTCTGATACAGCTTTGTATTGTAAAGGTCACTTCCGGCAGGCAGTCGTATCACCGTACCGTTTTCAAGGTAATTAAAGTGCTTTCCTTCTATCCCGTAGCCCAGTATATCCCTGAATTTCCGATCTGTACTTAAGAGCTCGATATACTTAAGACAGGCTGTTGCCCGCTCTTCATCACAGGCGGCGCATATGCCTATCATGGCTCCCTGCTCGCTTGTCCGGGAAAGATACGGTCCATCGTATATGGAAGTCTTCACATTAAAGCCCCAGTCTGCCGGATTGGAATACCCCTGATAACCCCGCCAGGCGACTCCGCCGCGGACAGGAAATGACTTGTCGGCTGCGGTGGAATCTATGGTGGCCGCATCGGGATGTATGTAGCCTGCTTTGTACCATCTGTGCAGGGTTCTGTACCTGTTCATAAGCTCCTCACACTCCCAGAACGGAATAGCCTTCACCTCATCCTGCTGATCGTAGGGGATCACTATAATGGGATTTACGATACGTTCAAGAAAGTTCAGATATCCAGGCAGGCCTGCTTTATCCATGGCAAGAGGATATTTGTCCGGATTATCATCCTTATAAGCCTTAAGATAGGGTTCGAGATCCTCAAATGACATGCGCTCCGGTATCTCCATGCCCTTCTCTCCTTCGAAGTAGTCGGAATTCAGGCGATACATATCCTCCGCTCCCATATCCTTAAGCACGGGGACTGCGTAGATCCTGTTACCAGCCTTTGCGCAATCCCAGTATTTGCCGATGGAATCATAGAGCGCCGGTGTCTTCTCCTGCACAAGATCAGTGATGTCATAATAAAGACCGGCCGATGCGTTCTTATCAAAAAAATTGACCCAGGAGCTTGTAAATACCATATCGTAATACTCCCCCGATGCCATCATAAGATTTATCTTTTCCACAGGCTGGAATTCAAGCTCCACTGTTACGCCGATCTTTTCTTCCGAAACCCGGTTTGCCGCCTCTATTACCTCTTTTGCAGCAAGCGGTGTACTGCCGTTATCATAAGTCACCCAGCGAAGCTTCACAACATCTGAGGAGCTGCCGTTTTCCGTGCCGCAGCCTGCAAGAAACAAGATCATTATGAGAATCGGAATGATACAGTATCTTTTCATCGGCTACTCCTTCACCGCTCCTATGGTCATGCCTGTCTTCAGAAACCTCTGGAAGAAAGGAAAGAGAGCCATCACGGGAAGTATCACGATCACGACCATTGCCATCCTTATGGTGACAGCGGGTGGTGTATAGCTCGTCATTCCGGACATATACTGCGCATCTTTTGTTATCGTTTCTATGCTGCGCTCCATATTTACCAGGACATACTGCAGCGGATAAAGCTCAGTGTGATTACTGTCAAGATACAGAAGTGCGGGGTACCAGCTGTTCCAATAGGAAAACATCAAAAAGACAGTGACTGTCATGATCACGGGTTTTGCTATCGGAAGCACTATCAGACGAAAGATCTGGGGATGCCTGCCGCCGTCGAGCTTGGCCGATTCTATGAGAGATTCCGGGATCGCTGTACGGAAATAATTCCGCAGGATCAGAATGTACCAGGTAGAGCAAAGCCCCGGCAGGATCAATGCAAGATACGTATTCTTAAGATGCAGCATCTGGGTATTGACCATGTAGCTTGATACAAGACCGCCCGAGAAGATCATGGGGATCATGATAAAGAGCAGAATATGGTTCTTAAGCCTGAATTCCCTGCGTGACAGCGCATAAGCCAAAGGACACATGAGGATCAGCCCGATGACTGTACCGGAAACCGTGATAAAAATCGAGTTAATAAAGGCTCTTGCAAGATAGGTTTCGGAGTGAAAAAGATATCTGTAGGCTTCAAGGGACAGTTCTTTAGGGAAGAAGCTGTAGCCTGTCGCCGTGACCGAATCCTGTGAAGAAATTGAAACTATGAACACAAGGAGTATGGGAAGGAATACGATCAATGAGAGCATCACGAATATCACGGAGGCAATAAGATTTTCCGTCCCGGAATAAGAGCTGCGTTCAAGTCCTGTATATTCCCCGGCGTCCTTCTTCATAAAATCCTTTCAGAATATCAATTTCCTAACCGTCATCACCAGCTATTATTCTGTTTTATCCCTCTTCGTTTGTCAAGAATTTATATTCCCATGCAACTTATATAGCTCCGGATTTACCCTGTCCTCACTGCTTCTACGGAAAAGCGGCCGGCATTGCCGACCGCTTTTCTTTATTTGCTTATTATACTTTACTATTCCTCCGTTTGCTTACCGGACCGTCTTGTACAGAGGACCATAAGCGGCGCATGCGCGATAGTCAGCCCCCTCCTTGTCAGATCCGAATGCATTCCAGGCTGCGGGACGATATACATCCTCAAGCGGTACGTTATGCATGCAGACAGGGATCCTGAGCATTGATGCCATGGTAATAAGATCAGCACCGATATGGCCATAGCTTATTGCACCGTGATTTGCTCCCCAGTTGTTCATCACATCATATGCTGTCTTAAAGGGAGATCCCTCCTTGCCGTCACATCTTGGAGCGAACCAGGTGCAGGGCCAGGTATAATCTGTCCTCTTCCAGAGCACATCCGAAACCTCATCCGGAAGATTTACTGTCCAGCCTTCAGCTATCTGAAGCACGGGTCCTAAGTTCTTCACAAGGTTAAGCCTTATCATGGTGGCAGGCATCTCAGCCCTGGTCAGAAATCTTGATGAGTACCCTGCTCCGCGGAAGTATCCGTTATCGGCAGGACACCACTCCGTAGCTGCCATTATTGTTTCGATATCCTTGTCATTTACATCAAACCACTGCTTCATGACAGGATTGCCGTTCTCATCCTTAACTTCGCCGCAGGCATCCAGGCAGCAGGCGCCGGAATTTATAAGGTGAATAAAGCCGTCTGCATCCTTTGCGTGTCCCTCTATGTCATAATCCGTAACCCGCTTTACAGCGCTTCCGCTCCAGTAGGTTCTGACATCAGCGAACATCTGGGGGCGATTGGTGAGAAGCTTCATGAAAAGCATGCTTGCGCTGTTTAAGGTGTCGTTCTCGGTAGCAAGGATGAAAGGCTCCCTTGCGCCGTTCCAATCAAATGAAGTATTCAGTATAGCCTCGGGGAAGTCGCAGTTCGGCCAGTGATCCGTCCACTGTCTCTGTCCCTGGAATCCGCCGGCTATCGCATTGTGGCCTACCGCCTCTTCCTCGCAGCCTGCGGGAAGGTTCGGATTGCCCTGATAAAGATCTTCTATTATGCAGGCCATCTTTGCGGTAAATTCCCAGTCCTTCTCTTTCTGCTCATCGGACTTCTTAACGAAATCAGGGTTCTTGTCAAAGCCCGGCTTGCAGTACTTCTTTATCCATGCCAGAGCCTTCTGATACTCATCCTCATTATAGATATGCTCCTCCATGCGGCGAAGGATCTCTACTTCGTCCACGGACTCGACTCTCATGCCGAGATACTCTTCAAAGAAGTCCTGATTGATGATCGATCCGCCGATACCCATGGTGACGGATCCGATCTGCAGATATGACTTATCTTTCATGGTAGCTGCGGCAACAGCGGCTCTTCCGAAACGAAGAAGCTTTGTCTTTACATCCTCCGGTATTACCGAATCATCCGCATCCTGTACATCCTTACCGTAAATACCGAATGCCGGAAGTCCCTTCTGCGCATGGGTTGCAAGAACTGATGCAAGATAAACCGCTCCCGGACGCTCCGTCGCGTTAAGTCCCCATACACCCTTTATTGTCAGGGGATCCATGTCCATGGTCTCTGAACCGTAGCACCAGCAGGGTGTGACCGAAAGAGTGATAGCAACTCCCTCTTTCTTGAACTTCGCCTGACATGCTGCCGACTCAGCCACACGGCCTATAGTCGTGTCCGCTATGACTACCTTTACCGACTCGCCGTTTGAGTACTTCAGGTTCTCCTCAAAAAGCTTCTTCACGGACTTCGCCATTCCCATGGTCTGATCCTCTAAGGACTCCCTGACCTTAAGCGGTCCTCTGCGCCCGTCTATACAGGGCCTGATGCCGATCGCCGGATACTCCCCGACATACCTGTTTTTTGCCATTTCTTAATACCTCCTCTTTCGTTACCGTTTTTATTCCCGTGGCGGTTGATCGACGAAACGTTTCGCCCGATAATACACCACCAACCCCACGTTTCAAACCCAATAATAGAAATATATACCAACGCCACCGCTTTGTCCAGTGTAACGTTTCGGATGCCCGGTAAAAAAGGGACGACTTAAAGTCGCCCCTTGTGTTCCTCTGTTCGAATACGTGATATACCTTGTTTACGGTCCGCCGTACTTGCCCTTCTGCGCTACCGCGATATAGGTCTTTCCGGTATTCATCTGGATCTCCCTCCCGGAGTCATCGTAGTATCTGGTCGGTGAATAATCGCCGGTCTTCGTCCAATGGATGTGGATCGCCTTACCCTTGGTGAAGTAATAGCCATCCTCAGTTGAGTCTATCATCGAGAATCCGAGATACCCCTTCTTGTCCATGGTCTGCCACTTGGTATTCTGGACGATTACATTCGCAAAGGATATCTGCTGGCCGTTGATCGCATCCTTCTGAGGTCCTCCGTGTATGTATTTATAGTACTTTCCGTCAGCTGCATTATAGGTAAGCTTCGACTTGCTGTAAGGATATACAGCGGAAAGATCTATCGTCGGAGCGCTCACTGCATTTGAATACTGTGAAAGGTCATTAACCCCTGATGCGAACTGGAAGTGCACGGGGTTGTAGTAGCCTGCCCTGAGATTCAGGGAATACCCCTGCTGCATGGCCGCCTTCTGTATCCCCGAAGCGGAAATATACGCATTGTGCGGAGCCGACCTGTCGCTTGTCCTGAAGAAGTACCCGGCTCCCGGAGCCTTTCCTCCGACACCGTACTCATAAGTTCCCGAAAGGTTATTCATATCAGCGCCGTTTATTACTCCCTTCATGTAGGCCACTCCGCCGAAGTGTATAAGGATCGGATCCCATTCCTTCGCAGCATAGATGTAATAAAGACGGCAGCTCCTTAGATTTCCTATCCGGCTCATGCCCTGCCAGTTTGGTATGATCGCCATCTGCCTTGAGATTCCGCCCTCTTCCATTATTTCATAGAGGATATCTGCCTTGCTGATCCCATAGGAAGGCTGCGCAGCCTTGTCCGTCGGCATCATGACAGCGATGGGTCTTAAGTTCGCCTGTGCGGAGCTGACCGCTTCATTCGTATATACACTCCTTGAGCTGTTAGAGGTATAGGTTCCGACTACAGACTTCGGTATCGCAGGGGCCGAATCCTCCGCTCCGTCGGGTCCCTGAGTATCGATGTCCGTTATCTGCGACGGATCGATACTGCCTGAAGCCGTGCTTCCGGATGATGCCGTGCCGGCAGTCGAAGCAGCTGATGTGGTATCGGCAGCTGCCGATATCGTATAGTGTCCAAGATACTTTCCGTAATAGTTTGCGTAAGAATAGCTGTACTTCCCTACCGGAGCCGCTGCCCCCGCCCCCAGTGTCTTATAGGAAGCTGACTGAAGCATTGATGCCATAACTCCCGCATCCACCGTAGCCGCATAGGTCGCCACGTTAAAAGACGCATTACCTGCTCTTCCCTCATTCACGCCCACCTCAACGAAGTGTCTCAGAAGCTCCGCGGGATTGTTGCCTATGGAGCCTGCAAGATCGGGATTTGATGCAAGATAATATGATGCGTCGAAAACCTTGGAATAGTCTCTTCCATTATAGGTCGTTGCGGTTACCGTTGCCGCCGGTCTGTTCAGAAGATACGGATTTCCGAGGCATCCCGTAAGCACGTTGTAGAAAGCATCCGGCTGACCGTTCTTCTTCCCGAGATATTCGTTACAGTACGCCGAAAGCGTCGCATAGTCCATGGTATACCCGTTGTCCAGAAGCATTTCCAGATTACGATAGCAGTTCTTAGCCATGTCAAGACTTATTCCCGTCCCGCCCAGATTATTCTGGTTGGTAAAAGTCCAGTATGTATTCTCAACTTCCGTAAGGTAGACCGGAGACCAGGTAGTCTTGTCCGCCGTATTCAGCTTTGCCTGCATCTCTGCTACGGTCGTAAACTTCGTGTTCCTCTTTACGCTGTTAGCTGCCACGGCGCTCTTTGTTCCGGTCAATCCGGTAACGAGCATAGCCATGATAAGCATTACAGCAAGCATCTTTTTCTGCATCTTTATTCCTCCTGACTCTCCGCTCCCTGTATCCATCAGAACTTCTTCACAACAATAAACTCAACCTTGTCGTTCTGGATACCTACCTGTACATCATCCGCCAGGTTTGCGACTATGGACTTTTCAAGCTCATCCCAGGCTTCCACGAACCCTTCGTTCTCATTCTTTGCTCCCGAAAGGCTCTTGCGGTAATTCTCCAGTGACCAGGAAAGAGCTGCCTGCGCCATGATCTCATTATCGACGCCCATGCCCATGGAGCCGTAGCTTACGGGATCCACCCCGTATTTAACCTGAAGCCTGCTGACCTCATCGTAATTCTCCATGCCAATTTCGATAAGTTCCTTGATCTTACCCATGAAGCCCCTTGCGGCTTTATTCTTTCCGGATGAAGATGTCGATATAAGCTCCCTTCTCTTCTCAGGATTCATTTCGGTGTCAGCCTTGAGACAAAGCTTAACTTCCTTTTCGTCTCCCTCAGCCCAGTACAATGCCGTGAACCTTCCGGTTATAGCCCTTACCATACCCAGCATCTCCTCTGCGAGAAGCCTTAAGTGCATGGAGTTCTTTCCTGTCAGATCCAGCGACCTTGCAAATTTGTCCGTAGCTTTCAAAGCATCGTCAACACCGGTTCCGTCATTTTTCACATATACCTGTTTTCCAACCACGCTCTTACCTCTTTCCTTTTCATTTATTCACGGTGATTCCTGTCCTTCGCCCCCGCAGATGATCATACGAAATCCATCCGTTTTCGTCTGCTTCCGCCGGAGACTGAAAAAAATCCGTATAAGTATATCAAAAATCCCATCAATAATACAACCGCACCGCACTATAGGGCTTGTGATGCAAAGTCCCGGACAGATGATAAGCAAACCCATGATAAAGGAAGAGGTGGGGCTTGGCCTTACCGTAAGGGGCGTTAATGAGGAAGAAACGGGACGACGCGTAGATGAGGCGCTGAAGATATGCGGATTATATCCTTTCAGAAACTGGCCTGTGGGCGCCCTCTCCTTTGGTCAGAAAAAACGCGTTACCATAGCCTCGATCCTTGTGATGGAGCCTGAGATCATGATCCTTGATGAACCTACCGCAGGACAGGATTACAGGCATTACACGGAGATAATGGAGTTTTTGAAGAAACTGAACGAAGAGCTTGGGCTTACGATCATCATGATAACCCATGACATGCACCTTGTATTCCTTGTGACCACCGATCCCAGTGAGCTTGCAGCTTCGATCAATAAGATCGGCGTGCCCTATTCTTTCGCGTATGCACTGGCCATAGCCTTAAGGTATATCCCGGACATACAGGACGATTTCGTCAGGATCAAAAACGCCCAGGCTGCAAGAGGAATAGAAATGTCCGCCAAGGCCGGTCTTGTCTCCAGGATAAAAAATGTCGCAGCCATCATCTTTCCGCTTCTCTTCTCCACGATGGAGCGGATCGACGTGGTCAGCAATGCCATGGAGCTTCGGGGCTTCGGCAAAAAGAAAGGCCGCACCTGGTATTCTTACAGACGGCTTTCCCGCAATGATCACATAGTCCTTATTCTCACCGTCATCTTCGTCATAGCAGCCATGGCAGTAACCTACGCCGACGGCTCCAGGTTCTGAAACAGGAACGTTTCTTCTTGTATTACCGGACTCCACACCCGGATTGCTCGAATTATGTCAACCATCTTCACCTGCGATTAGCACTCACCTCTTGACAGTGCTAACAATTCGCTGTATGATACTTCACAAATGAGGCAAATACTGAACCAATGTATTATACGAAAGTGAGGTGAGAGAATATGAACATAGATAAATTCACACAGAATTCAATAAAGGCGGTAAACAACTGTCAGAAGATCGCATTTGATTACGGAAATCAGGAGATAGTTCCCGCGCACCTCGTTTATTCCCTCCTCACCATAGATGAGTCGCTGATAAGGCGGCTTATTGAGAAGATGTGGATCGATGCGGACGAATTCACCCGGAGCATTCTTGACATAATAGAAAAGCGGCCCAAGGTTCAGGGCGGTGACCCGTTTATGGGACAGGAGCTTAATAAGATCCTGCTCTCCTCCTCTGATGAGGCAAAGGCCATGGGCGATTCCTATGTTTCCGTGGAGCATCTCTTCCTTTCCGTTATCAGACATCCCGGGAAGGAACTCAAAGAGACGCTGAAGGACTACGGCATCACGAGAGAGCATTTTCTTCAGGTGCTTTCCGAGGTTCGTGGGAATCAGACCGTTAATACTGATAATCCCGAGGACACCTATGACGTTCTCGAAAAATACGGCTCCAATCTGGTGGCAAGAGCCAGGGAGCAAAAGCTTGATCCCGTAATAGGCCGGGATACCGAGATAAGGAATATGATCCTGATACTGTCCAGAAAGACAAAGAATAATCCCGTCCTCATAGGTGAGCCCGGTGTCGGAAAGACCGCTGCCGTGGAAGGCCTTGCCCAGCGAATCGTTGCAGGGGACGTTCCGGAAGCCTTAAAGGACAAGGAAATCTTCTCCCTCGATATGGGTGCTCTTGTGGCCGGTGCGAAATACAGAGGAGAATTCGAGGAAAGGCTTAAAGCCGTCCTTGAAGAGGTTCGGAAATCCGACGGCAGGGTGATCTTATTCATCGATGAGCTGCATCTTATCGTGGGCGCCGGAAAAACTGACGGTGCCATGGATGCCGGCAATATGTTAAAGCCCATGCTTGCCCGCGGCGAGCTGCACTGCATCGGAGCTACAACCCTTGACGAATACAGGGAGTATATAGAAAAGGACAAGGCTCTTGAGCGCAGGTTCCAGCCGGTAATGGTTAATGAACCTTCCGTTGAAGACACCATATCGATCTTAAGAGGACTTAAGGACCGTTATGAGGTATACCACAGCGTTAAGATCACCGATTCGGCTCTGGTTGCCGCCGCTGTCCTGTCCCACAGGTACATTTCAGACCGGTTCCTGCCTGACAAAGCCATTGACCTCGTGGATGAAGCCTGCGCTTCGATA
Source organism: Lachnospiraceae bacterium (assembly GCA_017417105.1). Taxonomy (GTDB): domain Bacteria; phylum Bacillota; class Clostridia; order Lachnospirales; family Lachnospiraceae; genus NK4A144. The sequence goes on along the minus strand of JAFPZU010000015.1, from coordinate 5,686 downwards.
AAGACGGAAATGGACTCAATGCCCGCAGAGCTTGATGAAATGCGCCGCCGTCTGACCCAGATGCAGATAGAGGAAACCGCTCTTAAAAAAGAAAAGGACAATGCCTCAAAACAGCGTCTTGCAGAATTGCAAAGGGACATCTCCGAATTAAATGAAACCTTCCAGTCCGATAAGGCGAAATGGGATACGGAGAAGCAGAGCGTCGGAAGGCTCTCGGAACTCCGCGAACAGATAGAATCCGTGAACAACGAGATACAGATAGCGCAGCGTCAGGGCGATCTTGAAAAGGCCGCCAAGCTGCAGTACGGTGACCTGCCAAAGCTTAAAGCAGAGCTTGATGAAGCCGAGAGCATCTTAAACGGAAAAGATATCTCCATGGTTCACGAAGCCGTGACCGAGGATGAGATTGCTTCTATTGTCTCCCGCTGGACGGGGATCCCGGTCTCCAAACTAAATGAGGGCGAGCGTGAAAAGGTTCTGCACCTCGGGGATACGCTTCACAAACGGGTCATAGGTCAGAACGAGGCAGTTGAAAAGGTAGTTGATGCGATCATAAGATCCAGAGCTGGAATAAAAGATCCCACGAAGCCTATAGGAAGCTTCCTTTTCTTAGGCCCCACCGGCGTAGGAAAGACGGAGCTTGCCAAGGCTCTTGCCGAAGCCCTGTTTGATGATGAGAATAATATCGTCCGAATAGATATGTCCGAATACATGGAAAAATTCTCCGTGTCAAGGCTTATAGGAGCTCCTCCCGGATATGTCGGCTATGACGAGGGCGGACAGCTTACGGAGGCAGTCAGACGCAAGCCTTATTCGGTAGTTCTCTTTGACGAGATAGAAAAAGCGCATCCTGATGTCTTCAACGTACTGCTGCAGGTTCTGGATGACGGACGGATAACCGATTCCCAGGGTCGTACTGTTGATTTCAAAAACACGATCCTCATAATGACCTCAAACATCGGCTCCCAGTATCTGCTTGAGGGAATAGATGACAGCGGCAGGATCAGCCCCGAGGCTCATAATGCCGTGGACGCCGAGCTTCGCGCTCATTTCAGGCCTGAATTCCTAAACCGTCTGGACGAGATAATAGAATTCAGACCTCTGACCAAGGCTAATATAAGAGGCATCGTTGAACTGCTGATAGCCGATACAAACAAGCGGCTTGCGGACAAACAGCTTTCTATCAGCCTTACCGATGAGGCGAAGAAGTTCATAGTGGACGGCGGCTATGATCCGGTCTACGGTGCCCGTCCGCTGAAGCGCTACATGCAGAAAAACGTCGAGACCCTTGCCGCCCGCGCCATCCTTTCCGATGGCGCCGGAGAAGGTGATGTGATAAACATCGACTGCGACAGGAGCGAGGGCGACGGCACGCTTACCGCTACGGTATCATCGTCAAAGTAACAGAGTAAAAAACACACAGGGACGGTTCTATTTGTGTTCCGGTTGGCGCAATAACATCACCCGGAGCACGAACAGAACCGTCCCTTATGCGTACTTGTTATGATTTAAATGCCCAGAATTTATTCAGAAGGAAATTCACGGGAACACTGATGATAAGGTTAAGGAGTGGGGCGATAAACTTCGATATCCCTATTACGTCCACCCATAGCCAGGATAAGACGTTTGCAAGGATCAGCCCTGTAAAGGAATATGCCACATAAGTCTTAAGCAAGGCTGTCCAGGGTTTTCTCTTCTCCCCCTCCTTAGCCGTAAAGACAAATCTGTTATTCCAGTAAAAGGACCAGGCGACACTTAGGACAAAGGCTATGATGTTTGCCGCAAAATAATCCCATGACAGCTTTAACGGCGCCAGAAGGATAAGCGCTGCCACGTTAAGCGCATAGCTTAAGACAGTGTTCGAAACCCCTACTATCCCGAACTTAATAAACTGGATCAGCGCTGTCTCCTTGTCCTCGCCAAGTCTTATATGAAATATCTCCAGAATTCTTTTAATTAATCCGTCCATTTCCCGCTACTATTCAATCTCGTGACGCAAAGCCGATCCCGCCGGTTTCATCAGAGTATGATTATAGACGCTTTTCACCCGTATCACAACTGTCCGTTTTATCGTACAGAAAATCATGTAAATTATCCTTATATGAAGCAGATAAAACGGTTTTCAGCGAGGTGTTCCTATGACTATGTTTATTGCAGTGATATTTGATATATTGATACTTGCCTGCTTTGGTAGTAAAGTTGAAATAGTTCCGATCATAGCTGACTGTATTTGCCGCAGGATCAGAACTGGAAATGTACATACTGAAAAAGCCAAGGAGGTAAGACATGCCCCTGATAGAAGCATACATGGTCCCTCACCCACCGTTAGCGGTAGCGGAAGTAGGACGGGGAGACGAGAAAGCGATACAGGCTACGCTGAACGCGTTCGACAAGGTGGCGGAGCGTATCGCAGAAATACGGCCTGATACGATAATCCTGACATCCCCGCATGCCACGATGTATGCCGACTATTTTCATATCTCTCCGGGTGAGGGCGCCCGCGGTGATCTTGGCAGCTTCCGTGCGCCACAGGTTACTTTTGATATAAAATACGACAGAGAGCTTGTAAGGCAGATCGAAGATGCCGCAGACCGTGTCGGAATCCCCGCAGGATGCGACGGCGAGATAGATCCGAGGCTCGATCACGGCACCATGGTCCCTCTCTATTTTGTTAATAAAAGATACACCGACTATAAGCTTGTCCGTATAGGCCTTTCAGGGCTCTCATTAGAAGCGCATCTTAGTCTTGGCCGCGCCATAGACAGCGTGATATCCCGTTCGGAAAAAAAGATAGTCATCATTGCAAGCGGAGATCTCTCCCACTGCCAGAAAAAAGACGGTCCCTATGGCTTCAGACCGGAAGGTCCGAAATACGACAGTCTCCTCATGGACACCATAAAACGCGGCGCGCTTAATGAGCTCGTTCACTTTGACGAAAACCTGCTGGAGCGAAGCCAGGAATGCGGCCACCGTTCTTTTGTCATACTGAGCGGGATTCTTTATTCCCATGAAGTTACAAGTGAGGTTCTGTCCCATGAGGCCACCTTCGGCGTAGGCTACGGAGTAGCAATCTTCAGGATAAATGACCGGGATAACAAAAGCGATAAAGGAGCAGATGCCATGGATGCCTATGTAAAGCTTGCAAAAGACACTATAAACAGCTTCGTCAGAAAAGAAAAGCTTCCGGATCTTACAGGACTACCGGATGAGATGCTGAATAATAGAGCCGGAGCCTTTGTCTCGGTTCATGAATTCGGGATGTTAAGGGGCTGCATCGGGACTATCGCGGCAACCTGTGACTCCATCGCCGAAGAAATAAGAGAAAACGCCATCTCCGCCGTTTCAAGGGATCCCAGGTTTTTACCCGTAAGGGAAGACGAGCTTGAAAATCTTGAAATTAATGTAGATATTTTAGGGGATGCCGAGGATATCTCCTCTCCCGACGAGCTTGATGTTAAGCGCTACGGCGTGATAGTCACAAACGGCAGAAGACGCGGCCTTCTCCTTCCCGATCTTGAGGGAGTTGACACAGTAGAACAGCAGATCGATATAGCAAGACAGAAAGCCGGCATAGCCCCCGGAGAGAAACTCTCCCTGCAGCGCTTTGAGGTTGTGCGTCATGTCTGATCTTTCAGTCTGCCCCGTCTGTCCCCATGCCTGCAGTCTTAAACCCGGACAGCAGGGACTCTGCAAAAGCAGATATAATAAAGACGGCAGGGTTATCCCAAAAAGCTTCGGAACCCTTACTGCCGTAGCTTTGGATCCAATAGAAAAAAAGCCTCTGGCGCGCTTCATGCCGGGAAAGAAGATCCTGTCCGTCGGAAGCTTCGGCTGCAATATGTTCTGCTCTTTCTGTCAGAATCATGACATTTCCCAAAAAGATGAATCTGATCTGTACAGGACTGAAAAGATGACTCCTGAAGAGCTTGCTTTACTTGCCCTTGATCTTTCCGTTTCCGATAACAATATTGGCGTAGCCTACACCTATAACGAGCCCCTGATCTCCTTTGAATATGTACTGGAGACCTCAAAGCTCATACATAAAGCGCACCTTAAAAACGTGCTGGTTACAAACGGTAATATCAACCGTCCCATACTTGAAGAAGTACTCCCCTTTATCGATGCCATGAATATAGACCTTAAGGTCTTCTCCGATGAAGGCTACAGGAAATTTGGCGGGGATTTTGAAACGGTAAAGACATTTATAAGGACTGCTCATGAAAGAAGCCATGTGGAGCTTACAACCCTGATTGTTCCCGGTCTTAGCGACAGCGAGGAAGATATGAGGAAGGAAGCTGCCTGGATTGCGGATATAGATCCTGAGATCGTTCTTCACATCACAAGGTATTTTCCTCAGTACAGGATGAGCGCTGCTCCCACCGACATAAACCTTATGCGAAGGCTTAAGGAGATTGCAGACTCATACCTTGACCATGTGTATCTTGGAAACGTTTGACTAATACTGTTTTGTCTGCAATAATCCACAGGTTATCACACCTAACGGAGGTATCCTATGACTATAGAAGCTTATACTAACCCTGATTTCGGCTGGCCCGAAAAAATTATATTCTTTGTTGCTGCCCTCTTGGGCCTTCTTGTCTGCGACATGCTGGCGCTTTTTTATGCAAAGCTCACCGGTGCTTCCCGTATAGAGGGTGGTAATAAAAACCGCGTCCAGCTCTTCTACGAAATGATAATCTCCGGCGCCTCCGTCATGTCCTTCTCCTGCGCCTACGTTATAATAAACCACGTGTATTCGCTGGTGCTCGAAAATGGAACCGGAGGAAACGAAGGCCTAAAAGCTTTCGTTGACGCCTGGGAGAGCGGCAAGGACTTCATTCTTCTGCTTCTCATCTGCCTTTCCTGCGTACTGAACACGCTTCTTGATAAATTCATTATCCCCTTAAAGGGAATAAGCAAGGATGAGAAAGCCACAGTACGGATGCTTGCCATGTTCTACGTCATCATCATCCTGGTTCATTTAAATAATATAGGCGATGAAAGTGAATACACTCCCGTCATGATGTATTACCTGGGTCTCATGGTCGGACGGTTTGTCTACTTTGACGCCTCTCTTTCCGACTTTGTGACTGCCATGAAAAACGTATTCAAAAGCCTCCCTCTTCTTATACTGGGGCTTGCCTTTACGGGTCTCCTCTGCTGGTTCGGCTTTAATTCCGGCTTCCTCCTTGAGAGGAATTACTACATAGTAGGGGTATTCTACACCCATCTTTTCATGCTTGCCGCAGTATTCCTGCTCCATCACACTCACATCCTTGATCTTATCTTCCGGGAAAGAAACCCCGAAAGCAGTCCCTCTAAATCAAAAAAGAAAACTGTTTCAGAAAAAATTCCCGAGGCTGATTACGATGATGAAGAATATGAGGATGAGGAGTATGCGTATGCGTATGAGGATGAGGAATACGATGAGTATGAAGAGTACGATGAGTATGACGCTTCAGACCGGGACGACCCCTACGGGGACTACGAAAACAATGAAGACGACTACTATGACGTAAAATGAGGAGCACTCCCCGCCCCTAATCTTATAGTAAACGACAAAACTCTTTTCGTTTTGTCGTTTACTGCGCCGGATTTTGGCCGCTGAAAGCGGCATATTTCCTTGCAAAATCCGGGCGCATCCGCCGGAGGCTTTATAGTAAGCGAAATTATTTATTTCGCTTAC
>JAFPZU010000113.1 GCA_017417105.1 Lachnospiraceae bacterium | reverse complement strand
TTTTTTCTTCCTTTTCTTCCTCTTCTTCCTCGTCGTCATCAATGTAAAATTGTGGGACATTTTCGATCTTAAGATCCGGAACTTCGGGAATCCCGGCACCCTGCGATGCCTCCTCGTCTTTCACTGCCTCAAAAGATACAGGCTGATCGGACAGTTCTTCGACTGATGTCTCCCCCGGTTCTTCCTGTTCTGTCTTTGCCGCCTCCTCAGCTTCCGGCTCCGACTCAGCTACCGGCTCCACTTCAATTTCCGGTTCCGGATCTGCTTCCGGCTCCGCGTCAATTTCCGGTTCTGAATCAGTTTCCGGTTCTGCCTCAGTATCAGGTTCCGCCTCCGGGTCTGCCTCCTGAAGCAGCAGCATCTGCTCCGTATCAGGCTCCGGCACTTCCTCAGTCACAGCGGATTCCGGCTTTACGATGCTCTTTTGTTCCGGCGTCTCCAACAGATCTTTGACCGCGTCATCACTCAATATCTGAACAACAGGCTTAGCCTGCTTATTGCTGTTATTTTTCCGTCTTCTGTTTCTGTTGCTCATAAGGAATTAGTATACCATATAGAATAAGCTCATGAAAGACCTTAGAAAAACCTGATAAACGATTTATCCCCAATGCACATCGCTCCGACCACTATTCCACTGTTGAGTTGAATCCTAAAAGTGTAAAGTCATTCAAATTGACCGTTTTTTATTTTCACAATCCTTTACAACCTTGTTTTCTTGTGATAATATACCAAAAGGTTCGCTTTTGAACTATATAACTTTCGGGAGGTCAAAATCGATGAAAGGCACTGTCAAGTGGTTCAACAACCAGAAGGGTTACGGCTTCATCAATGACGAGACTGGAAAAGACGTATTTGTTCACTATTCAGGTCTTAATATGGAAGGTTTCAAGTCTCTTGACGAAGGACAGGCTGTTGAATTCGACGTAGTTGAGGGTCCCAAAGGGCCTCAGGCTACAAATGTAACCAAACTTTAATTCTTAGCAATACCACTTTTCTTTATATACATCAAGATAAGCAGATTGATAAGGACGAGCATCGAGGACTTTGCATGCAGGACATGCAAAGTCTTTTTCTTTCCGGTTCCGTCAGACTCCGATTCCTCCTTGGTTTACGTACATCTCCTTGAATTCTCCCTGGACAGTGTTGAACGCATTGACAACCCCGGGATCAAACTGAACTCCCGCTGCCTGGTTTATAATGGCGCAGGCCTGCTCGTGCGTAACCGTCTGCTTATAGGATCTCTTCGACACCAGCGCGTCATACACATCGCACACAGCCACGATTCTGGCAAGCTGAGGTATCTCTGCTCCTCTCAATCCGTCGGGATAGCCTCTGCCGCACCACTGCTCGTGATGGGATCTGGTCATCTGGTACATATAGGTAATAAAAGGTGAATTCGGCAGCAGATATGAGAACTTCTGTATGGAATCCGCCGCAAAAAGGGTATGCTGCTTCATTGTATCGAATTCATCAGGGGTATATTTCCCTTCTTTCTGGATAATGCTGTCAGGCAATCCGATCTTTCCCATATCTATAAGCTGGCTCGACATAAGGATCAGATTTAAGTCTGACAAGGGATATCTTGCCGTACCCTCACGAAGCATCTTTTTCAGGAGTATCTCCATGTACTTCGACACTTTCTTACAGTGGGTGCCCGTGAAGCCGTCTTTCTTGGTGATAAGATCAGCTATCATTCCCACAATGAAATACTCCAGATTGCCTACCTTGTTCAGTGCTTCAGTGGCCTTACCCTGGAGTTCGTTGTTATATTCCTGAAGCTGAAGGTTGTAATCCTGAAGGGTCTGATTCTGCTCGGCGATCTTTGCTTTATCATCTGCAATGCCTATGTGCAGCCCGACTTTCTTCTTTAATATCTCTGATACAAAAGGCTTCTCTACGTAATCCACCGCTCCAAGCTGATAGGCTTCAAGCTCCGTAGCCACATCGCTGCTGCCGGACACAAAAATCACCGGGATTTCCTTTAATCTGGGATCCGCCATCATCTTGCTGAAAAGCTCAAAGCCGTTTATAGCCTTCATGTCTATATCAAGTATCACAAGAGACGGAAGCCTTGACACCTTTTTCATATAATCAAGGGCGTGCCTTCCGTTCTGCTCTGTCATGACCCTGTAGGAGCCTTCCAGCGCCCTCTCAGCTACAAGAAGATCCGTGGGACTGTCATCAATAACCATTACGATATGCATTTCTTTATCTCCTCTATGGTGAGCTTCCCTCCGAAAATATCCAGTGCGGATCCAACTGTTACATCTATCTTTCCTTCGCCTGCTTCCATCAAAAGCCGTATATCCTCAAGACCGGACACGCCGCCTGCATAGGTAACGGGCACGGGAGATTTAAGAAGTATCTCCAAAACGTCCGTATCTATCCCCTGCTGCTTTCCTTCCGCATCCACCGCATGAATAAGAAATTCCGCGGCGTACTCCGAAAAGAAATCCAGTATATCCTTTTCAAGCTTTTCCTCAGTAAATCTCTGCCATCTGTCTGTCACTATATAGTGATCGTTTCCTTTTCTCCTGCAGGAAAGGTCCAGGCAGAGCCTTTCTCTTCCGACGGCATCACGCATGGCTTCCAGCGCCTCTTTATCTATCCTGCCGTCCTTAAACACATAGGATGTCACTATGACATGGCTTGCTCCGGCTTCAAGGAATAAATGCGCATTCAAAGGATCTATCCCTCCGCCTGCCATCATCCCTCCGGGATAGGCTTCAAGTGCGGATAACGCCTCCTTTAGCGATGCCTCATAGTATTCTGAGCCCTTTTTATTAAGTACGATCACATGACCGCCGGGGAGATCCTCCTTAAGGTACATGGCAGCATAATAAGAAGCAGGCTTTGCAGAAACATAGTTCTCCTCTGCCTTATCGCCTGCATCCCGAAGGCTTGAGCCTACGATCTGCTTTACCCGGCCGTTATGAATATCTATACACGGCCTGAACTTCATGCAGTAGTTCCGACCACATCCTTCATTGAGTACATGCCGGCAGGCCTACCGCAAAGATAAACGGCAGCAGACACTGCCCCCTTGGCAAAAACAGCCTTGCTGTAGGCCCTGTGAGAAAGGGTTACCACCTCATCCTCACCCGCAAAGATCACGTCGTGATCCCCGGGTATGGTTCCGCCTCTTATGGCAGATATGCCGATTTCTTCACGAGGTCGTTTCTCAGATCTCCCGGACCTGTCATAGACGTAGGCGTATTTATCCTTAAGCCCTTCATTAGCGGCATCTGCAAGCAGCAGC
>JAFPZU010000112.1 GCA_017417105.1 Lachnospiraceae bacterium | reverse complement strand
GGATGTACCCGCGAGGTCGTACTGAGCATGGATGCGAATACGACCGGCCCCGTCATGAGCCAAAAACAAAGCGGTGCTTTCTTAGAACTTTAGAAGAAAAATAACAACAAGCTGGAAGCATCTCAGACCTCGCGCGACCTTCCAGCCACCCAAATTTATCTCTTATACATCAAGCAAAGCCTCATTAGCATGCTCATAAATAAAATCCCGTCTGGGCGCCACATCATTACCCATCAAAAGCTCGGTAGTGGCGGAAGCCATCCTGGCGTCATCGATGGAAACCCTCCTCATCCTTCGTCTTTCAGGATCAAGTGTCGTCTCCCAAAGCTGCTCCGCATCCATCTCTCCAAGTCCCTTATACCTCTGCAGGGTAAAGTCCCCCTTATGGGTCTTCCTGTATTTAGCAAGCGCCCTGTCATCATAAAGATACTCCGGCTCCCCCTTCTTAGGCTGCGCCCTGTAAAGCGGAGGCATCGCAATATAAACATGGCCTTCGGTGATAAGCTCCGGCATGAATCTGAAAAACAACGTAAGCAGCAGCGTGGAAATATGAGCTCCGTCAACATCGGCATCCGCCATAATTATAATCTTGTCATAACGAAGCTTTGTGATATCAAAATCATTCCCGTAGCCCTCCGAAAAACCGCAGCCGAAAGAATTGATCATCGTCTTGATCTCCGCGTTCGCAAGAACCTTGTCAATGGAAGCCTTTTCCACATTAAGTATCTTTCCGCGGATAGGGAGAATAGCCTGATACATCCTGTTTCTCGCAGTCTTGGCTGAGCCACCTGCGGAGTCTCCCTCAACTATAAATATTTCACACTGGGAAGCATCCCTTGACTCGCAGTTAGCCAGTTTTCCGTTGGAGTCAAAAGAGTATTTCTGCTTTGTAAGAAGATTGGTCCTGCTCTTTTCTTCGGCCTTTCTTATCTTTGCAGCCTTCTCGGCACAGGCGAGCACTGCTTTAAGAGTATCCAGATTTCTGTCAAAGAAAAGCTGAACCTCATCATTTGTAACCTTGGAAACCGCCTTAGAAGCGTCCTGATTATCAAGCTTGGTCTTTGTCTGTCCCTCAAACCTCGGATCCGGATGCTTGATGGAAACCACCGCCGTCATGCCGTTCCTTATATCAGTGCCGTTAAAATTGGGATCCTTATCCTTTAGGATGCCAAGCTGTCTGGCATAGGTATTCATAATCTGGGTGAACTGAGCCTTGAAGCCTGTTATATGGGTACCGCCTTCGGAATTATAGATGCAGTTACAGAAGCCCAGCACCTCTTCATGAAATTCATTAACATACTGGAAGGCAACCTCAACCGAGATTCCCTCAGACATTCCCTTGAAATAGACTATATCGCTTATGGCCTCATTGTTGCGGTTCATATCCCTGACAAAGCCTGTAAGCCCGTCGGGTTCATGATAAGTCTCTTCGTCAGGCTCGCTGCCCCGAAGATCCTTATAGATTATCGTAAGCTCGGGATTAAGATAAGCGGTCTCATGAAGCCTTGACTTAATCTCGTCGGCCTTGAACCTCACCGTATCGAAGATATCGGGATCGGGAGTGAAGTTAATCTTTGTCCCTGTACGGTTGGTGCGTCCGATAACGGGAAGCAGTCCGTTTATAAGCTCCACTGTAGGCACACCCTTTTCATAATGATCATGGGATATGACCCCGTCTCTTTTAACCGTGATATCCAGGGAGCTGGAAAGCGCGTTCACCGCAGAAGAACCAACACCATGAAGTCCTCCGGAAGTCTTGTAGGAAGAACCGTCAAACTTACCGCCTGCATGCAGCGTTGTAAGAACAACTCTTTCTGCGGATATGCCCTTTTCGTGCATTCCGACAGGGATGCCTCTTCCGTCATCTTCCACCGTGGCGGATCCGTCTGCCTCCAGCGTGACTTTTATTGTACTGCAGTAGCCTGCCAGATGTTCATCCACCGCATTGTCCATGATCTCATACAGACAATGGTTAAGTCCCTTGACCCCTGTGGATCCTATATACATTCCGGGACGCAGCCTTACAGGTTCCAGCCCCTCCAGTACGGTGATACTCTCCGCACCGTAATTATCTTTTGCATTAGCCATAAAAAACCCAAACCTCGCATTCAATATATGGTTATAACCCATGTATTGTAACACAAGATTTGGGATTTGCAAACTCTTTGTCGAACAAATATTCGATTTTATCTTATCTTGCTTCTCTCCACTGCATCATTTCATCATAAAGATCGCCATATACTGAGGCATTGTTTTCCAGCACCGATTGCGTAGCCCTGGCGAAAGGTGCAAGATCGGGTTCATTTATCTGCATCCCCTTTTCCTTTAAGGTTCCGATAAGGGACTCTGTCTGTTCCTTATTTGTCTTTCTGTCAGCCTCCGCGGAAGCTATGGCCGCTTCGCGGACTATAAGCTGCTGGTCTTCGGAAAGCTTATTCCATACGGATTCCGATATCGTAAAGCACATTCCGGAATAGATATGATTCGTAACCGACAGATAGTTCTGGACTTCAAAAAGATTATTATTATAGATAACGGGAACCGGATTTTCCTGATAAAGAAAACCTACCCCTAAAAACAAAGGGGACGGAGCCTGGCTGTACTACCCGGATATCCGTCCCCTGAAAAAAATCCCGGATTATCTCTTGATGTTAAAAGCGTCGAATGAAGGCCATACAGCGTACTCGCCAAGCTCTTCTTCTATACGGAGAAGCTGGTTGTACTTTGCAACCCTCTCAGACCTTGAAGGTGCGCCGGTCTTGATCTGACGGGTGTTAAGAGCCACCGCAAGATCAGCTATGGTAACATCCTCGGTCTCGCCTGACCTGTGGGAGGTAACAGCGGCATAGCCTGCCTTGTGAGCCATCTTGATGGCATCAAGGGTCTCGGAGATGGATCCGATCTGATTAACCTTGATAAGGATAGCGTTACCGCACTTATTGTCGATACCCTTCTTAAGTCTCTCAACGTTTGTAACGAAGAGGTCATCACCAACAAGCTGTACTCTGTCGCCGATCTCTGCCGTCATCTTCTTCCAGCCTTCCCAGTCTTCCTCATCAAGACCGTCCTCTATGGAGTAGATAGGATACTTGTCTACAAGGCTCTTCCAGTGAGCGATGAGCTCATCTGATGTGAAGTCCTTGCCTGACT
>JAFPZU010000111.1 GCA_017417105.1 Lachnospiraceae bacterium | reverse complement strand
GTAATGGAAAAGGTGATGCCGTCCATCTGATCCCTTATGACCCCGTCCGCTTTTTTAAGGGAATCGCTTAATTCATCCATATTTGAAGCTATGGAATCTATCCTTGCGGTGAGATCGTCGTCCGTTCCCCTTATGTCGCTCTTATAGCTGTCATAGGTACCCCTTAGAAAATCATCAAAAGCATTATTGCTGTTCCGGAGGGAAGAGGCGGAATTCTTAATGCCGTTATATTCCTTTCCGGCTTTCTGAGCGCTTTTAAGCAGGGTATCAATCTCCTGATCCATGCTGTGGGACAACTTTCTTACGGAGGAGAGATATTCGGTCATATCTACATCCACTCCGTTTGAGACCGCCTTTTCCGCTCCTTCCATCAGCTTGTCTATATCATCCAGGTCATTCTTAAGTCCCTTAAGGGCGTCATTGGCCTCCGTCGTATTCATGTTGACATCCATGCCGTTTAAGATGGAACGGATCTCTGAAGTATGGGTCCGCATCTTCTGCTCCATGTCGTCATCCTTCATACGGTAATAATCCCTGTAGCCGTAGATGGAGCCCCGGAGGGAATCCGCATCAGCCCTTATCCTGTCAGTCTTATCCTGGATATCGTCGTCCTTATCCTTGACTGAATCCTGAAGGGCTGTGATCTTTCCCACCAGCTTATCCGCTTCATCCTGGGCTCTCTTAAAGGAATCTTCGCTGAAATCATCCTCTATCAGGGGCTCCAGCTGTCCGGCAATGCCTCCCACATTCTTTCTGCCGGAAACAGTGCCCGTATTTTTACAGCTGTCTATCAGGCCACGCTCATAGCCCACGATGCCGCCTGTCTTATATCCCAAATGGGGGTAACCCACTTTCGTGTAGTTCTCGCTTTTTCTGATCTCTCCGGAATTGACTCCCGCGATACCGCCGGTATAGTTCACTTCCAGATCGCTCTTCAGGGCATCCTTTAAGTCGTCATACATGATGTCCATGTTATCAGGGATAAGCTTTTCAATATTCTGCTCCTCCTCTTCTTCATCGGCATCCTGTTCCTTGATCCGTTTGTCCTTTATCTCCCAGGCAGTGTCGGAGATAGCGTTGATCTCTCCCCGGTTCTCACATAAGACAATGCTGCCCTCGTTATATCCGGCAATTCCGCCGGTACGGCGCATGCCGTGGACCTCCGCTACATTAACGCAGGAATCTATGCTCCCGCTCTTCATATTTCTTCCGGCTATACCCCCTGCAGCCTCGATGCCCAGGATATAACCCTTCACCGTACAGTTTTTTATAAGGCCGTAGTTTATGCCGGCAATGCCTCCCACATTCTTCATGTCCTCCGTAGGCTGCATATTTACTTCAAGGCTTAGGTTCCTGACCTCCCCGCCCTTTATAACTGTGCGGAAAAGCCCTACCCCCGACTGCCTGCCGGAATAGGAAAAGCCCTTAATGGTATGTCCCTTTCCGTCAAACACTCCGCCAAACACCTGTACCGGAGCCATCTTCTTTCCGGAGAGGTCTATGTCATTCGTAAGCACATAGGTTTTTCCTAAGGTCAGGGAATCGTCCCCGGATCCCTCCGAAAGGGCCATAAGCTCCTCCGGGGTGGATATCTCCTCTTCAACGGATACGGGCGCAGCAAAAAGACCTCCCCCTGTGGGGAAGCATAAAAGCACGGCTTCCAGTGTAAGAAGCGCACATAAAACCTTTGATGTTTTGCTGAAAAGCTTATACATCCTCTTCTCCGGCCTTCACTTCATCCGAACTTCCCCTTCTCAGGGTAAGATCCATATCTCCGTTCATGGTGCCCTTAAATTCACCGAAAATGTACCCCGAGAAGTAACCGTTCACGTTACCGTTCAATATAACAGTACCGGCGGTCTTCTTAAGGGCAGTACCCGCAAGTCCTTCGCCCAGTTCCGGAGTCTTTACCTTAAAGGAGCTCTTATCGATTATGGGATCAAAGAAATAGAGGAGCTGCGGAAGTATGGTCATTACCATCAAAATACTTAAGAGCGTACCCTTTCCCAGAGCGTCTCCCATATTGGATATGACCGCATTACTGGTGAGATTTCCCACCAGGAAACCGCAGACCGTCAAAATGGTCCCGGAAGTTACAATGGTTGCGAATGACTCATTTAAGGATCTTATTACAAGTTCATTCCTGTTACTTATCTCCTGCCTCAGGGTAACATACCTGTTCGTAATAACTATGGCGTAGTCAATGGTGGCACCCATCTGTATGGAGCAGACGATAAGGTAAGCCAGGAAATACAGGGGATTATTGGTTATATGGGGTATGGCAAAATTGATCCATATACTTCCCTGAATGGTTATCAGCAATATGAAGGGAAGGCTTATGCTCTGGAATGTGAACAGCAATATAACTCCCACGAAAAAGGCGGTAAGTATGCTGATAACCAGATTGTCATTGCTGAAAGAGCTGGAGAGATCAGAAGCCGCAGTGGGGTCTCCCACCACATAGATCCTGTCCTTATAATAGGACTGGGCCATCTTCCTTATATCATCTACCTTGCTGTAGGTGTCCTGCCCCTCGACTTTCCCCTTCAGGTTAAAGATTATCCTGGAGTGTTCCTCACTCTCAAGCTGCACTCTGGCGGTCTCTATCTGATCATGGATATCATCCAAGTCCTCACTCTGCCTGTCACTCAGGTTGAAGGCCCCCGCCTCCTTCTTTTCATAGATGAAGTCTATTAGATCCAGAACCGAAACCCGGTATTCATCTATACCGTCGATAAAGGCGCCGTAGACCTCCTTATCCTGGGCGTACACCGTATAAAGGAGCTTTGCAAGGCCCGCATCCACATCCGCGATCTCCGCAAAATCCCTGGGGGTCACGCTGTCCGTCAGCACATATTCCATGTTGTCCCCAACCTCAACGTTGGCAAGGGCCAGCACATCTCCTATATATTCCCTGCTCTTTAAGTCACTGATTATGGCAGCTTCCTTTCCATAATCACCCTTCGGCAGGATTATCGCTAAATTATTACCGGTCTCAAAGGTCTCGTCTATCCTGTCCTTTGCCTCGATATAAGGGGTTTTCTTCGGTCCTCTTGCCGTGTATTTATCAAAGATATAGGTGGCCGTGTGGGAAAGCCTGAAAGCTACTATTATCACCAGCACAAATATTATGGGAAATACATGCCTTGTACGACATATGAACTTTCCCCAGCCGGTGATCTTCGGCACGAAGCTTTTGTGCCTGGTCTTATCAATATTGTTCCTGAACCACATGATAAGGGCGGGCATGAAGAAGAATACTGCCAGCATGGAAAAGAGGATCGACTTGCAGAGCACGAGGCCTAAGTCCTTTCCGATCTTGAACTGCATAAATACCAGAGCCACCATGCCGGACATGGTTGTAAGGGAACTGGATGAAATCTCAACAATAGCCTTGCTTAATGCTGTGATCATAGCCTCTCTTGCTTCCAGCCCTTTATCGTGTTCCTCCATATATCTGTGGAACAGGATGATGGCGTAGTCAATGGCAAGGGCCAGCTGCAAAATTATGTCAACCGAATTCGAGATGAAAGATACGGTCCCGAAGATATAATTCGTGCCCTTATTAAGTATCGCCGCAGTAATAAAGGTCAGCATGAAGATAGGCACTTCGGCGTAAGTGGATGAAGTGAAGAGCAGCACGGCAAGAATGACAAATACCGCAACTATCAGGATATTCAGCACATCCTTCCTTAATTCCGCCGACTCATCCAGATCCACCGTGGTATAGACGTAGGAATCATATTCCTGCACATAATCCCGCACTTCGGCTATAGCCCTTTGTGAAAGCTCCGTATCCTCATCTTCCTCAAAGGACAATGTGATAAGGGCTGCCGAATCCTTGTAATAATCCTCAAGAGAAGAGTCCTTATAATCTTCACTGCCTTCATCGTAGAATTTTACGGTGTCAACACCCTCAATGTTTTCAAGACCCTTTGCCACGATAAGCGCCTGGTCATAGGTGATGTTCGCAAGAAGGATCTTTGCGGAACCGTGGGTCTCGAACTCACTGTCCATTATGTCCACACCCTGCCTGGTCTCCGTGTCCTCCGGAAGGTATTTTGTAACGTCATTTTCCACCTGCACATCATTAATACGGACAAGGCAGTAGATCACTGCAAGGGCAAAGAGCAGAAGGAAAGCCTTCCGTCTGTCCACGATAAATGCAGATAATTTGTACATTATG
>JAFPZU010000110.1 GCA_017417105.1 Lachnospiraceae bacterium | reverse complement strand
CTCTGATACCCCTTATTGTTTATAGTAAGCGAAATAAATAATTTCGCTTACCATAAAGCCCCCGGCGGATGCGCCCGGATTTTGCAAGGAAATATGCCGCTTTCAGCGGCCAAAATCCGGCGCAGTAAACGACAAAACGAAAAGAGTTTTGTCGTTTACTATAATATGTGGTACAATCCGGACCATGGAACCTGCATTTTTTCTTTTTCTTATTTTCGGAATATGCCTGATACTTGCCGCGGGATGGATCTTCATCCTTAAGGATCCTCGTGATTCCATCTTCTTTTGCAAGGCGCACTCTTTGCGGAAGATGTCACTGCCCGAAGCCGGAATCGAGGCTAAAAAGACGGCAAAATATGTAGCCATCATAGGCGCCGTAATGACTATCATCTGCATCATCGGGATACTGTTAACCATATAAGCGCCGGTTTACTATGTCTGCCCTTCGGGTTGTTCCCAACTTGAACTGAAAGCACCATTAATCGAGATAAAACGTCAGCGGTGTCTTGGGTCTTCCGTCGATCATAAGACCCACGTTGAGTACCAGTCCTATCTCTGCCAGAACGCAGATAAGGGATGTTGATCCGTAGCTTATGAAAGGAAGCGGGAGTCCGGTGTTTGGAAGAAGTCCCGTTGCAACTCCTATATTGGCAAAAGACTGAAAGCCGATGTGGGCTGCCACACCGGCACAGATCAGCGTCCCCGAAAGATCCGCCGCCTTTCTCCCCACATGGATTATAAGAGTGGTAACCAGAGCAAACAAAAGCACCATAAGCATGCATCCGGCAAATCCCAGCTCCTCCCCCGCAACCGCCATGATAAAGTCAGTCTGGGGCTCGGAAATAAAATTCCCGTTCTTAACGCTTCCAACCTCATTGGTCTTATACCCCTTTCCCTTAAGACCTCCGCTGCCTATGGCAACGATGGAATTCTGCTGCTGGTATCCGGCGGTATCCTGATACTTTTCCGGCTGCAGCCAGGCAAGGATACGCTTCTGCTGATATGGCTCTATGATCTCCTGATTGGGCTGCAGCACAAGGAAGATCCCGATAATAACAACGGGAACCGCAATCGCCGCAACTCCTCCGATTATCCTGTAGGAAAGCCCCCCGACATAAAGCATTGCAATAAATATGACCATAACCACTATACTTGTAGAAAGATCCGGTTCATCCTGAATAAGATATATAGGTATCATCATAAGCACTATGATGAAAAGAAGCATCAAAGGCCGGTTTATACTCTCTTCAAAACGAGAGATAAAATACGCAAGAAAAAGTATCAGCAGAAGCTTTGCCGCTTCCGAAGGCTGTATCTGCACTCCCGCTACCACAAGCCATCTCTGGGCATTGTTTACGTTCTCACCAAAAAGCTTAACAAGAACCAGAAGTCCCACGGCTATTACATAGTAAAGCCAGGCAAACTTCAGTATGAACCTGTAGCTTATGAGTGAAACCACAAACATTACTCCCATGCCAAGGGCAAAACCCTGTATCTGATGATACTGAACGGATTCCTTTGCACTCCCTATTATCATGATCCCGTATATCGAAAGGGCTGCCGCTACCGCTACCAGAAAAAAATTGTAATTTCTTATACTGTATCTGCTCATATTCTTTCCTCAGTCAAGATAAGCCTCTCCGCCTGTTGTATCCGCAACTCCCGTAATGATGTCTTCCACATCCTGAAGTCTGAAGTAATAGCTTATTATATCCTTTGTGGTCGCAGCCGCGTTTGAAGACGTATAACCGTATGCTATCCTGGTGGCTATCGCTATCTGCGGTTTGTCAAGAGGAGCAAAACAGATAAAAAGCGCATGGTTCGGTCTGTTGGCAGTCTGCTGCGCAGTACCGGTCTTGCCGGCAATCAGCACCGGGAATTTATCAAAAGCCTGATAAGTGGAAGCCGCCTCCATCATCCCCTGATGTATTGCAGTCCAGGTACTTTCCTGTATTGTCATCTTATTCCTTATGCCGGGAGTGTAGTCTTCCAGGAGATCTCCAGAGGAAGATGTCAGTTTCCCGAGAATGCTCAGATTATATACAGTGCCCTTATTAGCAACTGCCGACACATAGCGCGCAAGCTGGGTAGTCGTGTAATTGTGAGTTCCCTGCCCTATGGCACTTCTTATACAGTCCATGTCGGATACATTGGGAGTATTCTCCTCCACCTCGACTCCGCTCTTATCCGTAAGACCGTACATATCGCAGTAACGCTTAAGACGTTCAAGTCCCATGTCGGAATTATAAAGCCCATCCACTCCGGTGCTTAACCTGTAACCCACCTCATAGAAGAAATAGTTGCAGGAATTCTTTATTCCGCCCACAACAGTCAAAGGTCCGTGGTGTCCCGGATAGACCCAGCATCTGGGACTCTTGTCCCCCTGCTCTATCCTGTCATATACTCCCTTGCAGTCGATCTGCTCTCCGATATTAATGACCCCTTCCTCAAGTCCCGCCGTCGTGGAGATAGGCTTGAAAGTGGAACCCGGAGCGGTACGCTGCTGGGTAGCATTATTGTAAAGCGGAAGGGATAAATCATTATTTATACGGTTAAAGTAATTTGCATCAACGGAGTTTGCCATCATATTGTCGTCAAATCCCGGATAAGTGACCATGGCAAGAACCTCTCCGCTCCATGGATCCGTCACGACAGAGGAGCCGGTACAGGGATCAAGGGCAAGCTGCGCCGGTGTGATCTTAAGATCCCTTATGCTTGAAGTCATAACCTGATAAGGAGTAAAGGTGCCGTTTTGAAGAGACTCCCTCTCTCCTCCCTCATCATCCAGTATCCCCTGCTCAAAAAGCACCATGCAGATGTGATAGCCTGTTATCGTATCCGCCTTCACAAGGTATTTATAAAGGGTTTTTGAGAACTGATTATCCCGTAAAAGTTCATCCATGATAAAAGCAACCAGAGCATCATAAACTTCTTTGGTATCGGAATACTCATCGGTTTCCGACGTAATCGTATTAACGGCAATATATCCCTTTGCGATGGCGTCCCTCAGATACTCCGCAAGGGATATTTCCCCGTTTTGCCATTCAGTCTGCACCTCGTCCCCCTCAGCTGCAAGAGAAGGATCAAAGACTCTTATATTATCGCTCTTAAGCATAGATACGATATACTTTTCGTACTCCTGCATTTCATCCGAAAGCTCATTAAGAGGCGTTTCATTTTCAAGAAGCTCTGCCCTTAAGCTCTCAAGAGCAGCAGACTGTTTTGAAAGGAATATCCCATATACTTCGCTCTCAACGGGATATGCCACATCGGAAGCCATGTGGGATAAAGAGATTATATTATTATTTATAAGAGCAAAATAGACATCGTCTATGGGGATAATAATATCCGCCGCCGCTGTGGCTTCAAGGTTAAGATCGGCAGATCTCATATTCCTTATCTTTGATACAACTATACCCGCTATCTTCTGCTCCAGGATCTTGTAGATGGCGCTCTGCAGCTCCGAATCGATCGTAAGCGTAAGGTCGTTTCCGGCAACCGGCTCCATCCTTCTTCCGGTCTCAGTTATACGTCCTAAATTATCCACGAAGATCTCCTGACTGCCCTTTGTTCCCTGAAGTTCCCTTTCCATAACCTGCTCTATGCCGGCCTTTCCAACCATATCATTAAGCTCATAGTGGTGAGGATATCTTTCCTCGGTATCAACTTCATTAAGCTGGACAAGCTCCTCCTCCGATATCTTTCCGGTATAACCTAAGATGTGGCTCATTGAAGGATCATCTATATACTCCCTTATGGTATCCTCAGAGATATCAACTCCCTGCAACGTGTCCTTATTCTCCATGATCTCGGCCACGGTGTTTTCATTCACATCGGTAGCAACTGTAGAAGACAGGTACTTCTGATAGGAATTGGAAAACATGGCCATCCTTATCCTTACGACTTTAAGCATCTGAGACTTGGTAAGACCTGCCATGGGTTCAAAATCATATTTGCCGTCATCTTTTTTTGTATAGTGTCCGATCCCGAACATCTTCTTTGCGCATAAGAATTCCATGACATCATCAGGAGTCGCGTTTCTCTCCGAAGCCTTAAGCTCATCCGTCCTTGAATGCCCGTAGCAATCCGCAAGGAATCTTAAAAGTGCGGTGCCGCTAACGGTAAACTGGTAGTTCCCGTTCTCATCAAGGATAATGTCAAAATCCATGGAGTCCAGTGAATCACCGTTGCTCTCCACTATATCTATAAGTGAAAGGATGGTGTTATTGATATCCATATCCCTTGTGGAATTGGCGTCATAGTTATCCTCCATGGTCACGGAATAAGCAAGCTTGTCTTCAGCAAGCACTACCCCGTTCCTGTCATAGATCGTTCCCCTTGTAGCCTTTATGGACTTCTCCCTTTCTATCTTCAGGGTGAAATTATTCTGATACTCCTCTCCCCTTACTATCTGCAGCACAAAAAGCCTGTAGACGACAAGAATGGCAAAAAACATTAGGATGATGCCCATGATAAAGATCCTTGATGTAATAAGACCTATGAATTTATCCAGCAGCTTTTTTATAAAGCCGTTCGAATTGTTATTCATTCATCCTCCTCCTGAGGCCTGTCCCCTGTAAGAAGCAGGAGCTTCTTTATCGGAAGGAATAAAAACGGACAGACCGCCACCGTATAGGCAAGCTCCGGCAGCATGATATGTATGAAATAATAACCTATGTCAAATCTTGCTCTGAAGAGAAATCCCGTTATGTAAGTGAGAATAAGATATACAAGATCCGAAATCGAGATAAAGAGCAGCGGGAATTTGATATCATCCGGGTAAAAGCCCCTGTTCCCCGCTCCGTTGGCATATCCTATATATAGAAAAAGCAGCGCGTTAAGTCCCAGAACATTACCGTAAAAAATGTCGGTAAGGAGACCGCATATAAATCCAACTGTCATTCCGTGGGATCTTCCCTCCATAAATCCGAAGATGCTGGTTATTATCACCATGAGATTCGGCACGATACCGGCAAAGGCAAAGTGCTGGAAAAGGGTGCTCTGAAGAAGAAAACAGATAAAGATGAATAAGATCTCTATCAGTCTTTTCATTCTATCACCGCCTCTTCCTTCATCTGGGTTATGACAAGCACCACATCGATATGCTCGAAATCAACGACAGGAGTTAAGGTTCCGGATTTTGTAAGGTTATTCGAATCCTTTTCTATGGTCTTTATATAGCCTATCGCTATCCCCGGCAGATATCTGTCCGAGATATTGGACGTCACTATCTTGTCACCGGCCGCCACCTCATCATCCGGATCAGAAAGCTGTCCGAACTCTATGGTGCCGTCCTTTATTGCCTCCAGATTTCCGTATACTATGAGATTGTCAGACGTGTTCAGCATACGTCCCGAGACGTTACTCTGATCATCTATGATGGATCTTACCTGAGCCCAGTTGGGACCGGTCTTTGTAACTATGCCCACAAGACCTGCTCCGGCTATCACGTTCATTCCGGTCTTGATCCCGTCATCTTCCCCCTTGTCGATAATAAAAACATTGTACCAGTTGCCGGGATCCTTGCCGGTAACCCTTGCGCCTATCTTGTCATATTCCTCATATTCAGAATCAAGTTCCATAAGCTCTCTTAATTCGATAAGCTCGAACCGGTTCTCGACAAGCCTGTCGTTTTCCTGGGTAAGCTCGTCAAGCTGTTCCTTAAGTGCCTCGTTTTCGGAGATAACTTCCTGAACCCGCTTGAATTCATCCGCTCTGTTATTTGCATAAATGGAAACCCCTGTAAGACCGTTCTTGAAGGGCATGAAAGTATAACCTGCGATGCTGTTAAAAGCCGCAGGCACTGCGTCTGTTGTAAAAGTAAGGATCATAAGAAGGACAGACGCTATGGTCAGTATCAGAAGCAGGTAATTCGGTGGTATCCTGAACCCTCTTCTTTTAACCTTTACTCTGGCCATAGGTCATCAGATGTCTTCCGACATATCTTCTATCGAATAAGCAACCGATCTGAAATTGGGATCCTTTATGATTCGTGCCAGTCCGTAGGCAACACTCTCCTGCGGGTTCTCGGCCTTATTAACCTTCAGGGCTGTTCCCTTGACCACGAGCTCATCAAGATGGGCTAAAGATGCACTGCCTCCCGTAAGGAAGATCCCTTTCTTGTAAACATCGGCGGAAAGTTCCGGAGGCGTACGCTCCAAAATGACCTTAATGTTATCAACTATGACAGAAGCCGTCTCCGCTATGGTGGTGTCGATAAGATCCGTAGGTATTGATCTTTCAACGGGAAGCCCCGTGACAAGATCCCTGCCGTAAACGACCGCCGGCTTATGCTCGGCCTCAGTCTTTGTAAGCTCTATCTTAAGCTGTTCCGCTGTCTTTTCCCCTATTACAAGGCCGAACTCACGGCGTACTATAGCTCTTATCGCATCGTCAAATTTACGTCCGCCGATCTTTATAAGCTTTGAAAGAACTATGCCCCCAAGCGAGAGAACCGATATTTCCGTTGTTTCAAAGCCTACGTCTACAACAAGCACTCCCTGGGAAGTCTTTACATCGATCCCCATGCCCAATCCGTCAGCTAAAGACTTTTCGGACATCATTATTTTCCTGGGCTTTAATCCGGAATCCTTTATCAGATCGTAGAAAGCTCTTTTTTCAACCTCGGTCACATCAGTAGGAACCGATATGAAATAATCCGCACCGGAGCCCCTGCCGTCAGTCAGCTCGTTTATAAACTCGGTGAGAACCGTTGTCATGTTTCCTATATCGGCTATGACTCCGTTTACTAACGGAAAGGAAACGTTTATATTCTGCGGAGCCTTTTCAAACATCTCAAAGGCCGCATCGCCATATGCAAAAAGGATATCCTTTTTCATAAGGGCGATCATATTCTTTTCATTTGTGATCGTGTCTCTGGCAGTGCTGTATATCTTGATATTTCCCGTGCCAAGATCTATTCCAAACGCTATATTGCTCAAGTCAGTAGTCCTTCTTTTCTGAAACTGAAATACTTTCCGTCTCCTATTATGACGGAATCCACAAGTGTAAGTCCCGATACCATACAGGCAAGGCTTAAGTTTTCCGATATCTCCCTGTCCGCTTTAGACGGCGCGGGATCTCCGCTGGGGTGGTTATGTACGAGAATGATATTGACAGCATTGTATTTAAGCGCTTCACGAACGATCTCCCTTACGGGTACCATGGAAGAACTCACTGAGCCGATGGATGCATGAAAATCCGAGATGAGCTTCATCTTTATATCAAGCATCAGCACATAGACATGCTCGGTCTCCATATACTTAAGATCCTGCATATAATACGCAGCTGCTTCCTCCGCATGATATATGCCGTCTCTTTTCTTAACATTCTCTTTCCAGATCCTTTTTGCTATCTGTCCCAAACAGACAAGCTGGATCGCCTTAACCCTGCCTATGCCCTCTATCCGGGTCAGCTCGGCTATGCTCATCCGGCACAGTCCCCCGATGCTCCCGCCTGATCTTTTTAGGACATTAACGGCAAGCTCCTTTGCATCAAACTCGCGGGTACCGCTTCTTAATATTACCGCCAGAAGTTCCGCATCACTCAATGCTTCCGCCCCGTACTCCATACATCTTTCGTATGGTCTCTCGCTTTCCGGGTAGGATTTCATTCCTTTATTCATCAACACCTCTTATTTCCACACGGAAACAGAGACGATTCAAAGCTTTAACCCCATTCCAAGTTCAAAATTTTATCACTTGAATAAACTTCGGTCAATAAGCTCATCGTTAACAAGATGCTGTAAAGTGTTTATTATACCGAATTTCGCATGCGGCCAGGTAAGGCCTCCCTGAAAATATACTGCATAAGGCTCCCTTAAAGGGCCGTCGGCGGAAAGCTCTATGGAAGATCCCGAGATGAAGCTTCCTGCAGCCATTATCACTTTGCTGTCATATCCAGGCATATCCCAGGGTTCGGGACGGACATGGCTGTCCACGGGAGAAGCCGCCTGTATCCCCCTGCAAAACGACATAAGTGCTTCGGGATCGTTAAAGGTTACCGACTGTATGATATCGTATCTGTCCTCGCTTCCGTCAGGAAGCACATAGTAACCTAAGCTTTCGTAAATATTTGCCGCAAATATGGCTCCCTTTAACGCCGATGCGGTAACCGTCGGCGAAAGAAAAAGCCCCTGATAAAAATCCCTCATCATACCAAGGCTTGCACCGACCTCTCTTCCAAGTCCGGGACTTGTAAGTCTTACTGCGGCATTTTCTATACACTCCTTTTTCCCTGCAATATAACCGCCGATGGGAGCCAGTCCCCCTCCGGGATTTTTAATAAGAGATCCTACAGCCATATCAGCCCCGACATCCGTGGGTTCAATGTCTTCAACGAATTCCCCGTAACAGTTGTCAACCATTATGATAAGGTCATCCCTTAAGGATCTTAAAAAATCAATGCACTCTCCTATCTGACGTGTCGAAAAAGTCCTTCTGTCGGAGTACCCCTTTGATCTTTGTATGGCGATAAGTCTGGTCTTGGGTTTAAGTGAATCCCTTATCTTCCCAAAATCAAATCCTCCGTCAGGAAGGAGCGGCGCCTCGTCATAGCCTATACCATATTCTTTCAGTGAACCCAGGGAATCCCTTATCCCTATGACCTCTTCCAAAGTATCATAGGGTCTGCCGGAAGCAGACAGTATCCTGTCACCGGGTCTTAAATTGGACATTAAAGCCAGCGCAAGCGCATGGGTGCCGCAGGTTATCTGAGGTCTTACCAGGGCATCCTCCGCATGAAAGATATCGGCATATACTTTCTCGAGGGTATCCCGTCCTATGTCATTATAGCCATAACCGGAGGTTCCCATCATGCAGGCTTCCTGCACCTGATTTTTCCTGAAAGCATGAAGCACCTTAAGCTGATTCCTTTCAGCAGTTTCGTCTATTGTATAGAACCGCTCCTTAAGCTTTTCTGCAATTCTTTCGCAGTAATCAAAAACGCATCTTTCAATGCCCATTTTTTCATAGGTTTCAAATTTGTCCATTGATAATATCCCTCATGTGATCTGCTATCCTTTCGGCTGATGTATCATGATCGCCAAATTTTGTAACATCGATAAAGATAACCTTCTTCTCTCTTCTGTACCAGGTCATCTGCCTTTTAGCAAAATGCCTCGTCTGCTTTTTTATCTCATAAACCGCAGTTTCAAGATCATATTCTCCGCTTAAATGATCATATATCTGCCTGTAGCCCAGCCCCTGCATTGATGTCATGTTTCTTGTAATGCCCATGTCCATAAGCTTCTTTACTTCTTCCAAAAGCCCTTCTTTCATCATAAGGTCAACTCTTTTATCGATCCTTTCATAGAGAAGCTCTCTTGGCATGGTAAGCACAAAATACGCTGCATTATACACGCTCTCCTGCGCCCTCTGTCTTTTGTTTTTATCCGATAGCTTCTCTCCTGTAAGCTCAAGATATTCAAGCGCCCTTATTACCCTTTTTTTGTTCCCGTGATAGGCTTTTGCGGACACGGGATCCACAGTCTCAAGTCTTTCTTCAAGCGATGAAAGCCCGTCACTTTCGGCCAGCTTTTCATATTTATCCCTGACCTTTTGATCAGTTTCACCTTCTTTGAAATCTATGCCGTAAAGAAGCGATTGAATGTAAAATCCGGTTCCGCCGCAGATTATGGGAAAAGACTTTTTCTGTACTATCTTTTGGACAGCATCTTCAGCCAGTTCCTTAAAAAGAGACACGTTGAATTCCTCTGTCGGTTCAAGGATATCTATAAGATGATGGGGGATCCCCTGCATCATATCCTTACTTATCTTTGCAGACCCGATATCCATATGAGTGTATACCTGCATGGAATCCGCTGAGATCACCTCTCCGTTAAGACGCTTTGCAAGCGCTATCGATGCCGCGGATTTCCCGGATGCCGTAGGCCCGCCTATAACCGCCAGATCATAAGAGCCCACCTTACACTATCCTCTTAAAGAATTTTTCCAGATCCCTCTCGGTAAACTCTACCATGGTAGGTCTTCCGTGAGGGCAGTTGTAGGGATTATCAAGAGATAAAAGATCACTTAAAAGCTTATCTGCCTCCATAAGGGAAAGCCTGTTGCCGCCCTTTACGGCAGCCTTGCAGGACATCTGTGCAAGCCTGTCGTGGATTAAGGATACCTCCGCCGTATCCTTTACATTTTCCGAAAGTTCATCCAGAAGGCTTTCAAAGATCTCCTTTTCTTCAAGCTTCATAAACCCTGAGGGTACAGCCCTTAGGGCATAATCATTACCCTGAAATCTTTCAATCTCAAACCCCAGGGAATTAAAGGCTTCCATGAAGCGCTCTATCACCTCCCCCTGTCTTCCTGAAGCGGTTATTATGACGGGAGGATCCACATACTGTGAGACTACCTGCCTGTCCCTGTATTGTTTCATGAAGCTTTCATACATTACCTTTTCATGGGCTGCATGCTGGTCTATCATTATCATCCTGTCCTTGTATTCGATGATCCAGTAGGTATCAAAAACGCAGCCTATTATCTCGAAATCCGGTTTTTTTGAGGGTTCTATTATCTTATCTTCAAAAAGATCCATCTGAACGGTATCTTTTGTAAGAAAAGCATCATCCGGTTGCTTTATTTTTTCTCCCTGAAAGGAGTCTTCCGCCTGATCCTTATTTTCAGGCTCCTTCGATGCTTCATATAAGACCGTACTGTCTTCCATAACGAACCCGCCGGGCTCAATGTCCTCTTTTTTGTACAGGATTTCCTGGTCTGATCCCTCCTGATCTGCCGTTTCACCAACCTCCACAAAAAAGCCGGTATTGCTCCTGCCTGATACGCTTCCCTGCTCTTTCATATGGTCGATGACCCGTGACGCTTCCCCGGTTAGGACCTCCTCGTTTTCAGGAACCGGAATCGGTTCATCCTTATCCTCTTCATCCTTAAAAAGCTCCACCCTGTTTATCAGTTCAACCCTTCTTAAGGTTTCTTCAACTGTCTGTTCTACAAAGTCATAGACTGCATTTCCAAGAGAGAATCTGACCTCTGTTTTTCTCGGATGGATGTTTACATCCACCATTCCCGGATCAAGGTTTAAGAACAAGATCACAAAAGGGAACTTATGCTGCATAAGAAAGGGCTTATAGGCTGTCTCCACTGCCTTTTCAAGGATCTTATCCTTTACCGCATGACCGTTGACAAAGAATATCTCCATACTCCTGTTGTTTCTCGCAACCAGAGGCTTTGCCACATATCCTGAAACAGACATGGCATTCCCGGAAGAGTTTACCGGAAGAACAGCCTCCATTATATCCTTTCCGAAAACCCGGTAGATATTATCCTTTACAGATCCGTTGCCGCTGGTGACAAGTTTAAGATCATTATTAACTATATATCTGAAGGCTATATCTGATCTTGAGATCGCGATACGCTCCATGAATTCCGTGACATAGGATGCCTCTGTCATGGCGCTCTTTAAGAATTTCCTTCTTGCGGGCACATGCAGAAAAAGATTTCTTGCGATTATGGTCGTACCGTCCGCGCAGCCCACTTCTTCAAAGGAGACTTCCTTTCCTCCGTCGATCTTATAAAGTACTCCCGTAAGCTCTCCCGAAGGCTTTGTAACCATCTCCGTCTGTGCAACCGCCGCCACGGTAGAAAGAGCCTCTCCCCTGAATCCAAGGCTTCTTACATCCATAAGGTCATCGGCCGTTTTTATCTTGCTGGTTGCATGGGGAAGAAAGGCATTTCTTACCTGATCGGAAGGGATTCCCGAACCGTTGTCCGTAACCCGTATGAGGTCTGTGCCGCCTCCTTTTATCTCCACGGTTATGGCTGTAGCCCCTGCGTCAATGGAGTTTTCCACAAGCTCCTTTACAACAGAAAGCGGCCTTTCCACCACTTCTCCTGCAGCGATCTTATTTATCGTGGCATCATCTAAAAGCTCGATCTTTATCAATGCTATGCTCCTAAATTATCTAAATTGCGCTTCATAACTTAGCAGTAATCCTCTATGGCTTTCTTATGCAGATTATAAAGCGTATTCATCGCATCCATGGGAGTCATCATGTCAAGATTCAGATTCTTAAGTTCAAATATCAGATCCGAATCATGATTCATGTCAAAGAGTGATATCTGGTTAAGATCCATCTCGTCCGGCTTTCTCTTCTTTTTTGAAACAGTGATATCGCTGACTCTTTCCGTGATATCGGCTCCCGCAAGCTCTGCCGCTATCTCCTGCGCTCTTTTTATTACAGGATCCGGGACTCCTGCAAGATGAGCCACATGTATGCCGTAGGACCTGTCGGCTCCCCCTCTTACAACCTTTCTTAAAAAGACCACATTGTCTCCCGCTTCCTTCACGGCAAAGCAGTAGTTTTTTGCCCCTTCCACCTTGCCTTCAAGCTCAGTAAGCTCATGATAGTGGGTTGCGAATAAAGTCTTCGCGCCGCACTTTCTCTTATCGCTTATATACTCAACAACTGCCCAGGCAATGGCAAGCCCGTCATAGGTTGAGGTACCTCTTCCTATCTCGTCAAGCACGAGAAGCGAATCCTTAGTGGCATTCCTTAAAATATTCGCAACCTCCGTCATCTCAACCATGAACGTAGACTGTCCCGAGGCCAGATCATCAGAGGCACCGACTCTTGTAAATATCCTGTCTATGATGCAGATATCAGCGCTCTCACAGGGAACAAAAGACCCCATATGAGCCATAAGGGCAATAAGTGCCGTAAGACGCATATATGTAGATTTTCCTGCCATGTTGGGTCCCGTGATTATGGATATCCGATCCTTATCAGAGTCAAGGTAAACATCATTTGCAATGAAGCTTCCCTCTCTCAGCATCCTTTCAACAACGGGATGCCTTCCCTTCTTAATATCGATCACGCCCTTTTTGTTTATCTTAGGTCTTACAAAAGCGTTATGCTCCGCCACATAGGACAGGGAACACAGTACATCCGCGTAGGCAATGGAACGGGCCGTCCCCTGAAGCCTTGCAATATTTTCTGCAAGAGTTTCCCTTAATTCTATGAAAAGATCTCTTTCAAGTATTATAAGCCTGTCCGCTGAATTAAGGATCTTATCCTCCATCTCCTTAAGCTCATCCGTTGTATATCTTTCAGCGCCGCTTAAGGTCTGTTTCCTTATGAAGTTATCCGGCACAAGAGGCAGATAGGAGTTTGTAACTTCGAAATAATAACCGAAGACCTTGTTGTATTTGATCCTGAGGTTCTTAATCCCTGTACTCTCTCTTGTCTTTGATTCAAGGGACGCAAGCCAGTCCTTTCCTTCAAGCCCGGCCCTCCTTAGTTCGTCCGCTTCTTTTGAATACCCTTCCCTTATAATGCCGCCTTCATGAATGGAAACCGGCGGCTCATCGCTAATAGCCCTGCAGATCATCTCATACATATCATCCAGGGTATCTATTTCTTCCGAAAGCTCCTTAAGCAGCCTGGAATCAAAACCTGCAAGAAGAGACTTTATGGGATTCAGCATGGATAATGATGACTTTAATGCCACAATATCCCTGGGGTTTGCAGTACCGAAGGATACCTTTCCCATAAGACGTTCTATATCATAAACCGTGTTTAAGTATTCCCTTATCTCATCTCTTTCAGCTATCCTGTTACAGAGTTCCTCTACGGCATCCAGTCTTGCATTTATCTTATCCTTGTCAATGAGAGGCTGCTCCATGAACTGCCTTAAACGCCTCGCACCCATGGCGGTCCTGGTCTTATCCAGTATCCATATGAGGGATCCGCGCTTTTCTTTCTCCCGAAGAGTTGCCGTAAGCTCCAGGTTCCTTCTGGTGGAGCTGTCTATCAGCATGCATCCCTTTTCCTGTATTATATTTATGCTGATTATGTTCTTCAGATCATTTTTCTGGGTTTCGGTAAGATAGTTAAGCAGGGCGCCGCAGGCGATAACTCCCTGGGGCAGATCATGAAGTCCCAGCCCGTCTATATGGGAGACCTTAAAATGGGACAGTATCATATCACGCGCGGCATCATCATAAAAATATCCCGCAGGAAGAGAATTAATAAGGATATGCTGCATCGATCGAAGCTCCTCCACATCAACTCCCGCCATAAAGAAAGCCTCATTGCAGATTATCTCCTTCGGTGAGAATCGCATTATCTCATCCCTTAAATTCTGCGCGTTCATGATCTCCGTAACGAAGAACTCTCCCGTTGTCACATCGGCGATCGCAACACCGAAGGGATAGGAGGAATAAAAGACGCTCATGATATAGGAGTTGACGGAGCTGTCCATCTCGGAGATGCTTGTATTGGTTCCGGGTGTTACAACCCTTATGACTCCTCGCTTCACAATGCCCTTTGCTTCATCCGGATCCTCCAGCTGCTCGCAGATCGCAACCTTATACCCCTTGTCCACAAGCCTGGTCATATAGTTTTCGTAGGCATGGAAAGGAATGCCGCACATAGGAGCCCTCTCCTCAAGGCCGCAGGCTCTGCCCGTTAAGGTTAGTTCCAGAACTCTTGATACTTCCACCGCATCGTCAAAGAACATCTCGTAAAAATCTCCCAGACGATAAAAAAGGATGCAGTCTTTATACTCATCCTTAACGGAGAGATAATGCTGCATCATTGGACTTACTTTGCTTCTGTCTATTTCACTGTAGGTCATAAATATCCTTAAAAAATAATGGTGCAGGGAAACCCTGCACCATGAATCATTCTGTTATTTACTCAAGCTGGAACCGGTTCACAATAGCCTTCATATCCTTCGAGCACTGCTCTGTCTGATCCACTATCTGCTCCGTATCCGCAGTTAAGGCAACTATGTCTGTTGTCTTGTTTGCAACATCCGTAACTCCTTTTGCCGACTCTCCTATAGTAGAGTTCATTCCTGATATGGAATCAGACACATCATTTATGGAGTGTGACAGGGCTGCTACCGACTCATGTATCGAGGTCATGTTCTCCTCGAAGGCGCTGGCATCCTCTGCATAGCCTTCGGCCATTTCATCAAACTTCGCATAATCCGCCATTGCGTTATTGTCAATGAAGTCAAGGGTTCTTGTAAGGCAGTCACTCATGTTGTCGACGGAATTATGAACCTCGGCAACAATGTCATTTATACCGCTGACTGTATCTGAAGACTGGGTAGCAAGATGGCCAATTTCTTCAGCAACTACCGCAAAGCCTCTTCCTGCTTCTCCTGCTCTTGCAGCCTCTATTGAAGCATTCAGCGCCAGCAGGTTTGTCTGACCCGCTATACTCCTTATGGTCGCCGTAAGCTCGTTGATCTTGTCAACCGCCTTGCTCTGTTCTATGGCATCATCAGACTGACGCTTAACATCCTCAAAGATAGACTTCGCATTGCTTATGGACTCCTGTACGTCACGTCTTATGCCCTCAGCCTTGTTCTTTATCTCAACGGCATGCTCTGCCCCCTGCTCTGAAAGCTCATTGATCTGATTTGCGTTCTCAACCATTGTAGCAACATTTGCATTGATGGTATCCGTGGTATCCGCAGCCTCCTGCATACCGGCAGCAAGCTCCTGGGAGGTGGCGGAGTTATCAGCCGAGTTATCGTTAAGCTTTATGGTGGTCGTCTTAAGCTGCTCTATGATGTCCGCAAGATGCTCCTCCGAGCCTCCGATCTCTCCGACAACGTTTCTTAATACTTTTCTCAGCTGTCCTATATCCCTTCCGATGATACCGATCTCATCACGTCTGTTTACAACATGCTTTGACTTGTCGTTATGCCTTAAGTCAAGCTTCGCCGAATCCTCAAGGATCTCGGTCAGAACTCCTATGGGACGGAGCATATATTTGGCAAGAATTGCCATGATCACTGCAAGGATAATAAAGGCAACGATGATTATTATTACCGCCTTAATAGTGGTCTGATTAATGGGAGCATAGATATCGTCCTCATCTACGGTGATTATGAGCATCGTCCTTGTTGACTGCACATAATATGCCGCATACTTCATCTCTCCCTTATATTCATATTCTATAACTCCCGGCTCCGGAACCACCCCTGTCGATATGACATTCAGCAGTTCTTTTACGGCAGCGTTTTCAACAGGCTGTCCGATCTTTTCCGGCTTGGGATGGTAGAGCATGATGCCTTCTCCGTTTACCGCATAGGCATAGCTTGAATCAGCATGCTCAAGCTTGATATCTCCTATAAGATCCTCAAGCACTCCCGGAGAGGCCTTAATCTGTACTGCCTTCGCATCCATCAGATTTCCGCCGATGCG
The DNA here is from genome assembly GCA_017417105.1 of Lachnospiraceae bacterium. Classification (GTDB taxonomy): domain Bacteria; phylum Bacillota; class Clostridia; order Lachnospirales; family Lachnospiraceae; genus NK4A144. The sequence continues at coordinate 29,810 of JAFPZU010000110.1, read as the reverse complement.
CGCCATGGTAAGCAGATCGTTCTGTATGGTCTCCTTGTAGTTGCTCCTGAATTCGACCACATTGACGATCTCGGCCACTACTGCAATGATAAACATTGAGACTACGACCTGGATCACCACAAGGGATACTATGGATCTTAACCCCTTAAGTTTCTGTTCCCCGTTTCCGTTTGCATTACTCTTTGCTGCCATTGTGAAATACCCTCCAAAAATAAGTAAAGATTATATATCCACGCTGCCGCATATGATGCAGAGGATATTGATTACTGCTCTACGGACAGACCACCGTTCCATTATAGTAAAAACCCATACATTCATCAAGCTTTACTTGCACCATATCGCCGATGCCTGCACCGGTTACAGGAAAATGAACCACGTTATTCTGAGACAGCCTTCCGGTGTATCGTAATGGATCCTTTTCATCCACTCCCTCAATGAGAACCTCCATTGTCCTTCCTGCAAACCTTGCCGCCTGTTCTTTTGATATTCTCTGTACAGTCTCAAGCACCCGGTCAAAGTTTTTCTGGACAAACTCCTTTTCAAGCTGTTCCATAGAGGCCGCGGGAGTTCCTGTCCTTTTTGAATACTCAAAGGTAAAGGCTCCGTCAAAGCGTACTTTTTCGATAACATCTATGGTATCATCCACATCCGGTACAGTCTCCCCCGGAAATCCGACTATTATATCCGTTGTAATTGAAACATCCGGGATCCTGCTCCTTATCCTATCCGCAAGCTCAATATAACGCGCTTTTGTATAGTGTCTGTTCATATCCTTTAAGATCCTGTCAGACCCTGACTGCAGCGGAAGATGTACATGCCGCGCGATCTTTTCGTTTTCGGCAATTACCTCTATCAGCTCGTCCGAAAGATCCTTGGGATGGGAAGTCATGAATCTCACCCGTCTTATGCCATTAACTTTTGACACCTCTTTCAGTAGTTGTGCAAAACTTATGGGATCTTCAAGACCTTTACCGTAGGAGTTAACGTTCTGCCCTAAAAGCATTATTTCCTTAACCCCGTCTTCTGCGGCTTTCTCCGCCTCCCTTATTATCTCTATGGCATTCCTGCTCCTCTCCCTTCCCCTCACATAAGGTACTATGCAATAAGTGCAGAAATTATCACAGCCGTACATTATGTTTATACCGGTTTTGAAAGGATACTTTCTAAGGGACGGGAGATCTTCCACGAGGTCATCCGTTTTCTCCCAGATGTCGATTATCTGAGATCCTCCCGAAAGCCTTGAATAAAGAAGTTCTGGAAACTTGTATATATTATGGGTTCCGAAGATCAGATCCACATACGGGTAACTCGACCGGATTTTAGAAACCACGTTATCTTCCTGCATCATGCACCCGCAGAGCGCTATCAGCATGTCCTTATTCTTCTGCTTATAGGCCTTGCAGACTCCAAGCCTCCCGTAAAGCCTTTTGTCTGCATTCTCCCTTACGGTGCAGGTATTATAGACTATAATGTCAGCCTCTTCCTCACTGTCCGCTTTATCGTACCCCATCCTTGAAAGACTCCCGGCTATCTTTTCGGAGTCTCTTTCATTCATCTGGCACCCAAAGGTTACCACGAGATATTTAAGCTTCTTACCCTCGGTAAAAGCTCTTATCTTTGAGATAAAATCCAGCTGTCTTGTAACTTCTTCTTCGTTGCTTAACCCGTTCATATCCTTATGACACCCGATTCCGTTATTATCATATCAACTTTTCTATCCGTTTTATCCGTCTTAAAATCCTCAACAATCTGACAGTCAAAAGCAGGACAGATAAGCAGAATATCCTTCATATCCTGAAGATATCTGTCATAATATCCCCTGCCGTGTCCTATGCGGTCTCCCTTCCTTGTAACCCCGACACAGGGCATGACAATAAGCTCCGGGATCTCTTTGGGAAGATCCACCTCAGGCATTTCCGGTTCATAAATCCCAAGACTGTTCATTACAAGACCTTCCATGGAGTCTGTCTTTATAAAGACCATTTCCGTATCTGATACGACACGTGGAAGATATACGCTCTTTCCCGCATCGAAGGCTGCGTTTATTATCTCTTCGGTAAGCACCTCATCCTGACAGCCATAGTATAAATACACCACGGCTGCATCCTGCCAGACCGGCTCATTAAAAAGCTTTTCTGCTATGATCTTTGAAGCAGACTTCCTGTAACTTTCGGAAAGGGAAGCCCGTCTTGCCCTCACTTCCTTCCGAAGCGCCTTCTTATCCTTCACTTACAAAATCCTCTATGAAAAAGTCCGGCTTTCTGTCTGCATGTATAAAGGTTCCAACCTCCGCTCCCGATACTACCCTGTGGATATTTCCAAGATCATCGGCATTTGCTATTACCATATCGCAGCCGCAGGCAGAAGCTATCCTTGCGGCGGATATCTTGGTAGCCATTCCTCCCGTTCCCATAAGACTTCCGGTACTTCCCTTCGCAAAGCCTTCAACAGTATCATCAAGCTTTGTTATCTCCGGGATAAACTTCGCATCGGGATTAGTATGGGGATCATCCGTATAAAGCCCGTCGATATCGGATAGCAGAATAAGAAGATCCGCTTCAATAAGTGCCGCCACAATGGCTGACAGCGTATCGTTATCCCCGAATTCTATCTCGTAGGTCGCTATGGTATCGTTTTCGTTTACCACGGGAACAACTCCCAGAGTCAGAAGCTCCTCAAAGGTATTCCGTGCATTAAACCTGTTGACATTATCTACAATCGTGTGCTTTGTCATAAGAACCTGGGCGGTGGTCTGGTTATATTCCGAAAAAAGCTTCTGATACATCATCATAAGCCTCGCCTGTCCTATGGCAGCCGCCGCCTGCTTAAGCTTAAGCTTCTCATCCGGCCCGTCAGTCCTCTCCTTGCCGCTGTAATAAATGCCCCTGATATGGGCAGCCTTCAATCCGACAGAGATCGCGCCTGAAGATACCAGAACCACATCCTTCCCCCCGTTATGCAGATCCGTAAGCTCCCTTACAAGCTTCTCAAGCCTTATAAGATCCGCCCCTCCGGTCTCCGCATGGGTTATGGAAGATGATCCCACCTTAACGACTATTCTTTTTTTATTACTGAAATCCCTCATATCTCACCTGTATCTTTTAATATATTTTTCCGCAGCCTTCATGCCGTCTATCGCAGCCGACATGATGCCTCCCGCATATCCTGCCCCTTCTCCCACAGGATATAGTCCCATAATCCCGGGGCTTTGCATATCCTCTCCCCTTATGACCCTTACAGGAGAAGAGGTTCTGGCTTCAATCCCTGAAAACACCGTATCCTCATCATCAAACCCCTCTATCTTTTGTCCAAATGAAGGCATCGCCTCGATTATATCATTGCATATCTTCTCCGGCAAAATCCTCCTGATATTCCCAAAGCCATACCTTCCCTTGCACTGAGGCCTTATCTTCCCAAAGCCCTCACTCAAAAGATCTTCCTTAAAATCCCCATATCTCTGACAAGGAATAAACCCCTCTCCCTCTTTGCTTGAAAGATAAGCCTTCCTTTCAAGCTCCCTTAAATACCTCATTCCGCAAAGAGCATCCTCCCCAAACCCCCTGTAATCTTCAACTCCCACTGTACAGACAATCGCAGAATTTGAATTCTCCCCATCCCGGCCCGAATAACTCATTCCGTTCACAGTAAGATGCCCCTCTTCAGAGGAAGCATTTATCACATATCCTCCGGGACACATACAGAAGGAATAAACCCCTCTCCCGTCCCTGCAGTTATATGTAAGCTTATACGAAGCACTCTCCTGCCCCAAAGCCTTATCTATCATCTCCCTCTTATGCTGCGCCCGAACTCCCACTGCAACAGGCTTGGCCTCAAGCTCAATCCCGCTCTCAAAAAGCATCTCATAAGTATCCCTTGCGGAATGCCCGGTACACAAAAATACATCCTCACATTGAACGGTCTCCCCGGAAACCTGTATCCCCCGTATCCTTCCATCCCGGATAATAAACCCTTCAAGCTTTTTCCCAAACGAAACGCTGCCCCCAAGCGCCTCTATCTCCTTTCTGATCCCGGGTATCACCTTCCTGAGTCTGTCAGTTCCGATATGAGGATGATGGCTTACGGCAATCTCAGGATCAGCCCCATGCCTTATAAAAGTCTCAAGCACAAACTGTTTGCGCCCTTCCCTGTCCTTTATTCCCGTAGAAAGCTTTCCATCCGAAAAAGTTCCGGCACCCCCTTCACCAAACTGCACATTTGAATCAGGATCCAGAACCCCGGTTTCAAAGAACCTCTCTACATCCTCCGCCCTCTCCTCCATGCTCTTCCCCCTGTCAAACACCAGAGGTCTGTACCCTTCATGAGCCAGAACCAAAGCCGTAAATATCCCTGCCGGCCCAAACCCGATGACAACCGGCCTGTGTTCCACCTCTTCCTCCCCATGCTCAGGGTATCTGTACCCTGTCTCTTCAGCCTTGGATACCCTCTTGTCCTTACACCTTCCAAGTACCTTGTCCTCATGTTCAACCGAAACCAGGACACTGTAGACCTCCAGTATATTATCCTTCTTCCTTGCGTCCACGGATTTCTTCAGAACCTTAAAATCCCGAATCTCCTCCGGACGCACCCCAAGTATCCGCCCCGCCTTTTTCAACACGTGACTTAAATCGCTGTCTTTTTCAACTTTGATTTCGTTTATCTTTAACATGGCTGTTCCTTTACTTCTGTGCATGGCTCCCGGGCTGAGATGGGTTTCACTTGTTGTTATTTTTCTTCTATGTCACTAAGAAAGAGCATTTAGTGTTTTGGCTGAGGACGGGACCGGTCGTATTCGCATCCATGCTCAGTACGACCTCGCAGGTGCATCCATGCACCTGCGTCCCTGACTTTGCAGCTCTTCCTAAGTGACATAACGAAGAAAAATAGAACTGCGCGAAACCCATCTCAGCCCGTGAGCCAAGGTAGTTTCTTGAAATATAATCTTGATAAACTGTATATTTGTAGCCGATGGTTACCTGATGCCTACCTTCGCGTATCAAAGTGTATGTGCCCGAGGGACTGGTGTGATTTTCTGCGACGCACTTGCAGGCTTCGTCATGTCACTTAGAAAGAGCTTCTCTGTCAGGGGCGAGGGTGCATGGATGCACCCGAGAGGTCGTACTGAGCATGGATGCGAATACGACCGTCCCCGTCCTCAGCCAACACCTAATCGCACTTTCTTAGTGACATAGAAGACTGCAAACTGCTAGCAGGAAATCACACCAGTCCCTCGGGCTTAGCCACAATCCCCCGCAATATACCCTGTCGCAAACGCAAAATGCAGGTTATAGCCACCACATACGCCATCAACATCCAATAGTTCTCCTACAACGTAAATACGTTCATGCTCTATTAATCCGCAATTCGCATCCACTGCTGAAATGGGCACCCCCCCGGCCACTGTCTGTGATCTTGAAAAGTCCGAAACCATTGCATCGGAAAGTTCAAACCTGTGATGCTTAACGTTAGCAACTAACAAATCCTCAAACCCAGGCTTTCTTGTATCAATCGGATGCACCAGATAATTAATAAGCTTCTTCGGAAAAAGTCCGTTTAAGAGCTCCGAAAGATTCCTGTCTGGAAACCTCTCACTCCTGGATACGATCTCCCTCTTAAACTCATCGTCAGAAAAGATCGGAAGCAGATCCGCCTCAACGAAAGCCCGGCGTCCCCTTCCCAGGATCCTGCAGGCAGAAGAAGAAATATCCATTGCGCATATCCCCGAAAGCCCTGATTCATAAGGCTGCAGCTCCCCGTAGGAATCATCAACAATGTTCCCCTTCTCATCAAAAAGCGCTAAAGAAGCCTCACATCTGACTCCCTTTATACCGGAAAGATCCTCCTTCAAGACAAGCGGCGTAAGTGCAGGATAAAGGGGTGTAAGACTCACTCCCAGTTTTCTCAGGATCTCATATCCGGATCCATCGGATCCTGTTTTCTTTGCGCTCATCCCCCCGCAGGCAAGTATAACCCGGTCGTATTCAGTACCGTTAACGATGCCTCCGTCAGATACCGATATCTTCCCGCAGTTATAAATAACCTTGACCTGAAGCCTCCTTAACTCCAAAAGCAGGGCGCTCTTAACAGATTCAGCCGTATCGGAATAAGGATAGATCCCGCCTTTCCGCTCTCTCGTTTTTATTCCAAGGCTTTCAAAAAAACAGGTACAGTCAGCGTTGCCGAATCTTTCAAGTATTCCTTCTATCCATTTTTTATTGTCAGAAGAGGAATGAAAGCGATCCGCCTTCATAAAAAAATTCGTGAAATTACATTTGCCGTTCCCCGTTATGAGAATCTTATTCGCAGCGCTTTCTTTGTGCTCGTACACCGTGACCAAAGCGCCTGATCTTGCCGCTGCTATTGCTGAAACAAGCCCTGATGCCCCGGCTCCTATTATGCAGACATTCATGAGAAAGCTCACAGAAATCCGAAGCTTTTGGCGAACCTTACGATCCTGCCTCCCATAGGGATGTCGTAAAGCTCATCTTCTCTTATCGCTCCGAATTTAAGAATGCAGATGAAATATACGGCCGCTCCAAGGACAATGGGAAGAAGGGTCTGTATCATATATCCGGTGAACATCGAAAGGATCTTCCACACTATGAAGATCACAACTCCCATTATCCCCGCAGAGACTGCAGGTATTACAAAAGTGCGTCCCTTTTCCTGCCTGTAGCCTATGGCATTTCTAAGTGAAAGGCTGTTAAGAAGACACATGCTAAGTGAAAATACCAGGGTGGATATCACAACCGCATAGATTCCAAGATCCGTGTAATACATCATTGCAGCAAGGGATGCGATGTGAAGCACTAAAGAAATAGCTGCATTCTTTACAGGAAGGTTCATCCTGCCTATGCCCTGCAGCATCCCGTTTGAAAGAGTTGACACGGAATAAGTCATGACCGTTACCGCACCTGCACGGATAAGCGCCGCCGCAAGGGATGTTTCCCCCGAAAAAAGAAGGTTAACGATAGGGCCTGCCAGAACAAAAAGTCCTACCGCACAGGGGAAAGAGATTATCATGGTAAACCGCATGGCGGCATTAATACGCTTCCTCGCGCCTTTTTTATTGTCTGAGGCTATACAGGAAGCAAGCGCCGGAACGGCCGATGCGGACATTGAATTTGCAAGAGCTATGGGAACATTCAGCATAAGCTTTGATTTACCTGTGTATATTCCCCAGATCGCGGTTTTTTCATTCCCCAGTCCCTTAAACTCCATCATATGATTGAATATGAAATTATCCAGGATATCGTTTATGTTATATATGGCAGTGGAAAGGATCACAGGCATCACCGTAAGGAAGATAAGCTGCATCACGGAGCCGTAGCCCTCCACATATCTGGTATCATCATCCGAATACCTTCTCCTGAGCCTCCCGGCTACAAGGAAATATAAGCCTACAAGAAATACAAGAGCCGCAAAAGCACCAACACTGGTTCCCAGAGTGCTTCCCGCCGCGCCGTAGGCATAGGAAAGATCCTCGTTATGAAGAAGCGCCGCTGTCTTTTTCCCGTAATCAAAAAGAGCTTTTGCCGCAAGAATGCTGACAACAGCGTTAATTATCTGCTCTATGATCTGGGATACGGCAGTTGGAACCATGTTTCCCATTCCCTGGAAGTATCCTCTGAAAACTCCCATGATGGCAACGATAAGAAGGGTCGGCGCAAATACCCTTAAGGCAATGGCCGAAAGAGGCTCCTGCAAAAGTCCTGCCAGGGCATTGGCTCCAAAAAGGACTACAAGCCCCGCAATGCCTCCTGTAAGGGTTGCAAATAAAAGCCCGCCCCTGAATACTCTTGCCACATTTTTATACTGTCTTCTTGAGATCCTTGCTGAGATCACCTTGGAGATCGCAAGGGGAAGTGAATAAGACGAGATAAGCAGCATGATATTATAGATATAGTAGGCCGAGGCATAATAGCCGTTGCCCTTGTCACCGATGATGTTCGTCACCGGGATGCGGTATATCATGCCTATGATCCGGGTAACAAGACCTGCCATCCCCAGCAGACCGCCCTGGATGATGAAGTTGCTGTTTTTCTTATTTACCGGCCTGGCCATTTATCTGATAACAACCTTATCGCTTTCCGTGTCCTGTATTATTTCGATAAGGGTCTTTCCCTGATTTAATACTATCTCTTCACCGTCGGAATCAAAGTATCTGACAGCCCCCTGCTCGCCGCCGAAGGAAAGCCAGGTTCCGTCAACGGCCTTTCCGCGGGTTATATAGGTCATGACCCCGCCTCCGTGACAGTTAAAGCCGAGATACCCTTTATCATCTATGGTTTCCCAGGAGGAATGCTGCAGGATTACATTATCAAAGGACAACTGCTCTCCGTTTAAGTCATCCACATGCTCCGTGCCGTACTGCCATCTGTAATACTTCTTATCCTCGGCGTTGTACTCCAGATGCGGCTTGTTTATCTTATAGCCCGGCTCGATATAAGTCGCGTCGTAACTGTCCTCCTGTGTAAGATCGTTGGGATCGTCGTCTTTTGCAAAAGTGAACTTTCCCGTATAGTCGTCTCTGTAGGTATTTCTGTATCCCATCTCCTCTATGCCCTTCTTTATCCCCTTTGCAGAGGCATAGGCATTATGGGGCGCCACCCTGTCGGTTGTTCTGTAATAGACCGTATCCCCGATCGCCGCAAGTCCTGAAAGATTGTCCACGTAATCCTCCTCCAGAAGAGGCAGGGCATAGGAAGACTGGCCGTAATGGCAGTATATGGAATCAAACTCCAGCGCATAATATACAAAATAGTTTCTGCAGGATCTTACGGAACCGATCTTATCAAGATCGTCGTAGTTTTCAAAGACACCCATCATACGGGTCAGGCTTCCCTCTACAACACATTCGTAGAGAACATCCGCATAGCTTACCCCGCTCATGGGCATGGCGTCCTCGATATTATTGAGCATAATGGCTACGGGCCTTCTGTCTCCCACGGAAGACGGCACCATATGACCGGAAAGGTAGCTTCTTACCTTGTCCCCATCCCTCTCTCTTTCCGCTCCGTAGGAAGAAACATAGCCCTTCTCCACTACGAACTGGGACTGGGGTGCCGGCGCTTCATCGGAAGAAAGTGACTCTTCGAATTCTTCATATGCTTTTGCATCCGCCACTTCCTCTTCCCCGGTTTCGACATCAGCGACGGGCGGCGCCGTAACTGTCTGACTGCTGTTTCCGCAACCCGCAAAAACACAGGCACCAAGTATCAACAAAAGTGCCGTTTTTTTCTTAAAAGCCACGTCCTATCTCCTTATATCAAGTCTATCCAGTATATCTTCCTGAGCCTTTTCCATTATAACGCTCTCGTGAGGCTCCATATGGTCAAACCCTTGCAAGTGTAACATACTGTGGGCGATTAGAAAAGCATATTCTCTTATAACGGAATGTCCGTACTCCAAAGCCTGTGCCAGCACATGATCCGTGGAGATCACTATATCTCCAAGGATAAGTTCTCCGTTTTCAGGATCAAAACAGTCAGGCGAATCCTCTTCAACGCCTGAAAAATCCCCTGGAGAATCAAACTCAAGCATCGGAAAGGACAGCACATCGGTTGCCTTATCCACTCCCCTGTATTCTTTATTCAGCTCCCTTATCCTTACATCATCCGTAAGGGTAAGGCTTATCTCGCATTCATAGGGACAGCCGGTGAATAAAAGCGCCTCCTTCGCAACACTTGTAAAAATCTCCTGCTCCGGGATATCGAGTTCTTTTATTCCATCCTCTTTTTCAACGGAGAAAGTCATAGTAGATCTTTTCCCCCTTCAGATGCTTTCTGATCTCTTCAAGATCGTTATATGGGATCCCCGATTTTTTTAAGAGTGAATTCTTTCCGGAAAAAAGCCCCAGTATGATCTTGTCGATGAATTTGTTAAGATCCGGATCCTTATCCCCTTCCTTTTTTTTGGAGAACTCATCCATAAGGCGGCTTATAACCGTATCAACAATAACGGTTATGGATACTTCTGCCGAAACCTTATCCCCCGCCTTCACTTCGCCGTACTGCTTTAAGGCCTCTATTATGTCCTCGGGAAAACCCTCCTCCATGACAAGAGCCACTGTCCTTATTGCAAGAGGAGTGCTGTCGTCCTCTCTCAAAACCCCTATCCTGTGATAAAACCCGAGGCATTTCATCAATACCCGGTCGTAGCCGAACCTCTCGGCAAAAAGATCAGTGTAATGTGCGGTATGTATGGCTCTTTTATATTCTCTTTTATTATTGTTCCTAAGCTTTATAAGGAGAGGATGCTCGGGATCGGCAACGGAAAGATAAAGATCCGCTTCCTTCTTTACGATATTGTTGTAATAAGAATAGCCTGAGATCTCCATTATGACCACATTCAGGATAAGACCGAACATCGGTGCTATTATGAGCTCGGGACTGACACTCATCCTCTTAAGCACGATAAGCCCGGTATAGAGCATAACGTATACAAGGATAAATACGGTCAGCACATCCGAGTACTTGCCGCTCTTTCTCCTTGAATAGATAAGGGAAATGCCGATAAGACCGGCAGCTGCGTAAAACAGAAAAAATTCATAGGACCTTTCCGTCGCAAGAAAGGGAAGCGCTGAAAAAAGCATGACAGACCATACCCCGAGATAGGCCGAGGTCTTTAATGCCAGAAGCACTCCAAAGGCCGCCACAGGCATTACAAAATCAGGAATAAAAGCCTGAAAGGATGATAAAACCCCAAGGCCTGCTATCAGCATAACGGTTCTGGTATCTTCAAGCCATCCCCTGCAGGTATATACTGCCGCAAAACAAAGGATCGAAACCACGACGAAATTTCTGACCGCTCCCGTAACTGACTGCTGAAGGATAAAGATCTCCGCGGCAGACACCACTGAAAGGATCACAACAGGCAGAAAAATGTATACCTTTAAGCTGTCCTTTAAGGTCTCATCTCCTGTTTCTGCTTCTGTCTTTATCTCCGGCTCTTCGCTTTTTTGATTCTCTTCCGGACTGTTGTCTGACTTCATATTCCTCGTACGCCTTAACTATCTTCTGAACCAGCGGATGTCTTACTACATCCTTAGCCGTTAGTGTGATGAATGCAATATCGTCTATCTTTCCAAGGATCCTCTCAGCAACGTCAAGTCCCGAGACGGTGCCCTCCGCAAGATCCTTCTGGGTCTTATCCCCTGTTACGACAACCTTTGAGCTAAAGCCTATCCTCGTTAAGAACATCTTCATCTGAGCCGGTGTCGTGTTCTGGGCTTCATCAAGGATAATGAAAGCATTATCCAGGGTTCTTCCCCTCATGTATGCAAGAGGCGCGACCTCTATAAGTCCCTTATCCATATTCTTCTGAAAAGCCTCTGCTCCCATGATGCTGTAAAGAGCGTCATAGAGCGGTCTTAAATACGGGTCGATCTTGCTCTGAAGGTCTCCCGGCAAAAACCCAAGCTTCTCACCTGCTTCTATCGCAGGTCTTGTAAGGATTATCCTCGATATCTCCTCTTTCTTAAAGGCGGTCACGGCCTTTGCTATGGCAAGATAGGTTTTTCCCGTACCTGCAGGCCCTATGCCGAAGACTATCATGTTTTTATCTATCGCATCGGCATATTTCTTCTGTCCTACGGTCTTCGGCTTCACAGGCTTCCCCTGTACCGTGTGGCAGATAACATCCCGGTCTACAGATGTAATGAATTCTCCCGACGCATCCTTTATGCTGTCCATTGTATAGGTCACTTTCTGATCATCAACCGTTTCTCCCTTACCGGCAAGCATCAAAAGCTCTTTTATTACCTTCTCTCCCTCTGATACCGCTCTTTCGTCCCCCTCGATAAAGATGCAGCCGGATCTTATCGTTATGAGGATATCAAGTTCTTTTTCAATATGACTTATATTTCTGTCAAAGGAGCCTGTAACCTCACGTATGGCCTCATTGCCATACTCTTTTATATCTATGATCCTAGTCATTCAGCGTATAGATAAGGGGATGCCAATGTCCTTCCTTTTCAGAAATCTTAACAGAGTCAAGGTACTGTCTTTCGGCATTTGCGGCGTCTTTTTCATCTGAAGCATAGATTTCGCAGATCACATCCCCTTTATTTACCTTTTCCCTGTCTTTAACCTTCATGATAAGTCCGACGGAAAGATCTATCTCCTGCTCCTTTGTGATCCGACCTCCGCCAAGGATCTTTACGCATTCCCCTATTCCGGCGCAGGAAGTAACCCGTAGATACCCGTCCTCTGCTGCCTTTACCTCTTTCTTTACCCTGGCCTTCGGGAAGAGATCATAATCATCTATTACCCTTGGATCCCCGTGCTGTTTTTCTATCATTTTCCGAAGAACTTCAAGAGCTTTTCCGGATCTTAAAGCCTCTTCTGCCATATTCACGGCCGTTTCGGAATCCTTTGCCTTCTCCCCTGCGATTATCATATCCGCGGTGACCTCTGCTATCACTTCCATGACATCCGGTGCCATATTCCCCTTAAGCGCTTCTATCGCCTCTATTATCTCAAGGGAATTTCCTACAGCATATCCCAAAGGCTCGTTCATGTTGGTTATGACCGCTTCCATCTTAAGGTTTGCCCTTTTCCCTATGTCATTCATGGTACGGGCAAGCGCCTTTGCCGACTCCTCATCCTTCATGAAAGCTCCGGTACCGTAGGTCACCTCCATTACTATCGCATTGCTGCCTGATGCTATTTTCTTGCTCATGATGGAGGATGCTATAAGAGGCACGCATCCCACAGTGGCGGTAACATCCCTTAATGCATAGAGAAGCTTGTCCGCAGGCGCCACACTTTTCGTCTGTCCGATAACGGCACAGCCGATCTCCTTAACCTGTGTAATAAACTCTTCCTCTTTAAGTCCCACAACAAAACCCGGTATGGACTCCAGCTTGTCAAGGGTGCCTCCCGTAAAGCCCAGTCCTCTGCCGCTCATCTTGGCAACCGGTACTCCGCAGGCCGCAACGATGGGGGCTGCTATTATTGTTACCTTATCCCCGACCCCGCCGGTTGAATGCTTATCAACCTTTATTCCGGGGATCCCGGACAGATCGACCATATCTCCCGACTCAGCCATTGCCATGGTAAGCTCGAATGTTTCCTCTTCATCGCATCCTCTCAGGTAGATTGCCATAAGAAGAGCCGATACCTGATAATCAGGGATCTCTCCCGATACATATCTTGTTATGAAATCCCTGATCTCTGCCCTTGAAAGCTTTTCACCGTCTCTCTTTTTTTCGATGGTATTTATGAAGTTCATTTATGATACGGCTCCCCTTTCATTATCTTAAAGGCTCTGTAGGTCTGCTCAAGAAGTATCACGCGCATAAGCTGATGGGGAAAGGTCATTTTGGAAAAGCTCACATGAAGCTTTGCCCTGTCCTTTATTTCCTCTGCGAGTCCGTCCGAGTCGCCTATTATAAAGCAGATATGACTTATCCCTTCGTTCATAAGCTCCCGGAGCTTATCCGAAAATCCTTCTGAAGTGTATTCCTCTCCTTCTATCTCAAGGGTAATGATAAAGGCTCCCTCCGGAAGGGCTTTTTTTATTCTTTCGGCTTCCGCATACATATCGGGGCCGTCGGAAAGCTCCCTTTCCGTAAGCAGAACATAGCCCGAAAGCCTTTTTTTATACTCTGATGCAGCATCCCTTAAATACTTTTCCTTAAGCTTTCCGCAGCTTATATTCGTTACATGGAGCATTACTGCTGCTCCTCAAAAAGCTCCGTATAGATCTCTTCAGTAAGCTCCGACATAAGAGCATCCTCGACATCCATGAACCGCTCGCAGATCTTATCCTTTATAAGGTCGATCCGCTCATAGTAAAGGTCATTTCCCTCGGAATCGGAATTAAGGATATCATCTATGGCCTTTGCATCGTAGGTTTTAATAAACCAGGATTTAATATCCTTCTTTTTTTCCCTCTCCCTTTCCGCATCCGCAAAGACAAGCTTTGCCCTCTTAAAGGACAGGATGCCCATAATAAGAAAAACTGCAAAAAGAAAGCTCATAACGATCTTGGTGATTATACCGAAGATCCCCGCAAGACTTATGGGGATAAGTCCTCCGATCACAAGGAGCATGGCCAAAAGCCCTGCTCCTCCGCAGATTGTCAGGGCGTAGCCCGATGATCTTAAATCCTTCGCCTTGTCATGAAGTGTCATCACTTATTTCCCGCTTAAATATAAGTCAATGCTCTTTGCTGCCTTTCTTCCCGCACCCATTGCAAGGATGACGGTAGCAGCGCCCGTGGCGCAGTCGCCGCCGGCATATACTCCCTCTCTTGAGGTAGCTCCTGTATCCTCATCAGTTATGATGCATTTTCTCTTATTGGTATCAAGCCCCTTTGTAGTGCTTGAGATAAGAGGATTGGGAGTTGTGCCAAGGGACATTATGACCGTATCGCACTCTATCTCGAACTCCGAACCCTTAACTTCAACGGGTCTTCTTCTTCCGGATTCATCAGGCTCTCCAAGCTCCATCTTGATTACCTTTATGCCTTTAACAAATCCTTCCTCATCCTCTAATATTTCCACGGGATTCGTGAGCAGGGCAAATTTTATTCCCTCCTCTTTGGCATGATGTACCTCTTCGGCTCTTGCCGGGAGTTCCTTTTCGGATCTTCTGTACACAACGGTCACGTCAGATCCCAGACGAAGGGCAGTACGGGCAGCATCCATTGCAACATTTCCGCCGCCTACTATGACCGTCTTCTTTCCGGTATTTATCGGTGTATCATAGTCTTCCCTGTAGGCCTTCATAAGATTTGCCCTTGTCAGATACTCATTTGCGGAATAAACCCCTAAGGCCTGCTCCCCCGGTATATGCATGAACATGGGAAGTCCGGCTCCCGAAGCAATGTAAACCGCTGAAAAACCCTCCCTGTCAATAAGCTCGTCAATGGTTTCGGAACGGCCTATGATATAGTCAGTCTTTATCTCAACCCCCAGAGATCTTACATTTTCTATCTCTTTTGCAACTACCTCGTCCTTGGGAAGCCTGAATTCGGGAATACCGTATACAAGGACTCCTCCCGCCTTATGGAGCGCTTCAAATATAGTGACCTCATAGCCCATCTTGGCAAGGTCTCCGGCGCAGGTAAGTCCCGAGGGTCCGGCACCGACTACTGCAACCTTCTGTCCCTTGCTGTCCGCCTTCTTTACAGGTTTTATTCCCTGCTTCCCGGCCCAGTCGGCAGCGAATCTTTCAAGCTTTCCTATGGAGACCGCCTCTCCCTTTATGCCTCTTATGCAGACACCCTCACACTGGGTCTCCTGAGGACAGACCCTGCCGCACACTGCAGGAAGTGAGCTTGCCTCCCCTATGATCTCATATGCTGCCTTATGATCCCCCTCCTTTATCTTTTCGATAAAGCCGGGGATATTTATGCTTACGGGACATCCCTCAACGCATTTGGGATTCTTGCACTGAAGACATCTTGTGGCTTCCGCCATGGCTTCCTCTTCCGTATATCCCAGACATACCTCATCAAAATTCGTTGCCCGAACCTTGGGATCCTGCTCGGAAACCGGAACCTTTTTCATCATATCCACTTCAATCGACATATATAAACCTCCCGATCCTGTAACTGTTCAGAATAATTACCCGCTCCTTACTTATTCCCGCAGTTTCCTTTGTGGGTGTTTCCCTCCTGATATTCAAGGAGTCTGCGGCCTTCCTCTGTCTTGTAGAGCTTCATGCGCTTCATAGCCTGATCGAAATCAACCAGAAAACCGTCAAATTCCGGTCCGTCCACACAGGCAAACTTCACTTCATCTCCAACGATAAGCCTGCAGGCTCCGCACATTCCCGTTCCGTCAACCATTATGGGATTCATGGAAACAATGGTGGGAATACCAAGCTCCTTTGTAAGCTTCACGCAGAACTTCATCATGATCATGGGACCTATGGATACGCACTTATCGTATTTCCTGCCCTCATTCTTTACGAGATCCTCTATTACCGCAGTGACCATGCCGTGTCTTTTATAGGAGCCGTCATCGGTAGTTACAAACACGTGATCCTCTCCTACCGCCTCGATCATCTCCCGCTCCATTATGAGGGTGTCCTTATTCTTTGTTCCGATAATGACATCCACGTCCACTCCGTGCTCCTTAAGCCACTTTGCCTGAGGATATACAGGCGCGGTGCCGAGCCCTCCGCCGACTAAAAGGTAGTGTCTTTTCCTGACCTCCTCTATTGGTTCTGTCACATATTCCGCTGGATTTCCAAGAGGACCCACAACATCTTCAAAGAAGTCTCCTGCCTTCTTTTCCGCTATCTTGTAGCTTGATTCTCCTATCGTCTGAAATACGATGGTTACAGTGTTTTTCTCCCTGTCATAATCACAGATAGTAAGCGCTATCCTCTCACTCTCCTCCTCGCATCTTACGATGAGGAACTGTCCCGGCTCACAGGAATGAGCCACGTTCGGCGCTTCAACTACCATCCGGTAGGTCTTATCCGCCAGAACTTCAGCTTCCAAAATCTTAAACATCAAATCCTCCTCACTATTTATATGTATGTTGAACGGTTTCGTTTTTAAAGCTGCGCCACAACGAAGATATTATATATGGCTCTTATGGCATTTTCAAAATCTTCATTCTTTACGCCTATTATGATATTAAGCTCGGACGAGCCCTGATCTATCATCTTAACGTTTACATTCGCATGGGCAAGCGCCGAGAATATCCGGCCCGAAGTACCTTTTGACGACTTCATTCCGCGACCCACCACGGCGATCAGCGCAAGATCCGCCTCTATGTCTATGCTGTCGGGATGAGTAAGCCTGTTGATCTCCGAAACAACGCTCTGTTCCTTTTCAATAAACTCATCCTGATGAACTATTATCGTCATGGTATCTATTCCGGAGGGCATGTGTTCAAAAGAGATCTCATTATCTTCAAAAGCCTGCAGAACCTTTCTTCCAAAGCCCACCTCGGAGTTCATCTTATCCTTTTCAATATTCACCGAGCAAAAGCCCTTCTTCCCGGCTATGCCCGTTATGGTAAATCTGGATTTCTGTCCCGTACTCTGGACTATCCAGGAGCCCTTGTCCTCAGGCTTATTGGTGTTCCTGATATTTATGGGGATACCCTCTCTCCTTACAGGGAAGATCGCATCCTCGTGAAGCACCGAAGCGCCCATGTAGGCAAGCTCCCTCAGCTCCGTATAGGTTATCATCTCGATATTTTCGGGATCGACGATTATCCTGGGATCCGCCACGAAAAATCCGGATACATCCGTCCAGTTCTCGTAAACATCAGCTTTTACGGATCTTGCGACTATAGATCCCGTGACATCCGAGCCCCCTCTTGAAAAAGTCCTGATGCTTCCGTCGGGATTAGAACCATAGAAGCCGGGTACTACAGCGTATTCGATGTTCTCAAGCCTGTCATGCATTACCTTATAGGTCTTTTGCGAATCGAAGACCCCTTCTTCAGTAAAGAATATGACTTCCGCCGCATCCACAAAAGTAAACTTAAGATAATCGGCAAGGAGCATGCCGTTAAGGTATTCTCCCCTGCTCGCTGCATAATCTCTTCCCTTTTTATTCTTAAAGTTTTCCTTTATCTCGGAAAACTCTTTATCAAGCCTTATTTCAAGACCAAGGCCCATAATTATGCTGTTATATCTTTCCTCGATCTCCGAAAAGACCTCCGAAAAGTCCTTATCCTCTTCCGCAAGGGCATAGGCCTTGTATAAAAGATCCGTTACCTTGTTGTCCTTATCATCCCTCTTTCCGGGAGCAGAGGGGATCACGTATCTCCTGTCCTTATCGGAGCATATGATCTCACCTGCTTTCTCAAACTGTTTTGCTCCGGCAAGGGAGCTTCCTCCAAACTTTACTACCTTTTTCATATCCTCATCCTTAAATAAACTTTATCTCATCCTTTGACATATCACCTATGCGGGCAAGGGCATATACCTCAAAGCCTGCATCCATTATCTTATCGCATCCCGGCTGGAAAGCCTTCTCTATAAGCACTCCCACGCCTGCTACCGTGGCATGAGCCATCCGAAGAAGCCTCACGGCACCCGTCACTGCTTCACCGTTTGCCAGAAAGTCGTCTATTATCAGTACATGGTCGTTCTCACTTATTACCTCCTTGGAAAGGGTAAGCTCGTAATTCGTTCCCTTCGTGAAAGAAGTTATCATCGTCTGATAAAGATCATCGTTTAAGACCTTCGAGGGCTGCTTTTTCAGTATCACAAGCTGCAGCCCCATCTCAAGCGCAGTAAATACCGCAGGAGATATCCCTGAGCTTTCTATGGTGACCACCTTCGTGATACCCTTTCCCTTGAAATGCGAGGCAAAATCCTTCGCGCATTTTTGCATAAGCTCGGGATCCACCTGGTGATTAATAAAGGTGTCCACTCTTAAGATGTCCTTGCCTGCCACTCTTCCGTCTTTTAAGATCCTGTTTTCCAGTAGCTTCATTTCTGCCCTCCAGTTAACTAAAAAGCTTCAAAGGAATACCTGCCGTCGCCGCTCTTATTAGCCTTAAAAGGCTGCAGCGTTTCCGCATCTATCGCGTATATCGTGCCGGTGACTTTTTTTCTGCCCCCGGGTTCCTCATAGCTTTCAGGTATGAGGAAATATGTCCTTCCGTCAGCATTTATCATCGACGAACATTTATAGGTATAGGCTCCAAGCGACCCCGGTACATGTCCGTATATGTCGATAAGAGCCCCGTGGTTTATTAGTGTCGCTATTATAAGGTTTGCGGCATCCACCGTGGAGCAGGCTCCGGCATACTGAAGATCATATTCCATTAAAACGCTCTCGCCAAGGTTTCCGGCGCTGTCCAGCAGTCTGAAGGAATAAAGACTCTTCCCAACAGGCATGGGAAGCTCGTTCTTATATACCTTTGACTCCTCATCAGGCTCGGAACCGTCTGTAGTATAGTATATAACCCCTGTAAAATCAGCCTCTCCCGCGCCGTTTACCTGCACCTTTATGTTTTCAGGTTTAGTATATTTACCGGATTCCGGAGTTATACTAAGCGACTCTTTTACTTCTGGAGTTTCTTCTTCCTCTTCGTCTGCCGCCTCATTTCCCGAAACCGTATCCTCCGGAAGCTCCACATCGACCGTATTCCTTAAAGGGTCGTTATCTGTTTCGATTCCTGCAGCCAACGCTCCGCTTACTGTCTTATCAACGGCATCAAGCGGTACAAAGGATCCGCTCGACATACTCTTTGAAGCAACAATGGCAATATATATCAAAACCAGAGAAAAGATCCCCGCTATGGCGATGGTGATGACTCTTTCCCTGAATTCATTCTTAATCGCCTGCTGCCTTACTATCTCCGGAACCTCCTCCTTTTTAACCATGGGTATCTCCCTGGTAGAGGCATCCTTATCATATTCGGTTTTGCCGTTTTCTTCTACATCTATCCTGTTTACGGATCCGGCTATATCGCTTCCTACGTCTTTGAGATTCTCTTCAAGATCAGCGTCATAGTCCGGTACGATCTGTACGGCATAACCGCAGGAAGGACAATAAAGCTTACCCTCCGGGATATCTGTTCCGCATTTCGGACACTGCATTCTTATTTTTCCTTTGCAGACTTAAGCACGTTTTTCATAAGCATGGCTATGGTCATGGGACCTACGCCTCCGGGAACGGGGGTAATGTATGAAGCAAGGGGTTCCACGTCTTCATAATCCACATCTCCGCACAGTTTCCTTCCGCCGTTTTTCCCGGGATCAAGGCGGTGTATCCCGACATCGATTATAACTGCCCCGTCTTTTACATAGTCGTGGGTTATCATCCTGGGTTTTCCTATAGCCACTATCAGTATATCAGCCCTTCGGCATATATCCTCTATATGCCTGGTTCTTGAATGCACCACGGTCACCGTGGCATTTTCCCTGAGCATCAGCATCGCCATGGGCTTTCCCACTATATTGGATCTCCCCATGACCACACATTCCTTCCCCTCCATCTCTATGCCGCTTCGCTTCAAAAGCTCTATTATACCTGCCGGAGTACAAGAAACAAAACCATTGCTCCCTATGCTCAAAGCTCCGACGGATCTTCTTGAAAAACCGTCCACATCCTTTGCAGGATCAATTGCCTCTATGATCCTGTCTTCATCGATATGCTCCGGCACGGGAAGCTGCACCAGGATACCGTCAACCTCAGGATCTTCATTCAGCTTCTTTATGAGCGCCAAAAGCTCATCTTCTTTTGTATCTTCAGGAAGCTCGTAGGATAAGGATCTTATCCCGCAGTATTCGCAGGCGGTTTTCTTATTCTTCACATACACCTGGGAGGCCGGATCAGAACCTGCAATTATGACCGCAAGACAGGCTTTTATGCCATCCCTCTCTATCTCAGCTTTTATCTCATCCTTAATCTCCTGGGATATCTTTTTTCCGTCTATTATCTTAGCCATTAAAAAAGCCCTCTTATCTTTCCGTCGTCTCCCACATTGATATCATAAGCCGCAGGATTTTTTGAAAGTCCCGGCATCGTCATTATATCCCCGGTAAGAGCTACCGCAAAACCGGCACCTGCCGAAAGATATACATCCCGTACCCTTAAGGTAAAGCCTTCCGGCGCCCCTAAAAGCGACGGGTCATCCGAAAAGGAATACTGCGTCTTTGCCATGCAGACAGGTACACTCCCGCATCCCATCTTCTCTATGGCTTCTATTTCCCTTAATGCCTTTGCCGAAATATCTGCATTCTTTGCCCCGTAAATCTCCCGGGCTATTGTTTCTATCTTTTCCTTTATTGACATTTCATCAGGATACAGTACCTTAAAGTCCGCTTTTTCTTCATCAAGCGCATTTATTATCTTTTCCGCAAGATCCAGGGCTCCTTCTCCTCCCTCGCCCCATGCTTTGGAATAAGAAAATTCGCACCCTTTTTTCTTTACGAAATCACTGATAAAGGCCTTTTCTTCCTCGCTGTCGGTATCAAAAGCATTGAGGGTTACTATAACAGGCACTCCGTATTTTTTCAGGTTATCGATATGCCTTCCGAGATTTACTATTCCCCTTTTCAAAGCTTCTACATCCGGATCCTTCAGCTCATCCTTTGGAACCCCGCCGTGATATTTTATTGCCCTTACGGTTGCAACAAGCACCGCCGCCGAAGGAACAAGACCTGCCATCCTGCATTTTATATCAAAGAATTTCTCTGCTCCAAGATCTGCGCCAAAGCCCGCTTCCGTTATTACTATATCCGCAAGCTTCAGGGCGGTTTTTGTTGCAATGACCGAATTGCAGCCATGGGCGATATTGGCAAAAGGTCCCCCGTGGACTATGACGGGAGTATGCTCCAGGGTCTGTATAAGGTTCGGTTTTATTGCATCCTTAAGGAGAGCCGCCATTGCGCCTACAGCCTTGATATCGGAAGCCGTAACCTTATTGCCGTCAAGATCATAGGCTACTATCATTTCAGATAGTCTTCTCTTTAGATCATCCATATCGGAAGCAAGGCAGAATACAGCCATTACTTCGGAAGCCACGGTTATGGTAAAATGATCCTCCCTGACGAAGCCGTCAGCTTTCGAACCAAGCCCTATGACCACATTTCTGAGAGCCCTGTCGTTTAAGTCAAGACATCTTTTAAGCACTATCCTTCTGGTATCTATCCTAAGCTCATTTCCCTGCTGGATGTGGTTATCAAGCAAAGCCGCGCATAAATTGTTTGCATAGGTTATGGCATGAAAGTCTCCGGTAAAGTGAAGATTAAGATCCTCCATGGGAACAGCCTGTGCCATGCCGCCTCCTGCAGCGCCGCCCTTTATACCGAAACAGGGACCTAAGGAAGGCTCTCTAAGCACTGTGACAGCCTTCTTATTAAGCCTTCCCATGGCTTCGCCTATGCCTATGGTCTGGGTTGTCTTGCCTTCCCCTGCCGGGGTCGGATTAACTGCCGTAACAAGAACAAGCTTCCCTTCAGGCCTTCCCGTAAGCGACCTTATATATTCATCAGAGATCTTTGCCTTGTATTTCCCGTAAAACTCAAGACCGTCTTCCGGGATATCAAGCTTTTTCGCAACATCCTTTATGTGTAAAAGAGTCGCTTCCTGAGCTATCTCTATATCCGTCTTCAACCGTTCTCCTCCTTATATGTCTCAAACTGCTCGGGAGTCATAATGACTCTGCGTCCCTTGGTTCCCATCTCTTCTCCGACTATGCCTTCCTCGGAGAGCCTGTCCATTATTCTTGCAGCCCTGTTAAAGCCAAGCCTGAACCTCCTCTGCAAAAGCCCTATGGATACAGTCTCCTTATCGAGATTAACCGTATATTCCGCAGCCTGCATGAACATCTCGTCTTCTCCGTCCGAAGCGCTCCCCTGCCCTGAAGCTGAGGGCGCTCCCTTTGCGGATCCTCCGCCGCTGCTTTGAACCTTCTCTATCTCGGATGCGATATCCTCCTGCTTTTCCTCTTCCTTCTTCTGGGCTCTTATAAACTCCGCGACCTGCTCAACTTCCTCATCGGATACAAAGGCTCCCTGTACCCTGGAAGGCTTAGGAGCACCCACGGGATAAAACAGCATGTCTCCTTTTCCCAGAAGTTTCTCGGCACCCACCATATCAAGGATGGTCCTTGAATCAGTACCGGACGTCACCGTAAAGGCCACACGGCTTGGCATATTAGCTTTAATAAGTCCCGTAATGACATCAACCGACGGTCTCTGGGTCGCGATTATAAGGTGCATTCCCGCAGCCCTTGCCTTCTGCGCCAGACGGACGATAGCCGTCTCCACGTCGGACTTGGCTGTCATCATAAGGTCGGCAAGCTCATCGACTATGATCACTATCTGGGGCATTAAAGGCAGCCCCTGCTTTGCAGCCATGGCATTATACCCCTTAAGATCCCTGACCGCATGCTCTGCGAATTCCCCGTATCTTCGATCCATCTCTATGACGCTCCAGTTAAGGGCTCCCGCAGCCTTCTGGGGATCGGTCACAACGTTTGTCATAAGATGCGGTATCCCGTTGTAGATCGAAAGCTCGACTATCTTGGGATCTATCATCATGAGCTTTACTTCATCCGGCTTTGCCTTGTAAAGGATGCTCATTATTATCGTATTTATACATACCGACTTACCGGCTCCCGTTGCTCCCGCGATAAGCACATGGGGCATCTTCGCTATATCGAATATCACGGGCTTCCCGCCTATATCCTTGCCTACGGCAAAGGATATTTTAGACTTCGAATTCTTAAACTCCGGGGAATCAATGAGTTCCCTTAGCATGACCGGTGTATTCTCCGCGTTCGGGACCTCGATTCCTATCGCGCTCTTTCCCGGGATCGGAGCTTCTATCCTTATGCTCTCTGCCGCAAGGGCAAGCTTTATATCATCCGTAAGTCCGACTATCTTTGAAACCTTTACTCCGGGCTCAGGAAGCATCTCATATCTTGTGACCGTGGGTCCTTCGCTGACCTCGGTCATTTCTACTTCTATTCCGAAGCTTGAAAGGGTGTCATGAAGCTTTTTCTGTTTCTCCCGGTGCTCCCTTTCAGCATTTCTCTTCTTTTTGCTTCCTTCATGAAGGAGGCTTATGGGAGGCAGGCGGTAATCAGATACTTCACCGTCCTCCGGCACTATCCCCTCGGGAAGCTTTGAGGAGGCAACCTTACGTTTTACCGTTGTCCTCTCAGGCGTCTTCTTTTCAAAAGAATCCGGCTCAGTCCTTCTTACAGGCTCCGGTCTCCTTATGATCTGAGGTTCAGGCTCCGGTTCAGGTTCAGGTTCCGGTTCGTAAATAATCTCCGGCTCGGGCTCAGGTTCCGGTTCATAATAAGGTTCCGGCTCAGGTTCCTTATCATACTGTGGTTTGCCTGATGCCAAAGTCCCGTCATCTGCTGACTCCATCGCCTTAACTCTCTCTTCAAGCAAATGATCCATGTCATCAAGGCTTTCCATCTCCTTGGAGGACAGCTCCCTCATCTCATCGGATTCAGGCTCATCGTCCCTGAGTTTAAGCCTTGATATTGCATCTCCCGTAGCCTGAGGTCTTCCGTAATGTATGCCCTCGCTACGTCTTCTTTTACGCCTGTTTCTCCTTGCTTCCTCCTGTCTGATCTCAATGCCGTCAACTATTGAATCGGCAGCCTCTCTTGAGCTTTCCTTTATAAGCTTTATTATCGATCTTCCCGTCAGCATGCCGATGCAGATTATAAGGACGGTTATCATGAGGATGATGGTTCCGAAGGATCCCAAAGCATCCGACATAAAAGCATAAAAATGTCCGGGGATCAGGCCGCCGCCTTTTTTCTGTTCCATTCCGTATCTGAAAAAAGGATCTCCGGCAAAGCTTGATCTTCTGGTCTCAAAATCACCGCTCCAGGCCATGGCAAAAAACATGCCGATGATAAGAAATGACAGCCATATCATTACAGTCTTTACCACCGACTCTCTGTTTGCAAAGTTTGCCACAAGCATCACTACAGAGAAGAAAAGGGCGAAAGGAAAGATATACGCTGCGGATCCGAAAAGTCCGAAAAGAAAGGACGCCGCAGCATTTCCGACAGCTCCTATGACTCCGAAATTGGAAAGGAATAAAAGCACGCATACAGCAAGCAGTATGAGGATTCCGGCTTCGGACGCAGGACTGTACCCTTCGGAAGATGCTCTTTCTCTTCTCTTCGGCAGGGTTACGTCATGTTCCTGGGTGCCCTTTTTTGCCCTGCCTGCGGAGGTTTTTGAGGCTCCCTTCTTACCGGTACTCTTTCTTTTGTTTGTTTTATTTGCTGTATCAGTTTTTTTGCTGTTTTTTGCTGTTGTCTTCTTTTTTGCTTCCGCCATTTATCGCTTCACTATACCATTTCACGTTAAACCGTATACTGATAAACGTGAAATGCCCGCTATGATTTTGTTATAAAATGTCCTGCCACGGCAATAAGACCTATTATCAGACAATAGATCGAAAAGTACAGATATCTCTTCCTGCGTACAACGCCTATCATGACCCTGATGGCGAAATATCCGACTACTGCCGCAACTACCATTCCTATCAGGTAGGATATCACTGTCCCTACCTCTATCGTCGCATCAGACACATCCTTAAGCTCTAAAAGCGTGGCTCCTAAAACTGCGGGAATGGACATGATGAAAGAATACTTGACTGCCGTTTCCTTCTTGATCCCAAGCATCAGACTTACTGCTATTGTGGCACCGCTTCTTGATATTCCGGGAAGGGTCGCAACTCCCTGCGCCATACCTATCTCAAAAGCGTTAAGATAAGATATCTTTTTTATTCCCTTGCGTCCGTCACCTATCCTGTCACAGACAAAGAGCAGGATCGCGGTGATTATCAAGCCTATTCCAGGAAGAAGAAGTGTGGAAGATGCATAATCCACAAAATCCCTTGCCATATATCCTATTATTGCCGTAGGTATCGAGCTTACGATTATAAGCAGTACGAATCTCCTGTATCCGGAGCTTAAAACGATAAGATTGGGATCTCTGAATCTTCTGAAAAAATCTCCTATTATACCGAAAAACTCTATGATCAGCTTTACGATATCCTTCCAGAAAACAATGAAGATCGATGTAAGAGTGCCGACATGCAGCAGCACATCAAAAAGCATTCCGGTATCGGTTTCTACATGAAGAAGATTCTGCATGATAGCCAGGTGTCCCGAAGATGACACCGGCAGAAATTCCGCAAGACCCTGTATTATCCCAAGGATTATCGCCTGAAAAATGTTCATTTATTAACCCTCGTTGATATAATTAACAAGACCGCCGGCGTTTATTATCCCCTGCATGAAAGCCGGGAAAGGAGTTCCCTGATAGCTCTTTCCGGTAGTGATATCCGTTATCTTCCCGCTGTCAAAATCTATCTCTACCTCATCCCCGGGCGCTATTCCTTCCGAGGCTTCGGTGCATTCGATGATAGGGAGTCCGATATTGATCGCGTTTCTGAAAAAAATTCTGGCAAAGGTCTTTGCTATAACGCAGGACACCCCGGATTCTTTGATCACCATCGGCGCATGCTCCCTGGAGGAGCCGCATCCGAAGTTTGCTCCGGCCACCATTATGTCTCCTGCCTTAACCTTTCCTACAAACTCTTTATCTATATCCTCCATGCAGTGGGAGGCAAGTTCCTTTTTATCCTGTATGGCAAGATATCTGGCAGGGATTATCACATCCGTATCCACATTATCGCCGTATTTGAACACTCTTCCCTTAGCTTCCATCATGCCACCTCCTGGGGATCGGTAATAAACCCGGTAACGGCTGACGCCGCGGCAACTGCGGGGCTTGCGAGATAAACCTCCGAATCCACATGTCCCATGCGCCCTACGAAATTCCGGTTCGTTGTCGATATGCATCTTTCTCCTGCCGCAAGGATTCCCATGTATCCCCCAAGGCAGGGTCCGCAGGTCGGAGTTGAGACAATGGCTCCGGCTTCTATAAAGGTCTTAATAAGACCCTCCTCCAACGCCTCAAGATATATCTTCTGGGTTCCGGGTATCACTATGCAGCGCACACCGTCTGCCACACTTTTTCCCTTAAGAAGCTTTGCGGCAACACGAAGATCGGATATACGTCCGTTGGTACAGCTTCCTATCACTGCCTGATCAACCTTTATATGGTCTCCTGCCGCCTCATCAATGGTCTTCGTATTTGAAGGAAGATGTGGATAGGAAACCGTTGACTTCAGTTCGGAAAGGTCTATGGTGTATTCCTCTGCATATTCAGCATCAGCGTCTGCTTCATACGCCTTATAAGGCCTTTTGCCATGGGCTTTCATATATTCTTCCGCGATGGCATCCACGGGGAAGATGCCGTTCTTTCCTCCGGCTTCTATGGCCATATTCGCTATCGTAAATCTGTCGTCGATATTAAGGTCTTCTATCCCGTCTCCTGTAAACTCCATGGAGCGGTATAAAGCCCCGTCGACTCCTATCATCCCTATGATATGGAGAATAAGATCCTTACCGGATACAAACTCTCCTTTCTTTCCCGTTATATTGAACTTTATGGCTTCAGGTACCTTAAACCAGGCCTTTCCGGTAGCCATACCGGCAGCCATGTCGGTCGAACCCACGCCCGTTGAGAAAGCGCCTAAAGCTCCGTAGGTACAGGTGTGGGAATCGGCGCCTATTATAAGGTCTCCTGCAACCGTAAGCCCTTCTTCGGGAAGGAGCGCATGCTCTATTCCCATTTTCCCGACGTCAAAGTAATTTGTGATCTCATGCTTAGCGGCGAATTCCCTGCAGCATTTGCAGTTTTCCGCTGATTTTATATCCTTATTCGGTATGAAGTGATCCATGACAAGAGCGATCTTGTCCTTATTAAAAACGCTGTCACTCTTAAACGAATCCATAACCCCTATGGCAACCGGCGTCGTTATATCGTTTCCAAGCACCAGATCAAGCTCCGCCTCGATAAGCTGCCCCGCCTTTACCTCAGGGCATCCGGCGTGAGCCGCCAGTATCTTCTGCGACATCGTCATTCCCATCTTGAACTCTCCTTTAGTCGAAAAATCATTAACCCTAGGATTTTATCATATATGTCAACCAAAAACAATCGGGCGATCACCGCCCGATTGTCGTTATAATATGTCGTAAGGTTGTCAGTTATTGATAAGCTTATCCTCGTCAGACCAGCTGTAAAGCTTCCTGATCTCTCCGCCGACCTTCTCTGAAGGATGCTCTGAAGCAATACGTCTCATCTGGTTGAAATGTACCTGTCCTCCGGCTTCGCTCATATCAAGCAGGAAGTCCTTTGCAAAGGTTCCGTCCTGAATGTCGGCAAGAACCTTTTTCATGGCCTTCTTGGTCTCGTCGGTTATGATCTTGGGTCCTGTTGTATAGTCGCCGTACTCGGCAGTGTTTGAGATCGAGTATCTCATGCCTGCAAAGCCTGACTGATAGATAAGATCCACGATAAGCTTCATCTCATGGATACACTCGAAGTACGCATTTCTGGGATCATAGCCTGCCTCTGTCAGCACCTCAAAGCCTGTCTGCATAAGCTTGCACACGCCTCCGCAAAGCACTGCCTGCTCGCCGAAAAGGTCAGTCTCGGTTTCCGTCTTGAAGGTGGTCCAAAGAACTCCGGCTCTTGCTCCGCCGATACCTGCAGCATATGCCAGAGCCATATCCTTAGCCTTGCCTGTGTAATCCTGATATACGGCTATAAGACAGGGTGTACCCTTTCCAGCCTGGTACTCGCTTCTTACGGTATGTCCGGGAGCCTTGGGAGCAATCATCGTAACGTCCACATCCTTCGGAGGAACGATGAGCTTATAGTTGATATTGAATCCGTGAGCAAACATCAGCATATTACCGGGCTCCAGATTGGGCTCTATATCTTCTTTATACATTTTCGCCTGCTTTTCATCATTGATCAGGATCATGATGATATCCGCCTTCTTTGCAGCCTCAGCCGTAGTGAAGACCTTAAGTCCCTGCTCCTCAGCCTTTTTCCAGCTCTTTGATCCCTCATAGAGACCTATTATGACATTGCACCCTGATTCCTTGAGGTTAAGGGCATGCGCATGTCCCTGGCTGCCGTAGCCTACTATGGCTATTGTCTTGTCAGTTAAAAGAGACAGATTGCAGTCATTCTGATAAAAGATCGGATTCTCGAAATTTGCGTTTTCCATTTTCAAATGTCCTTTCATGATTTATTATTGAATGATATATCCTTATATACCGCACGCTCCGTCCGCCTTCGGTACTATGTTTTCTTTCCTTTCGGCAGGATGAGCATCAGCGGTTCATAAGCTTATTATACTTTTCAGGGAAGCTGTACTATATCCTCCGTACCCCTTGAAAGTCCGGCGATACCGGTCCTTGCGATCTCCAGTATCCCATAGCCCTCCATAATGCGGATGAAGGCGTCAACCTTCTGGGTATTACCGACGATCTCAACGATCAGCGAATCGTCCGCCACATCTATGACCTTCGCCCTGAACATATCCACGATGGAGGCGACCTGAACCCTCTTGTCGGGGCTGTCGGTCTCTACTTTGATCATTGCAAGTTCCCTGTATACGGATCTGTCAGGCTCAAGCTCCTTTATATTCCTGACATCGGTAAGCTTTCGAAGCTGCTTCTCTATCTGCTCTAAGATCTCGTCATCTCCCGTAGCCACGATCGTGATCCTTGTATACTTGGGATCTGCTGTGGTTCCTGCGGTAATACTCTCGATATTATAACCTCTTCTGGAAAAAAGCCCCGATATCCTTGACAGCACGCCCGAAGTATTATCAACGAGCAGCTGGAAAACCTTACTCTGCATAAGCCCTCCATCCATCCTAAAACCAAACAAAAGCAATGATACCGTTTTGCCATGAAAAAGTCAATCCGGCGCAGTTTTATCCGCGCCGGATCTTATAATCAGGTTTAATAAGTACACATCGGAATCATCAGTTCTTCACCGTGACCTCAAGTTTTATCTTATTACCGGTGGTATCAACAGCCTGCCCCTCGTAGATAGTTACAAGATTTAAGGTATAGGTTGTACCCGGCTTCACGAGTGAAGGTTTCTCAAGAGTCACCAGTACATAGTCGTTATCTTCATCCTTTTCGGCATCGGTCACTTGTGCATAGGATACCTTGAACGCCTCCTTCATCGACTTTGAGGTTCCTTTGGCAAAGTCAGCGCCTTCGATCACTGCATCCATGGGTTTCTTTGCTTTCTGTTTCACAAGGATGCTTACAGTTCTTGCCGCCTCATCCCCACCTACAAAGACCGTGGCTTTGGCCGGAGTTGTCTTAACTTCCGGTATTATCTGTTTCGGAGTCACTGTCACATCCTGATATACGGTATCCAGATCAGGCGCGGCAGTCAGAGTCGTCTTTATCCGAAGCTTGTAGTTCTTGCCGTTCTTCACGGGAGTATCATCCTTAG
>JAFPZU010000109.1 GCA_017417105.1 Lachnospiraceae bacterium | reverse complement strand
TCATTGTATCCGGGTATGGGTATTTCAAACACGGAATTGCCCTCCGTATTGACTCTCTCATACTTCTGTCCCTCCACTATCATATAATCATAATAGGGACTGCTCCATTCCACTGTGGCAATTATCTTTCCGTCTTCCTCCCTGACCTTTGCGGGAGAGGTGACGTTCGCTTTGCCGGTGCCCCCTGTAAGAGTTACCTCCGCTGTCATTCCGCCTTCCGCATGGGAAGTCCCCTCTGCTTCTTTGTCCGTTTCATCGCCGGCCTCATAAGGCTCCGGATCCGAAACCTTTACCTTATGGTCATACCACACCTGCTTCTTTCCGATAAGTGCCACATCATACTCTTCATTGAGTGCCGGTACCGGAACGTCAAAGGCATTTACCTCCTCGCTTGTGCCGTCCTCATAGGTGACTTCCTCAACGGAAGGGTCTATGAGTACCGCCCCGTCCTTCTTTGCATCTTCAGCCAGGCCGTAAAACAGATTCAGCACATTTTTGGAGGGCATGACGATATGTATCATCATCTCTCCGTCTTTTACAGTGAGTATCCCTTTCCCCTTCCAGGTCTCGTTCACATGGAACATGGAACCGTCCGTGTCAAAGGAGGCCAGATATACTCCGTCTTCTATTGCGGTCTTTTTAGCTTTAGCACAGCCTGAAAGCAGTAATGCAAATAAAGACAGGATAAGGGCAATACTTAAAAATCTTTTTCTCATCTTACTTTAACGCCTCTTCTATATGTTTGATATATCTCGCCTGAACATCCTTGATCCTGCCAAGGCCTGCGATCTGCATGTCAAGCTTTTCAAAATTACCGGAGGCATCAAATATGCTCTTCCAGGAATCCTCATCATCCCCTGCCATGTCATTATTGGCGTGGTCTCCGGCCACAACCATAAGAGGCCTCATGATGACCTTTGTATAACCTGCACCCTTAACGGCTTCTATGATGTTCTCACAGGCTGTTTCTTCAGGCTCTCCTTCAACGGTGCCCACAAATACATTCTTATATCCAAGCTCGTTCATCTGGGTCTGCATCTGTGAATACGTGATCTTAGCGGTGTGGGATGTACCGTGTCCGATATAGACAATGGCTGTCTTATCAGCGTCCATCTTTTCTAAGGAATCAAAAGAGGAATCTGCAACGGTTTCCGCAACTACAGCCTCACAAACCGCCTTTTTATCCTCATTGATGCTTGCGGCGTCAGAGCCGACTTCACCTAAAAGGGGCTCCGAAATATAGATCTTTTCGAACTTATCCCTATAAGCTTCCACCCTTTCAACCATCTCATCATATTCGGCGCCGTGCATAAGATGGGTGGGCTGCACTACGAGCTCCTTAACTCCGTTCTTTACTGCGCGGTCAAGGGCCTGATCCATATTGTCAATGAACTCTTCATCTCTTGCCTGCACATGGTTGATGATTATCTGCGCAGTGAAAGCCCTTCTTACCGCCCAGTCGGGGTAAGCTGCCGCAATGGCCTTCTCGATACCGCCAATATCCTCGGTACGGCTGTCATTAAAAGAAGTCCCGAAGCTTACCACCAGGATCTCCTTATCACCGATATTGTCGGCATTG
>JAFPZU010000108.1 GCA_017417105.1 Lachnospiraceae bacterium | reverse complement strand
CTTATCAAGGTTTCCGTCCAGTACCCCCATTATGTGGGTAAGCTCGGCCGGATTTAAGAGTCCGTAGGTATCGACTATGGATACCGCATAGGGGCCTATATCATTTGCGATCTTTGTGACTTCCAGCAATTCCTCGTCCGAATAGCTCGTTATGGATACCAGCTGGGAAAAAACTTTGTACCCCATAGCCTTTATCTTTTTGCAGAATTTCATGGCCGGAAGAAGGTTTTCTTTCTTAAATATCACCCTTATGCCATCGATAAAGGATTCTTCACAGGGTTTTAAATTGGACAGCTCGCAGGTTCCGTAATCTATCATCGCAAGAACCTCTGCGGTCCGCTTTTCAAGCCCGCCGTATATCCGCTCCGCGCTGTCAGTATCCGGGAAGATGCTTCTGTTTATATCAAAATGACGTCTGTCGTCAAGGAACCCGGTCTCAATATAGTCGATCCCGGAGCTTGCCACCCTTTCAAAGATGTTTACTATATTGTCATGTCCGAACTGCCAGTCGTTTACATATCCTCCGTCACGGAGCGTGCAGTCCAGCAGATATCTTTTACCCATCAGAAGTTTATCCTTTCCTCTTCGATGACAAGGGGTCTGTGCATCACGCGTTTATTGATACTAAGCACATATTCCCCTAAAAATCCTATAAAGAAAAGCTGCATCGATCCCAAAACCGTCACCATGATAAGGATCGGCGCCATTCCTGCCACAAACCTGTCCCACCAGATGAGTTTCATTACAAGATATACGATCGCAACGATGAGGCTTAAGATCGAGAGGATGAAGCCGGTGATCGTTGCAAGCCTCAGCCCCATCTTGGTATAAGTGGTAAAGCTGAGCATTGCGGCATCATAGAGAGTGAAGAAGTTATTATGCGTCTTTCCCGCAGCCCTCTTTGCCTGCTCATAAGGAATATCCTTGCGCTTGTAGCCAAGCTCCGCTACTATCCCTCTCATAAAAGGCGCCGGATCGTCTAAAGTCTTCAGCACTTCTATAAAGCTTTTGTCGTACAGTCCGAATCCGGTGAAATGCTCTATCTGCTCCACATCCGACATTTTGCGGATCAGCTTATAGTAGCAGGTTCTTAAAAACCTCATTATCTTATTTTCTTTGCTTGTAGCTTTGATGCCGCAGACTATCTTATAGCCGTTCTCCCACTCCTTTACAAACTCCGGTATGATCTCCACCGGATCCTGGAAGTCGCAGCAAAGGGACACTGTGCAGTCTCCCGTTGTCTGGCACATGGCGTGATAAGGGGAATTGAACTGGCCGAAATTCTTTGCATTGAAGATCGCCTTTATCTTTTTATTCCCGGCGCAGATAGTACGCAGAAGATCCCTGGTGCCGTCATCCGAGCAGTTATCGATGAATATAAGCTCGTAATCATAAGATGAAAGTTCCTGTTCCATAAGCTTAACTATGGCTTCGCTCATGGGAACCACATTCTCCCGCTCGTTATAGCAGGGGATCATAAAACTTATCTTTTTCCCTGTTTCTTCACTCATCATCTGCATCCTGCTCCGCGAAGTATGGTATCAGCCATATGATCAAGCATCGCATCCGTCATCCCGGGATATACTCCCACCCAGAAGCTGTGCTCCATTATATAATCCGTGACCTCAAGAGTCCCGGCGACTCTGTAGGCATCAGTACCTCTTATATCATCAAAGCAGGGATGCTTTATAAGATTTCCGGAAAAGAGAAGCCTTGTCTGGATGTTGTGATCTTCTATGTACTTTACGATATCATTCCTTGTACGCTCCGCTTCATCCTTAACAGATATAAGGAACCCGAACCAGGAGGGATCGGAATTCTCACAGGGCATCGGAAGTATCAGCTTCTCTTCCGCCCCTGCTTCCTTAAGCCTGTCATAAAGGTATTTCCAGTTATGCTTTCTTCTTTCTATAAATGACGGGAATTTCTTCAGCTGTTCCACTCCGATGGAAGCCTGGAGATCCGTAGCCTTCAGATTGTATCCCATGTGACTGTAGGTATATTTATGGTCATACCCGAAGGGCAGCTCACCCATCTGTCTGTCATATCTGTGACCGCAGACCCCGTCCTTTCCCGAAGGGCATATGCAGTCCCTGCCCCAGTCCCTGTAGGATAAGATCAGCCTGTGAAGCAGGGGATCATCCGTATAAACCGCTCCTCCTTCACCCATGGTCATATGATGGGGAGGATAGAAGCTGGAGGTTCCTATGTCTCCCCAGGTTCCCGTGTACCGTGTCTTTCCATCCATCGTGTAGGAAGATCCAAGCGCGTCGCAGTTGTCCTCTATGAGCCATAGTCCGTGCTTATCACAAAACGTCTTTACTGCGCTTATGTCAAAAGGGTTGCCCAATGTATGGGCAAGAAATACCGCCTTTGTCTTTTTAGAAAGAGCCTGCTCAAGCTTTGATACGTCTATGTTGTACTGCGGCACGGTCATATCGACAAAAACAGGTACGGCGCCATACTGCAGCATGGGAGATATCGTAGTAGGGAATCCCGCTGCCACCGTTATGACTTCATCACCTCTTTTAACCCGTCTGTCACCAAGCTCGGGTGCTGTCAAAATCATGAAAGCTATGAGATTTGCGCTTGATCCGGAATTTACAAGATGGGCATACTTAACCCCCAGGAACTTTGCGAAGCTTTCTTCGAATTCTACCGAAAACCTCCCGGTAGTAAGCCAGAAATCAAGCATTGCATCCGTAAGGGCAAGCATTTCCTTTTCATCAAATACCCTGGAGGCATAGCTTATCCTGTCCCCGGGTTTGAAATCATCCTTAGACTGCTCGGGCTCCTTATAGTCATGGTAGTACCTGGCTACCATTTCTTTGATCTTTTCTCTTGCTTCCTTCTCGCTCATATCAGTAATGTATCCACGGCGCTCTGCCGTTTTCTATCATGGTTTCAAGTATGGCCTTTTCCCTTGCGCTGTCCATGCACTGCCAGAAGCCTCTGTGGGTGTAGCTCATAAGCTCGCCCCCGGTCGCAAGGCTCTCAAGGACATCCCTTTCAAACACGGTTCCGTCTCCCTCGATATACTCAAAGATCTTAGGCTCCAGCACCATATATCCTGCGTTTATCGGAGTTCCGTCAGCGGATCTTTTTTCCCTGAAGGATCTTACGGAATTATTTTCGTCTATGTCCAGAACTCCCTTTTCCTCTTCCCTTAAAACTGCAGTAAGGGTAGCTGTCTTTTTATTCTCTCTGTGAAAATCAAGGAGCTTTGAAATATCTACGTCACAGACTCCGTCACCATAAGTCAGCATGAAGGTCTCGTTTCCGATGTATTTCTGAACCCGCTTCACCCGGCCTCCTGTCATGGTATCAAGTCCGGTATCCACCACCGTAACCTTCCAGGGCTCTATATGTTCGTCATGAACCAGAGTCGTAAGTTCTCCGCCGGTATAGTCGAAAGTAACATCGGAATAATTAATGAAATACTGGCTGAACCATTCCTTGATATATTCCTGCTTGTAGCCTGCGCAGATCACGAATTCATTGAATCCGTACCAGGAGTACTCCTTCATGATGTGCCAAAGGATAGGCTTGCCCCCGATCTCTATCATGGGTTTCGGCCTGAACTGACTCTCCTCCGATATCCTGGTGCCCTTTCCCCCTGCAAGCAATACTACCTTCAATCTTTTTCCTCCAGCATAAACTTCACTGTCTCCCTGATCCCTGCTTCAAACGAAGTCTTTGCCTCAAATCCGGTATCTTCTTTCAGATCACTGACATCTGCCACAAGATACATTACCTGCTTATCCCCGTAGGGTCTTACGTATTCGGGACTCACCCTTTTTCCCGTAATATCAGCGCAGATGTCACAGATATCCTCAATATATGATCTGAGCGGCCTGGCGCTTCCGCTTCCAAGGACATAGGTCTTGCCGGGTACACCGTCGCACCCTGCAAGATACAATGCTTCCGCTGCATCCTTACTGTAAAGATAATCCCACATCTGTTCTGCCTTCGTGCACTGCGGGTCAAGCCCTTCTAAAGCATCCTTTATAACGGAAGATACCAGTGTCCTTTCCCCGTCACCCGGACCATAGACAGAGAGTATCCTTATCCAGATATGCTCAAGACTCCTCTTTTCACACTCAAGTCTTGTCATCTGCCCTGCGGCAAGCTTTGCGATACCGTATCCGTTTTCAGGTTCGCAGGAAGTTTCAGGTTTTAATGCCTCGTCTTTTCTTCCGTATTCCGCCTGGGATCCGGCTCCTATAAACCGCCTGCAGGAAAGCCTTTCGGCCAGCTCTACTGCATCTATTGCATAATCTATGTTTGCTGTCTGGGTATGGAGATCATTTCTGTTTTCCGCCCCAAAAGCCTTCATCCAGGCAAGATGATAAAAAACATCCAGTTCAGGGATACCCGTAATATCAAGATCTTTCATCTCATCAAGGGCACACCGGACCCTATGCACCAAAGGATGCTCCGGTATGCGTCCTGCCCTTTCAGAATCCTTTCTTAAAAAAACGTAAACCTCAACGCCTTCTTCAATGCATTTTTCTATAAGCGCCAGTCCTATGGCGCCTGTGGCGCCCGATATTCCGATCCTTCTCATCCGGTAAGCCTATTCTGTTTTAACGATCTTAATATTTAGATCACAGTCTCCCGTAACCCCCGGCACTCTTCCCTGGCTGGTAAACTGCCATATCGAAAAGTCATAGGGGAAATACGGTATGTAATCGTCTTTTGCCACGTAATCGGCAAACCATTTGCCCATATCATCTATCATGGAAACGTCCATCATCAGCATGAAGCTCTTTCCATTTCCGTAGATTATTGTTTCATGCCCCAGTTTATCCATTTCATCTGCAAAAGCCAGGACATTTTTGGTGTAATCTTCCGGGCTCAGGTTTTTTGTCCTGGGTTCGGTGTCATAGGTTTCCACCTTCTCCACGTCAAGCGCTACCGGAAGATCTATGCTGTTATCCGAAAGAGTCTCTATTACGAACCGGGCTTCTTCCCTTGCTTCCTCCTCGTTCACCGCCTGGGTCACAAAGTATACGCCAACCTCGGCTCCCGTGTCCCTGGCTCCTATGAGGTTTGCGGACACCTGCGTGTCAGGCACGAGCTTCCCCGACTGATATCCCCTGATCCCAAGGCGAACATACACGAAGTCCGGTCTGCTCTCCGAATTCTTCATGGTCTCCCAGTCTATTTCCCCGTTATACTGGGAAACATCTATTCCGTAGGTCACCTCCGCCGTTTCATCATCATAGGAGATGATGCCGTCAGACGAAAGCTCTATCAGTGAGCTGTCATAGGAATAAGGACGAAGGGTAGGATCTATATCCTTGAAATAGAACCTTCCCTCGTCCGCCAGCACGAACTGATCCGAAAAAACAGCCTTTAAGGTCGAGATAAAGCTCTTGCCCTGTTCGGCGTATTCCCTGATAAGAGCCTTCATATCGTTCGCATCGGAAAGATCCGCCATCGACTCCTCCTGACGGTTCTCCTCTGCTTCGATCATCTCATCAACATCAAGGTTTTCCACGGGCAGGTCTGATCCGGTGCTTACTCCTGCAATGCGATTCAGCGAAACCTGCAGATCCTCGTTTTTCTGTGCAAGTCTTGCATTCTCTTTCTGATAATCCAGAGCTTTGGAGAACAGTATTATACAGACTGCGAGCAAGAGCAAGTCAATGATGGCGAGCCCCCGGATCAGATTATGAAGTTTTTTCGACTTCGTCCCTATAGGGTCTTACTCCTACTTCTTTCTGCCGCTTGCCTTTTTCAGCTCTATCTGATCCAGATGCCAGACCTCATCCACGTACTCCTGTATAGTACGGTCTGACGAGAACTTCCCGGCTGCAGCTACATTAAGAATGGCTTTCCTTGCCCATTCCTTTTCATTCTTATAGCACTCTTCCACCTTCTCCTGGGCTTCTGCATAGCTGCGGAAATCCTTTAAGATGAAGTAGGTGTCTGCCTTTGAGGTGGACTGTGTATTTAACAGCGAGTTGTAGATATCCCTGAAGAGCTCCGGATCCGACTTTGAATAGAATCCGTTAATAAGCTGCATCAGCACATCCCTGATCTCCTGATCGCTGTTAAAGATGCTCATGGGATCATAGCCGCCATTATTTTCGTAATTAATGACCTCATCCGAAGACATTCCGAATATAAACATATTTTCCTCACCGACTTCTTCCGCCATCTCAACATTGGCTCCGTCCATGGTTCCAATAGTCAGCGCTCCGTTGAGCATGAACTTCATGTTTCCGGTGCCGGATGCTTCCTTTGAAGCTGTGGATATCTGCTCGGATACATCCGCCGCAGCGAATATGATCTCGGCGTTTGATACCCTGTAGTCTTCTATAAATACGACTTTTATCTTTCCGTTAATGGATGCGTCGTTATTTACAACATCGGCAACGCTGTTTATGAGCTTTATGGTAAGCTTTGCTATCTTATAGCCTGCAGCTGCCTTTGCTCCGAATATGAAGGTCCTGGGGGTGAACTCCATTGAGGGATTCGCCTTTATCTTATTGTAAAGATACATGACATGCAGAATGTTCAGAAGCTGTCTCTTGTACTCATGCAGTCTCTTTACCTGGATATCAAAGATCGATCTGGGATCTACCTCCACTCCGTTGTGCTCCAGGATGTACTTAGCAAGGCGCTCCTTGTTCTTGTACTTTATGTTCATGAACTCCTTCTGAGCCTTGTGATCCTCGGCATAGGTTTCCATTCCCTTGATGGTGGAAAGATCCGTGATCCAGTCAGGTCCTATATGGTCAGTTACCCATTCTGCAAGCAGCGGGTTACCGTGCAGCAGGAATCTCCTCTGGGTAATGCCGTTTGTCTTATTGTTAAACTTCTCGGGGAACATCTCATAGAAGTCCCTAAGCTCCTGCTTCTTAAGGATCTCGGTATGAAGCCTTGCAACACCGTTTACGGAGAAGCCTGCGCAGATCGCAAGGTTTGCCATGCGTACCTGTCCGTCATAGACTATGGCCATCTTCCTGACCTTTTCCTGATCACCGGGATATTTCTCGGCGATATGCAGGCAGAAACGGCGGTTTATCTCTTCCACTATCTGATATATACGGGGCAGCAGTCTGGAGAAAAGCTCCAGCGGCCACTTCTCCAATGCCTCGCTCATGATGGTATGGTTGGTATAGGCGCAGGTTCTTGTAGTTACGGACCAGGCCTCATCCCAGGTAAGGTTATAATCATCCATGAGGACTCTCATGAGCTCGGGTACCGCAACTGTCGGATGGGTATCATTAAGCTGGAAGACGTTCTTCTCCGCAAACTTCCTGATATCATCATGCTTTCTCATGTACTTAGCCACCGCTTCCTGTACGGAGGCAGAGATGAAGAAGTACTGCTGTTTAAGTCTGAGTTCCTTTCCTGCGTAGTGATTGTCGTTGGGATAAAGAACCTCAACTATATTGCGGGCCAGGTTATCCTGCTCTACTGCCTTGTGATAGTCTCCCTTATCAAAGGAATCAAGCTCAAAGCACTCTACAGGCTCCGCATCCCATATGCGGAGGGTATTGACTATCCCGTTGCCGTAGCCGGCTATGGGCATATCATACGGTATGGCATTTACCGACTGATAGCCTTCCTGAATGAATTTATTCCTTCCCTTTTCATCGGTCTCAACCCTTACGTAGCCGCCAAACTTTACTTCCTTTTTATATTCATGTCTGCGAAGCTCGAAAGGATTGCCGTCTCTAAGCCAGTCATCGGGAATCTCCATCTGATACCCGTCCCTGATCTTCTGTTTGAACATTCCATATCTGTATCTTATGCCGCATCCGTAGGCGGGATACCCCAGGGTTGCAAGGGAATCAAGGAAGCAGGCAGCAAGTCTTCCGAGACCTCCGTTTCCCAAAGCTGCATCCGGCTCCTGATCCTCAATGGCATTAAGATCGATATCCAGCTCCTTTAAGGCCTTCTTAACCTCCTTGAACTCGCAGAGATTTATAAGGGTATTGCCCAGCGCCCTTCCCATAAGGAACTCCATGGACATGTAGTAAACTGTCTTGGGATCCTGGGCATCCATAGCCTTCTGGGTCTTCATCCAGTTGTCTATTATGGTGTCCTTGACCGCATAGCAGACCGCCTGGAAGACCTGCTGAGGGGTTGCCTCCTGCAGGGTCTTGCGGTAGAGCACCTTTACCTGCTCCTTAACTTCTTTCTTAAATCCTTCTTTGTCAAAATTTGTGTTTGCAGCTAACATGTCGTCTCCTTTTCAATTCTTTTTTACGCCGAGCGTAACGTGTTCGCCGTTGATATCCCACTCTTTTGTATAACCGTCCGCACTGTCAGTCACTATGTCCGTAGCCATGACTTCCTTAAGCACAAAGTCCCGGTTATCGGACAGATATTTTGCAAGGGTCTCGTTGTCCTTTTCATAGACCGTTATAAGATCCATAACCTCAAATCCGGCCTCCTTGCGCATTGTCTGTATCTTGGATATGAGTTCCCTCACATATCCTTCTTCAATGAGTTCGGGGGTAAGATTTGTGTCGAGCACTACCGTGATCTTATTATCCCCCTGCTCCACGAAGCCTTCCTTAGAGGTCATCTCGATGAGAAGATCATCCTTTCCCAGCACGACCTCAGTACCTGCCACATCAAATTTAAGCTCCCCGCCGGCATTTAAGGTGTCCATGGCTTCATTGCCGTCAACTCCCGCAAGGTAGTCTTTTATTCCCTGAAGCTGCTTTCCGTATTTAGGTCCTACGGTCCGAAGCTGGGGCTTAAAGGTATAGGTTGTATAGCCCCGCACATCATCGGAAAACTCCACTGACTTGACGTTCAGTTCATCAGCTATTATGTCTGTATAGAAATCCGAAACCGTATCTTCTGCCTTTACATACATTTTGGCTATAGGCTGTCTGTTCTTTATATTAACCGCATTTCTTGCAGCCCTTCCGAGAACCACTATGTCCAGGACTTCCTTCATATTCTTTTCAAGCTCTTCATCGATAAGGCTCTCATCGCACACCGGATAATCAAGGAGATGTATCGACCGGGGCTCATCAGGCGCTATGGACAGCACGAGATTCCTGTAGATCTCCTCCGTCATGAACGGGATCATGGGAGCTGCTGCCTTACATATGGTAACAAGGCAGGTGTAGAGCGTCATATAGGCGTTTATCTTATCCTGCTCCATCCCCGAAGCCCAGAATCTCTCCCTTGTACGCCTTACATACCAGTTGCTCATATCGTCCACGAAATCCTGAAGGCACTTTGCCGCCTCAGTGATCTTATAATCATTCAGGAACCCGTCGGTAGATTTCACGCAGGAATTCAGCTTTGACAGGATCCACTTATCCATGACCGGAAGCTTTTCAGGCTCCAGGCTGTATTTTGTGGCATCAAATTCATCTATGTTGGCATAGAGAACAAAGAAAGCGTAGGTATTCCAAAGAGTTCCCATGAACTTCCTCTGACACTCAACCACCGCCTTGTCATGGAACCGGTTGGGAAGCCAGGGCGCTGAATTAATATAGAAATACCACCTTATGGCGTCTGCTCCGAACCTGTCGAGCGCCTCAAAGGGATCCACCGAATTACCCTTGGACTTGCTCATCTTGTTTCCGTCCTCATCAAGGACTAACCCCAGCACTATGACGTTCTCATAAGCGGGTTTTCCAAAGAGCAGCGTGGACTCCGCATGGAGGGAATAAAACCATCCCCTGGTCTGATCCACAGCTTCTGATATGAAAGCTGCCGGATACTGCTGCTCGAAAAGTTCTTTATTCTCAAACGGATAATGATGCTGGGCAAAAGGCATGGCTCCCGAATCAAACCAGCAGTCAATAACCTCGGGCACCCGTTTCATCATACTGCCGCATTTTTCGCATTTTATCTCAAATTTATCTATGAACGGCCTGTGGAGCTCGACGGTCTTTGCTTCTTCAAGTCCCGTGAGCTTAAAGAGTTCTTCCCTGGATCCTACGGAGAGTCTTTCTCCGCAATCCGGACATTCCCATATATTTAAGGGCGTGCCCCAATATCTGTTCCTCGATACCGCCCAGTCCTGGATGTTGTTAAGCCACTCGCCGAACCTTCCGGTTCCGATGTTCTGGGGGATCCAGTTAATCTTTTTATTGTTCTCGATCATCTGATCCTTAACTTCAGTGACCTTTATGAACCAGGATTCTCTTGCATAATATATAAGAGGAGTATCACATCTCCAGCAGAAAGGATAGTCATGCTCGAATTTCGGCGCCGAGAACAGCAGGCCCCTTTTATCCAGATCCTTTATTATCTCCGGATCGGCATCCTTTACAAACTTTCCGGCAAAAGGTGTCTCTTCCGTCATGTTTCCCTTGTCGTCAACGAGCTGCACCAGGGGAAGGTCATTCTCCCGTCCGACTCTGGCGTCGTCCTCACCGAAAGCCGGAGCTATATGTACAACTCCGGTACCGTCTTCCATGGTGACGTAATTATCGGCTACCACAAAATGGGCTTTTTTATGCTGTTTTGCAGCCACCTCCGCAGCGCAGGAGAATAATGGCTCGTATTCGATCCCGCAAAGATCCGTTCCCTTACAGGTTTTTATTATCTCGTAGGGCGCTGTTGGGGCATCTTCTCCACCCAGCACCTTTTCCGCAAGAGCCTTCGCCATTATATATGTATAGCCGTCTTTTGTTTTTATCTCGGAGTATTCCTCTTCCGGATTCACGCAGAGAGCCACGTTGCTGGGAAGCGTCCAGGGGGTTGTGGTCCATGCAAGGATGTATTTATTATCCTCTCCGACGACTTTAAACCTTGCGATGGCCGAGCGCTCCTTAACCTGCTTGTAGCCCTGAGCCACCTCATGGGAGGACAATGGTGTCCCACATCTCGGACAGTAAGGAACTATCTTGAAACCCTTGTATAAAAGACCCTTGTCATATATCTGCTTTAAGGCCCACCATTCGGACTCGATGAAATCATCATGATAGGTAACATAGGGATCGTCCATGTCCGCCCAGAATCCGACCTGACCGGAAAACTGCTCCCACATGCCCTTATATTTCCATACGGATTCCTTACATTCATGAATGAAAGGCTCAAGACCGTAATCCTCGATCTGATCCTTGCCATCAAGTCCCAGCTTCTTTTCAACCTCAAGCTCCACAGGAAGACCATGGGTATCCCATCCGGCCTTTCTCGGCACATAATAGCCCTTCATTGTCCGGTACCTTGGGATCATATCCTTATTACCCTGGTCAGGACATGGCCTATATGAGGTTTTCCGTTTGCAGTCGGAGGGCCGTCATAGAAAGTATAGGTAGGACCGTCCTTACGGCTCTCCATGGACTTTCTGAAAATGTCCTCATCCTTCCAGAACTTCTCAACCTCTTTTTCCCTGTCCACAAAATTCAGATCTGTATTAACCTTCTGATACATATTTGTCTCCTCAGTCACTTTTTAAACGGATTGTTCCGTGCTTCGCACTCCCACAATCCTCCCTCCATTCGCAATCCGTGGGGCCCCTCCCCCACTACTTGCTCATGTAGGGTGTGCCCAAAGCAATTGCCCCCACTGCAAGCAAGCTTGCGTGGTGTCAATTACTTTTGTCACTTTAAACTCATCTCGTCTAATAACTTCAGCCTCATATCATACAGCTTCTGGGAAAGATCCACGTAGACCATGTGGGGATTCACCAGACGCCTTGTCTCATCCCAAAGAGTTTCAAGCTCTTTCTTGCAGTACTCCCTCATTTCCATGACGGAAGGCGACGTATATACGCACTCCCCTTTGTCAAAGACCTGTATCATAAGTTCCCTCATGGTATAGGTGCCGCCCTTTAAATGGGTCCTTTTCCAGGGCTCCTGCGGATCAAAGAGCGTCAGATCCTCTGAGGGGTTAAATTCCTCATCCGTAAGACAGATAAGATCCGCCTTGACCTTTCCCTCTTCGTCATAAACCCTTATTATCTTCTTATCCCCCGGATTCGTGATCTTCTCGGAATTCTCCGAAAGCTTTATCTTCGGGGTACAGGTTCCGTCATCATTAACCACTCCGGCAAGCTTATACACTCCCCCAAACGCCGGCCAGTCCTTTGAGGTTATAAGGTTTGTGCCGACACCCCAGCTTGTGATCTTTGCGCCCTGTACCTTAAGGGAATCTATGAGGAATTCATCCAGGTCATTTGATGCGGAAAGCACGGCATCAGTAAAGCCCGCTTCATCCAGCATGACCCTGGCTTTTTTGGACAGATAGGCAAGATCCCCGGAATCAAACCGTACGCCGTACAGCTTCGGATGTATGCCTTTGTCCCTGAGTTCACTGAAGACTTTTATGGCATTGGGCACCCCGGATTTCAGGGTATCATAGGTATCCGCCACAAGAAGGCAGGCGTCGGGGTAGATCTCCGCATACTTTCTGAAAGCCGTCAGTTCATCCGGAAAGCTCATGACCCAGGAATGGGCGTTCGTTCCCTTAACCGGAACATTAAATAGCTGTCCCGCAAGAACGTTTGACGTTCCGACGCAGCCTCCTATCATGGCTGCCCTCGCGCCGTAGGTTCCGGCATCCGGCCCCTGTGCGCGCCTTAAGCCGAATTCCATCACTCCGTCACCGCGGGCCGCGTAGCAGACCCTGGCGGTCTTTGTGGCTATAAGCGACTGATGGTTTATTATATTCAATATGGCGGTCTCCACAAGCTGAGCCTGCATGATGGGCGCTATGACTTTCACCAAGGGCTCCCTGGGGAAAATAACTTCTCCCTCGGGAATCGACCAGATGGAGCCGGTGAACCGGAAATCTTTCAGA
Source organism: Lachnospiraceae bacterium (assembly GCA_017417105.1). GTDB lineage: Bacteria > Bacillota > Clostridia > Lachnospirales > Lachnospiraceae > NK4A144. The sequence goes on along the minus strand of JAFPZU010000108.1, from coordinate 30,112 downwards.
TAATCAAGAAAATCCTCCTGAAAGATCCCCAGACTCCTGAGATAATCTATATCCTCGCTTTCAAATCTCAGTTCCTTTATATACTGTATAACCTGCTCAAGTCCCGCCATTACCGCATACCCGCTCTCCAGCGGATTCGTCCGGTAAAACATATCAAAGATCACGGTGCGGTTGGCGTTTTCATTCTTGAAATAGCCCTGCATCATAGTAAGCTCATAAAGATCCGTGAGCAGTGTCAGATTCTGTCTGTCCATACCTTTTCCTGCCTCTTTGTTTTCAAAATTGCATTGACCCGTTATTTTATCATATATAAGGGAATATTATCAATGTGTTAGTGATTCCATCCCGTCCAGGACGGATGACACCAGATCCATCTTATCCTCAAGATCCCTTTCTTCAGGTGTAAGAGAGTAGATAAAAACAGGCTTTCCCGTAGTGACAAACCTCATACGGCCGTTAAAGCTTAAGAGCATCGGGGCTATCCTCGTGGGATCTATCGTTGCGGAAATATATATCGACATATCGATCTCATCCTTTGCAACCTTCATGTTCTCTATAAAAAGCGCATGAGCTCTTGTACGCAGGAGCGCTATCCGTATAAGATTCTCCGTTCCCTTTGGGATCTTTCCGAATCTGTCCTGAAGCTCATCTCTCATGTCCTGAGCCTCTTCCTCCGAAGACAATGCAGCTATCCTCTTGTAAAGATCAAGCTTCATATTCTCGTTTCTGACATAAGTATCCGGGATCAGAGCCTCAACCTCCATATCTATGAAGGTTGTAAAATCCCCGGGATCCTCAAGACCCTTTTCCTTTTTTACGGCAGCATCCAGCATCTTCACATAAAGATCATAGCCTACCTCCGCCATATGCCCGGACTGCTCGGCTCCCAGCACGTTGCCTGCTCCCCTTATCTCAAGATCCTTCATGGCTATCTTGAAACCGGAGCCAAGATCCGTAAACTCCTTTATTGCCGTCAGGCGCTTCTCCGCCGTTTCCTTAAGGATCCTGTCTCTTCTGTACATAAGGAAGGCATAGGCAGTCCGGTTGGATCTCCCTACCCGGCCTCTTAGCTGATAGAGCTGGGAAAGTCCCATCCGCTCTGAGTCATCCACGATTATCGTATTCACATTGGGAATATCCAGTCCCGTCTCAATGATGGTAGTGGACACCAGGATGTCTATCTCTCCGCTGATAAAGTCCACCATTATGTCCTCAAGCTGTCTTTCATTCATCTGCCCGTGGGCAAAGGCGCAGACTGCATCCGGGACGAGCTCCTGAACTCTTGCGGCAACATCCGCAATATCATTTACCCTGTTGTGTACATAGTACACCTGTCCGTTTCTTGAAAGCTCCCTGGATATTGCTTCTCTGACCATCTCCCCGGAGTACTCCATGACGAAGGTCTGTATGGGAAGCCTGTCCTGGGGCGCCTCCCTTAGAAGTGACATATCCCTTATTCCCGCAAGGCTCATGTGCAGGGTTCTGGGGATGGGCGTTGCCGTAAGAGTCAGCACATCCACGTTCTTTCTGAGCTCCTTTATGCGCTCCTTGTGGGTGACTCCGAACCGCTGCTCCTCGTCAACTATGAGAAGTCCCAGATCCTTGAACCCCACATCCTTTGAAAGCAGTCTGTGGGTTCCGATCACTATATCGACAGAGCCGTTTTTTAGCCCCGCTATCGTCTTTTTCATCTGTGTCGGCGTACGGAATCTCGACAGCATCTCTATATGCAAGGGATAGGCAGACATTCTCTGGGTGAAGGTCTGCATATGCTGCTCGCAAAGAATGGTGGTGGGAACGAGCATCGCCACCTGTCTCCCCTCCTGTACGGCCTTAAAAGCAGCCCTTATGGCAATTTCCGTTTTGCCGAAGCCTACGTCTCCGCAGATCAGCCTGTCCATTATCTTGCTGCTCTGCATGTCGGCCTTTACCTCTTCTATGGCGCTTAACTGGTCATCCGTTTCTTCATAAGGAAAGAGCTCTTCAAACTCCTGCTGCCAGACCGTATCCGGGCCATAAACGTACCCGTCGTTCAATGCCCTTGCCGAATACAGTTCCACCAGCTTTTTGGCTACCCCGCTTACAGCCTGTCTTACCCTGCTCTTTGTCTTTTTCCACTCCGCACCGCCGAGCTTGTTGAGCTTCACCCTTTTCTCTGTATCGCGATCCGCGTACTTCTGGAGGGAATCAAGGTTTGAAGCTATGACGTTCACAAAGCTTCCTCCGCCATACTCGATACGGACATAATCTCTTGTGACCCCGCCTATCTCAATGCTCTTAAGACCCCTGTATATGCCGATACCGTGAGCTTCATGCACCACATAGTCTCCGGGCGTCAGATCCGTAAAGGAAGCTATCCTGCTTCCCTCGAAATGTCTGTGTCTTCTGTGCTTCTTTCTGACCCTGCCTCCGAAGATATCTGACTCTGATATAACGGCAAATCCTATGTCAGGAAATTCATATCCCTTTGCAAGATTTCCGTAGGATACCATTATCTCACCGCCCGAAAGCACCCTGTCTTCGTCTTCGCTGTAAAATGCGTTTATATCGAGTTCCGTCAGATCTTCCGTCAGCTTTTTCGCCCTTGTGTGGGAAGGGGACAATATAACCACCCGGCTCCTTCTTTTTTTATACCTTGCTAGATCCGATGTCAGCTGGTCAAAGCTTTTATTATATGAATTTATTCCCTGGGTATTTACCGCAAAATCCGCTATATACTTATAGCTTTCATGATGCATGCTTATCATTGAGGATGCAAAGACCGGCATGGACATGAGATGTGAAAACACGCTCTCACCGGGGATCATGACTTCTGCCTCTCCAGGCAGCATGAATCCTGCCTCTATACGGTGGGAAGCACTGTCGGACCATTCCTGCCAGACGGCATTCGCCCGCTCCTCGCATCTTGCAGGTTCGTCTATAAAGATAAAACAATCCTTTCCCTTAAGATAATCCGTCAGGGTTTCTTTCCTGTCATAGAGGTAGCTTATAAGGGGCGACATGTTGATCTTCATATCAAGAGCCAGCGCTTCTGTTGTCTGTGCCGTATACTGCTCCATCCTGTAGGCAGCCTCGGTCTTCATGGCTTTTCTAAGGTTTTCCCCCAGCTTTTTGCCCTCTTCTTCTATCTTAACCTTTGCATGAAGTCTCATATCCCTGTCGGTTACGATATCCGTTGCGGGATATATTATGACGCTGTCCAGTTTCTCTATGGAACGCTGACTTAAAGCATCATATTCCCTGATGCTGTCCGTCTCATCTCCCCAAAGCTCTATCCTTACCGGATTCTCTGCGGTCAGAGGATAGATATCTATGATCCCTCCCCTTACGGCGTACTGGCCGGGTTCCTCCGCTTCACTCAGTCTCTCATATCCCAGATCCAGAAGACGTTCTGAAAGATCTTCCATGTCAACGGTATCTCCCTTTGAAATCTTCAGGATATTGTCTTTTATAAGGGACGCCGGAGCCGTTTTTTCCATAAGGGCATCGAAGGTTGTAACGATCGTCACATCCTTTATCTCAAGCAGCGCCTTCAGCGCCCTCATCCTCTCCCTTATAAGCAGATTTCCTGAAAGATCAGCCTGATAAAACATCATATCCCTTGCGGGATAATAAAAAACATCCCTGTGATACAGGTATGCCTCGTCTGTTATCTGTCTGGCTCTGATATCATCTGATGCGATCAAAAGACGCGCCCTGCCTTCCGACAGCGCAAAAGAAAACATGGTCCGTGCAGAATCCACCAGTCCGGTAACCCCGGTTATCCCGCTTTTTTTCAGGGACCTTACGAGGTCGTCATATATTCCAAGCTCCTTTATGGGTTCAATAAGCGCTCTCATCGGTTAAACCCTGACATGGTGGGCTCAACGCCCCGGGTTATGATCGATGAAACAGCCTCTGCGGCTCTTATCCGGACTTCATTTAAAAGTGCCTCATCCTCTTCCCCCGGTCTTGACAGAACCCAGTCGGCAAGATCCCAGCCCTGAGGCTTTGCTCCAACCCCGATCCTGATCCTTGTAAAATTATCCGTGCCAAGCAGCTTTATGATATCCTTCATTCCGTTATGCCCGCCGGCGGATCCTTTAGGCCTTACTCTCATACTGCCTGCCGGAAGATCGATATCATCATAGATAACTATAAGCTCATTTTCAGGATCTGTCTTATAGAAATGCACAGCCTCCGCCAAAGCCTCTCCCGATCTGTTCATATAGGTCAGGGGTTTCATGAGCAGGACTTTTTCCCCCTCTATGATTCCGCTGCCACAGAGGGATCTGTGCTTTTCCAGATTAACTTTTATGCCCCATTTATCGGACAGGATATCGATTGTCCTGTACCCCATGTTGTGTCTTGTGTTTTCATACTTTGCCCCGGGATTTCCGAGGCCCGCTATTATATACATGATTAAAGTATGTATCTTTCTCCCATCTCACACACTACGTCAACGCCGTTTTCACACTTATGGTAGTAATCCGCATGAATGGTACTGTGGCTTTCCACTATGCAGTTTTCCACGTGGGAATTGTCCGCTATATACACGTCATTCAGGATGATGGAATTCTTGATATAGCAGTTGCTGCCGATGAAGACCTTCTTGAAGATCACCGAGTCCTCCACGGTTCCGTTTATGATGGAGCCCGAAGCCACAAGGCTGTTCTTTATATGGGAGCCCATATTGAACTTGGCCGGAGGAAGATCATCCGCCTTTGTGTATATCACGGGATAATCCCTCATAAAAAAGCATCTTACGTCATGATCCAGAAAATCCATATTTGTACGGTAGTAGTCTTCAAGGGAAGCTACATTGCTCCAGTAGGTTTTCAGCTTATATCCGTATATTCCCTTTATATCACGGTATCTTACGATAATATCGCTCACGAAATCATGCCTGTCCTCTTCGGCGCACTTTTCTATGAGTTCTATCAGATGACGTCTTCTTAAGATATAGATCCCGCAGGACACCGTCCTTGAATCTGTGACGATGGGTTTTTCCTCAAAATCTATTATCCGGTTGTCCCTGTTCATCTTCACGCAGCCGTATCTGTCGGCTTTAAAGCCCTCTTCCATATCGTGCACCACTACGGTGATGTCGGCCTGCTTTTCAATGTGGTATTCCAGAACCTTTGCATAATCGATCTTATAGATGCCGTCCCCCGATGCAATGATAACATAGGGTTCATGGCTGTTCTTAAGGAAGGAGAGATTCTGATACATCGCATCGGCAGTTCCCCGAAACCACAGATTATTATCATCTGTTATGGAGGGGGTAAAGATAGTAAGACCTCCCTGCTTCCTTCCGAAATCCCACCACTTCGAAGAGCTTAAGTGCTCTGTAAGGGATCTTGCGTTGTACTGGGTGAAGACAGCCACGTTCTGTATGTGTGAATTTGACATGGATGACAGCGCAAAATCAATGCTCCTGAAATTTCCCGCAACCGGGAGAGCTGCCACCGCCCTGTTTTTTGTAAGCTCCTTTATCCGCCTGCTGTTGCCTCCGGCAAGTATCATTCCTATAGCTCTCATCTTCTGTCACCTGCCTTTATGAGTGTCCCGCCTGAGGGCAGCACTCCGTTTTTGAAATCCTCTCTAACAAGTTCCCCGGACAGCACGGTATTTTTTCCAATGGTCACCCCTGAGGGTATGGAGCTTCTCTCCGCTACGGTAACAAGTCCGCTGTTGTATATATCGGGTCTTGTGTCATTTTCCTTTTCTTCTCCTACACCCATGTGCACATTGTCGCCGATCATGGCATCTTCTGCCACGATCGCCCTCTCCAGATAGCAGCCCTTTCCTATTGTGGCTCCGTTCATTATTATGGAGTCGCGGATCTCACTGCCCTCTCCTATTATCACGTCACTGCCGAGTACGGAACCGTAGACCCTTCCGTATATGCCCGTTCTTTCTCCGGTGATCGTCCTCTCTACATAGGAGCTGGTTCCCACATAGGTAGGCGGCACTGCCTTTGAAGTTGTGTATATCTTCCAGTACTCCTCATAGAGGTTGAACTCGGGGATTATATCCACAAGCTCCATATTCGCTTCCCAATAAGAATACAGGGTGCCGACATCCTTCCAGTAGGAGCTGAACTCATAGGCATATATCCTTTCGCCTCCTTCATGACAATAAGGGATCACGTGCTTCCCAAAGTCAAGATTTGGCTGATCCGCGTTTGCGATAAGCGCTTTTCTCAGCACATCCCAGGAGAAGATGTAGATTCCCATTGACGCAAGGTTGCTGGAGGGATGCTCAGGCTTTTCCTGGAATTCCTCTATCCGCTTTTCTTCATTTGCGACCACTATCCCGAATCTTTTAGCCTCTTCCATCGGAACCGGCATAACCGCAATGCTTACGGCTGCGTTCTTCTTTTTGTGGAAGTCGAGCATTACCTCGTAATCCATCTTGTATATATGGTCACCTGAGAGGATCAGGACATATTCGGGATGGAAGCTTTCCATATATTCTATATTCTGATATATGGCGTTTGCGGTTCCGGTATACCAGTCGGTGTTTATATTCCGCTCAAATGGAGGCAGAACCGTGACCCCGCCTATATTCCTGTCCAGATCCCAGGGAATGCCTATGCCTATATGGGTATTGAGCCTCAACGGCTGGTACTGCGTCAGTACCCCTACCGTATCTATTCCCGAATTAATACAGTTTGACAGCGGAAAATCAATTATGCGGTATCTGCCCCCGAAAGGTACCGCAGGCTTTGCCATGTTTGTTGTCAGAACCCCGAGCCTGCTGCCCTGGCCCCCCGCCAGAAGCATTGCTATCATCTCTTTTTTTACCATAAGAAAAGTTACCTCCCTTATTGAAAGATAATCGTAATCATTATATCATATTATGATTTAAGCACCAAAAATAATTAGCACCACGCAAGCTTGCTTGCGGTGGGGATAATTAATTTGGGTGCCCCCCTACATGAGCAAGTAGTGGGGACGGGGCCCCACGGATTGCGAATGGAGGGGCGGATTGTGGAAGTGCGAAGCACGGAACAATCCGTCTTAAATTAAAAGAGGTTGATTTTGACACCGTGAGAGAAACTCTTATAAGGATATCAAGCTTCATACTGATCTTCATCGTGGCAGCGATAATATTCAGCGCTACCATGAGCAGCGGAAACACCACCATGACTACCACTCTCGGGGGAGCTACCATGCCCGTGGTCTCCGCCTTGTATAACGGCACCGAGACAAATACCATGCACGGGCTTAAGGAAGAGCCGGATCTTTCCCGGTACCGCGCGGATCTGTCACCTCTCGGAGAGGGGAGGACTCTCGGAATAAAGGTTAAACCCTACGGTAACGATATCACGGGTCTTGCAGCCGAAGTCCGCTCCCTGGACGGGAGCCGGCTTATAGAAGTCAACGATATCTATGACTACTATGAGGAAGGCGGCGACATCTATGCTACTGTCAGACTCAAGGATCTTATCCGCGAAAAGACAGAGTACTCCCTTTGCGTGATCCTTACCCTTTCAGGCGGTGACAGTATAAGATATTATACCCGCGTGATATCCGATGACAGTCTTCATACCCCGGAGATGATAACTTTTGTCACGAGCTTTTCCGACGTGACGATGGACAAGGAAGCGGCAAAGATCATAGCGCCTTATCTCGAAAGTGATTCTTCCGGTGATAATTCAACATATTCCCGCGTGGACATACATTCAAGCTTCGAACAGGTGACCTGGGGCGATCTTCAGCCGAAAAAAAGCGGGATCACTTCGGTCCGGGTCCTTGACGTTGCCGGAGATATCGGATCCTTCATGACCACCTACCGCATGATCTGCGGCGTGGATAATAAGGACTGTGATTATAATATCTCCGAGTACTACAGGGTCAGATATTCGGATGACCGCATGTACCTTCTTGATTATGAGCGGACCATGAACGAGATCTTCACGGGAGGCAAATCCTCCTTTGCCAATGATAAGGTGATCCTCGGGATCCATGAGCGGGATTTTCAGCTGGCGGAGAACAACGGCGGAACCTCCATCGCCTTTGTAACCGAGGGGACGCTCTTTTCATATAAAGCAGAAGAATCGCATATCGCGAGGGTTTTCTCCTTTGAGGATCAGGATAATAATGACGAACGCTGTACCTATCGAGGTCATGACATAAAGATCCTCTCAGTGGATGAAGGAGGAAACGTAAGGTTTCTGGTATACGGCTATCAAAATCGTGGCGATCACGAAGGTGAGATCTGTGCCGTAGTATATTTCTATGACAGCTCACTGAATCTCGTTGAGGAGGAGCTTTCCGTCCCCTACAGCGGATCACCGGATCTCCTTGCCGCCAATGTGCGAAGACTTTCCTATGTTGACAATAACGGCAATCTTTATCTCTTTCTCGACGGAACGATCTACCGTATAGACGTTTTGCGCAAATCCCCGGAAATCATAGCCCAGGGAGTGGCCTTTGACGGTACGGCCTCCTCAGAAAGCGGGAAGATCGGCGCTTTCATTGCCGCTGACTCGGTCGGAGTGGGCTCGGGGGACAGTTCTTCGTCAGATACCATAACCCTTATTGACATGTCGGACGGATCCATGACGGATATACATGCGGATCCGGGCTGTAAGCTGAAGCTTCTGGGCTTTATCGGTGAGGATCTTATCTCGGGTGAAATGCGTCTTACGGACAAGACCGTAACAGCCCTCGGGATGCCTTTTATTCCCATGTCCTCCCTCAGGATCACAGGAAGCCGCGGCACTGTAAAAAAGGAATATGAAGAACCCGGGCTTTACGTTTCCGATGTCAGAATAGACGGCTCCACTATATATATAGACCGTATGATACGCTCCGAGGATGGCCTGTCCTACAGTCCGACAGAAGGAAACCAGATCATGAGCAGCGCCGCCGAGACAAATGCGCTTAATAAGATCATAACCGCTGCTACGGAGCAGCGGGAGACAATAACCGAGATCCAGCTTGTAAACGAGGTAGCTGTTTCCAGGCTGCAGCTTCTGACTCCGGATCTTGCCCTCTATGAGGGTGACCGGCATATAGATGCCACCTCTGATATACCTGCAAACGACGAAGCCTATATAGTTTATGAAGGGCGGGGTATCGGAGCGATCGGTTCCGACGAGTCTGTGGCGCTGAAGGAGGCTTCCGCTTCAGCCGGTATCGTGTTAAACATGAAAAACTCTTACATCTGGAGGAAGGGTACCCGTGACACCAAGCACAATATAGAAGAGCTGTCAGGACTTTCAGGCTCCGGAGAGAACGGTTCGCTCAGCGCCTGCCTGGATGCAGTGCTCTCCTACGCCGGATCCGGAGCATCCTCCTATGAGCTTTTACAGGACGGGCTCTCCTCTGAGGGAATACTCGAAGGAAATATAGAAGGAGATGCACTTTCCCTGCGGGATGTGGAACTTTCGGACGTTCTGTACTTTGTTTCGAAAGACTGTCCCGTTCTTGCCGCAACTGAGAACGGTGTGGTACTTATAGTGGGATACGATACGAACAACACGCTGGTCTACGATCCGTCCGCCGGAACCACCCACCACATAGGCATGAATGACTCCAAAGAGCTTTTCGAAGCAGCGGGTAATCAGTTCCTGACTTATATCAATGAATAAAGGAATTCGGTACTAAGACAACACTTCTCCGTTTTTATATCTGGTGACAAGCGACTGTATCCGGTTATTTGGACTTAAAAGATCGCTTATTGAAGAATCATGATTTAAGGTGTCTATGATATAAGCAAGATATTTACTCATATCACAGGATATATACCAGGGTTTCTTAAGAAGCTCCTCCGGCTGGTATACAAGATTTGTTGTAAGGACCCCGGTTATTATTCCCTGCTCAACGGCATCGATAAAAGGTTTCAGGCCGTTCGAAAAAAGCCCGAAAGTGGCAGCTACATATATCCTTGCCGCCTCTCTCTTTTTCAGCTCTCTGGCAACTTCGATGACGCTTTCACCCGATGCGATCATGTCATCCAGAACCAGGATATCCTTGCCTTTTACATCCGTACCCAGGAATTCATGAGCAACTATCGGATTTCTCCCATCAACAACACGGGTGTAATCCCGTCTCTTATAGAACATTCCCATGTCAAGTCCCAGGACGTTTGCCATATATATGGCACGGGACATCCCGCCCTCATCCGGTGAAACTATCATCATGTGCTCCGGCTCTATCTTAAGATCCTTAACACTTGTCAGAAGCCCCTTAATAAACTGATAGGAAGCCTGTATCGTCTCAAAACCCTTAAGCGGGATGGAATTCATAACTCTCGGGTCGTGCGCATCAAAGGTAATGATATTATCCACGCCCATTTTTGCCAGTTCCTGCAAGGCTATCGCACAGTCAAGGGACTCCCTTGCGGAACGCTTGTGCTGACGGCTTTCGTAAAGGAACGGCATGATCACCGTTATGCGTCTTGCCTTGCCGCCCACAGCGGCTATTATCCTTTTGAGATTCTGATAGTGATCATCCGGGGACATGTGGTTTTCTTCCCCGAACATACTGTAGGTCACACTGTAGTTGCAGACATCAACCAGAAGATAAAGATCCATACCTCGTACGGACTCATTGATCATTCCCTTGGCCTCTCCGGATCCGAACCGGGGAAGCGCAACATCCAGCAGATAAGAGTTTCTCATGTAGCCCGAAAAAACAAGGGAATTCTTGTGTTCATTCTCCCTGTCCTCTCTCCAGCCGATAAGATAATCATCTACCCTTTCAGCCAGTTCACGGCACCCGTCCAAAGCTATGACCCCCAGGGATCCAACGGGAATGGTCTCAAGACTGCGTTTGTCGTGTGTATGGGCCACCTAACTTACCTCCGCCTTTTTTCGCCTTATATCTTCACCAGAAAATCTGTATATGTCGTAATTTCCCAACAATCTCGAAAATGATCTGTCCGAGTATCTTTCCTTCAGCTCCGCCAGGGAATAGTTGGTGGAGATGATAGTAGAGAGCGACCTGAGATCTCTTTCGTTCAATATGCTGAAGAACTCGGATGATACCGCGGAGCTTCCTATCTCCGTCCCAAGATCATCTATTATCAGCAGGGGACAGCTGAACAGTACATCATACTGTGCCGCAAGCCCTTCGATGTGTCTGCCGAAAGCGTGTGAGTTCAGTATATCAAATAATCTCGTCGCGCTTACATAAGTAACCGGGATCCCTCTGTCCATGAGATCCTTTGCGATGCAGCTGGACATGAAACTCTTGCCGCAGCCCACACTTCCATAGAATAACATATTGCGGTAGCTGTCGGCAAATGTTCTTGTAAACTCTTTTGCTTCATCATAGATCTCTTTGATATTCTCAAGATCCTCTCCCGAGAAATATCCGAAGTCAAAAACCTCGAAATTTTCAGTGTTCATCTTCTCATAGAGACCGCTCTTTGAATAATAGTGCTCCACAAGCTTCTGGGTAAGGCAGTGGCACTTTTTCCCCCGAATGTATCCTGTATCCTTGCAGTCCGGGCATCTGTACTGCACCGAAAGATATCCGTCCGGCATGCCCTCCTCCAAAAGAAGGCTCTTTTTTTCAGCGGAGATCCGGTTCAGCTCGTGTATCAGGGGAACTGCCTCTTCCTTTCTTCCTGAAGCTGCCATTATCGCTGCCTCTGCCGATATGTCCGCAGTCCGGTCTTCCAGCTCCTTATACCTGGGTATCCTTTTGTAAACCTCCTGCAGCCGCCGCCTCTGGGCTCTTTTATCCGCTGCAAGCTGCCTTTCATACCCTGCCATTATCTCTCTGTAAGCGTTTTCCATAACCATTACTCCACCCTGCCTGTCTCAGATCTTCCTACATCCTGCTATATCTTTTTGATTTCTGTTTTTTCATAAGCTCTGCTTCCAGCTCATCAAAATCGTAAGTACGCTCAAGGTTAAAGCTGAACTTATTCTTTGCGGGATCCTTTTTCGCCACGCTCCTCTGAGCGGTGACTCCGGCCGTGCCGCCTCTTTTTGTTACGGCGGATTGAGATGCCGCCATAACATCAATATCTTCTATGGAGCTTACCCCGCTTTCATGCCATCTTTTAAGAATAGAGTCCGTATAAGGAAAGGAGGGCTTTGCTATAGCTTTCATTGTCCTTGATACCGCCTCCAGGATAACGGGCATGGCAAACCCGTATTCCTCCTTCCACCTGTCCACATACGATGTTTCGCTGTCAACGGGATTCCTGTCAGTAATGCCGTAGGCCTTAAGCACCGTATAGTAATCACTGCCCGCATAGCCCTTTTCGCCGCGTTTTGCGCTCTCCACGTCCTTTACTCCGGCTTCCGCCCATCCGATGGCGGTCTGTTCTATATATCTTGTTGAGGTCTTGCCCCTGCATACGCAGTACTCGATAAGGTACTCAATAAGATCCATGGAAAAGCCCAGTTCATCATTTATATAAAAGAGAGTCTCCATGTCAGAAGGCGTGAGCGGTCTGGCAAGGTACTGCTCGGCAGCAAAAATAAGCTGCTTAGTATCTGACTTGGATCTGAAAGCCTTAAGCTGTGATGCGGAACAGGCCGCGCGCACTTTCCGCCCCGAACCGGATGCTGATGACTTCTTCGGAAGGCTTACTTCTGTCTCCTCTGCGTCCGCAGGGTCGTTAAGCGTGATGCCTGACACATTTCTGTCATCATCAAACTCAAGAGACACAATGCCCTTTCTCGCCCAATAAAGCAGAGAACGAACTATATCCGTCTCCGTATAGTTAAACCTGTCCGCAAGGAGGGGAACCGATACCGGTTCATCTGCCTCTATACAGCGCATCAGGTAAAGATAGATCTTTAACTGGGCACCGTTTGCGTCAGCCATAAATTCGTCGATAAAGCAATTCGAGACAATGGTATTGCCCGAATAGCGATCCCCTTTTAATACTATGCTGCTCATATTCTCTTCCCTGTTCAATTTTTTCCAGACATAGCTGCTTTTCCAAACAGCGAAGCGGAGTATAGCACATAGGAATTTAAAATAAAATAGCCCCCGAAGAGGCGGGGGCTAAGATCATTATAAAGTGGAAAAAGTAGGCAAAGTGGATAGTAACGTATTTATCGAAAAAATAACTGTTGTACTCTGTTAATAAAAAGTTGTGGGTAATGTGGATTAGTTTTTCTTAAGGAGTTCATCCCCTATCCTGACTACATCCCCCGCCCCCATGGTTATCAACAGATCCCTGTCGACAAGAGTTTCTCTCACAAATTTTTCAATCTCCTCAAAAGTCGGGAAATAATAACAGTCAGTTCCTTTCTCTCTGATCTTTTCACAAAGCAATTCTCCGCTCATTCCCAGCGTGTCCGTTTCCCTGGCGGGATAGATCTCCGCGCAGATCACATGATCAGCCTCCCGCAGTGCATCGGCAAATTCATCAAGAAGCGCCTTCGTCCTGGTATAGGTATGGGACTGGAAAACCACCCAGAGCTCCCTGTGGGGATATTTTTTTGCTGTGCCAAGTGTCGCCCTTATCTCCGTAGGGTGATGGGCATAGTCGTCGATTATCGTAACCCCGTTCAGCTCACCCTTTATCTCAAAACGACGGTTTGTGCCGGTAAAGGTCTTAAGACCGTTTATTATAGCCTCATCCCCCATGTTAAGCTCGTCGGCAGCAGCCACTGCCGCAAGGGCATTCATGACGTTATGCGCTCCGCCTACTCCTAAGGTCAGCTTTCTTTTATTCCCTCCGTGGCAGACAGTGAAGGATGCTCTCGCATACTCATCATAGGTAATGTCCTTTGCGTGATAGTCTGCGCTTTCATCCATGCCGAAAGTTACGATCCTGCATTTTAATCCGTCGGTTATCTCCTTTATTCCCTCTATCTCCTTATTGATAATAAGAACGCCGTCATCGGGGATATTTTGTCCGTATCTGTGGAAGGAGCGCCTTATATCCTCTATGTCCTTAAAGAAGTCAAGATGATCCGGCTCCACATTTAGGATTATGCCGACCCGCGGATAGAATGAATGGTAGGAATTGGTGTATTCACAGGCTTCCATTACGAAGTATCTCCTGCCTCCCACACGGAAATTGCCTCCTATGTCGCGCAAAACTCCTCCTATGGAAATGGTAGGATCCGCCTCCTTTGCAAGGAGGATCTTGGACACCATGGCTGTTGTGGTGGTTTTTCCATGGGTTCCGGCTACGGCAACGGGCACTTCGTATCCTTTCATTATCTGCCCGAGAAAATCAGCCCTTGTCTCTATCTTAAGTCCCCTCCGCTTCGCTTCCTGATACTCCGGATTATCCTCATGTATGGCTGCCGTCATCACAACGACCCCGGTATCTTTCGGAATATTGTCCGCTTTCTGGGGGTATCCTATCATAGCTCCAAGCTTTTCAAGTCTTTCGGTGATATCCGTCTTTCTGGCATCTGAACCTGATACCCTGTACCCTTCAGAAAGCAGAAGCTCTGCTATGCCGCTCATGCTTATCCCGCCTATACCTATAAAATGAATGTTTTTTTCCTTATCCGGCATTCCCGTCACCTCCGAGATATTCTTCGAAATTCAGACTTATTGATTGTAGCACGTATAACTTGCTAAAGTATACAAAATAAGTTAGAATTATTCAGTTACTTTTGTTTAAATGTTACAATTCAGCGCGCGTTTGGCGCTGGACGGCAACGTTTGGATCTCAAGAAGGACGGTGATAGGATTTGGCAATGGACACTATCGAGAGGATCCGTGAGGCCGAGCTTGCATCAGACAATGCGGAAAAGAATGCCGTGGTAGAAGCGGACCGGATTGTCGCCGAAGCGGAAGATGCAGCCGCTGCCCTCAAGGTGAATCTCACAAAGGAAGCAAAAGCAAAGGCTGATGCGCTTTTGCAGGAGGCCGGGACAAAGAGCGAAGATATCCTCTCCGCCGCCGAAAAGGAAGCGGAAAATGAGGCAAAAGCCTTAAGAGACAGCATCTCGGCAAAAAAGGAAACGGCTATAAAGCTCATCCTTGACGATCTCACGGCGTGAGGTCAGGAAATAAATTGTAAGGAGGTTAATATATGTCAGTTCTGCCAATGAAGCACATTGTCGTATGTGCGAAAAGGCACGACCGCAAAGCGATTCTGGAGTATCTGCAGCGGCTGGGTACGGTAGAGATCATCTCTCACGATGTTGATGAGACGGACGAAGTATTCAGCAGGATAGATGTATCCCAGTCCGCACAGCTTTTCACCAAGAATGCTGCGCAGGCGGACAAGGCGCTGGAAATCCTTGCAGCAGCCGCTCCGGAAAAAGGTTCCATTCTTTCAGCCTTTGCAGGCAGGACTCCGATCTCACTCTCTGATTATGAAACAAACGCCAAAAAGCGCGATGTCATGATGAAATATGTGAGCGAGATCCTGCGTCTTGACAAGGAACTAACAGAGGCAAAGGCAGATGTACCGCGTATCACAACGCAGATCGAGGCTATGACTCCCTGGTCTTCCCTTGATTATCCATTATCTTTCACAGGCACAAAAAAGACAGCGGCCTTCATAGGAAGCTTCCCCGAGAGCATAAGCGAGTCCGGCATCGCCGGGGCTTTGGCAAAGTATGCTCCGGATGTCACTGCTTTGGACATCAATATAATCAATTCGGAGGACACCTTTACCTCCGTCCTGATCTCCTGTCTGAAGTCAGATAAGAACGCGGTGGATGACGCCTTAAGGCGTATGAATTTCCAGCGCCCGCCTGTATCGGATATGGTGCCGAGGGAGCAGGTGGAGGCCTACGAGAAAGAAAGAGCCGCAGCCATAGAGCGTATAGACAAAACAAGGGATCAGATAGCGGCTTATGCGGACAAAAGGGATGATATACGTTTCATCTCTGATTATTTCCGTATGCGTGCTTCGAAATACGAAGTTCTTGGAACGCTGGAGCAGTCGAAGCGGATATTTATAGTTGAAGGGTATGTGGCTGAACGTGATGCGGCATCTCTTGAGAGCGATCTTACCGGCAGGTACGATGTGGCCGTGGAGCTTTTTGATCCGGATCCTTCAGAGGATGTTCCGGTTCAGCTTAAAAACGGTCCTTTTGCCTCCCCCATGGAAGGCGTTATCGAAAGCTACTCCATGCCGGGTGCCGGCGAACTGGATCCAACGACTCCGGTCGCATGCTTCTATTACATACTTTTCGGCATGATGCTTTCGGATTTTGCGTATGGAGCGCTTATGTCCATAGCAACATTTGTTCTTATTAAAAAAGTGAAGAACATGGAGCGTTCCATGAGGAAGACTCTTACCATGTTTTTCTACTGCGGACTCGGCACCATGCTTTCGGGTCTGCTTTTCGGCAGTTACTTCGGTGATGCGCCGACAGTCATTGCAAAAACATTCTTCGGTCAGGATTTTGTGATCCCGAAGCTTATCGACCCGCTGAACGAGCCGATGAAGATGCTGGTGGTCTGCTTTGCCATCGGTATAATCCACCTTTTTGCAGGACTTTTCATAAATCTCTATACAGCCCTGAAGCAGAAGAGATATGTGGATGCGGTCTCTGATTCCGTGCTCTGGATGCTTCTGGTTGCCGGACTTATATTATTCGGACTTACCACCGACATGGTCACGGGTATGTTCTCGCTCGAAAAGCTCTCGCCTGCTGCCGGAACCGTCGGCAAGGTGATGGCGGTAATAGGTGCCATCGGCATTATACTTATGGACGGGCGTGAATCAAAGAGCTGGGTTAAGAGAACACTTAAGGGACTCTATGGTCTCTACGGTGTCACAAGCTATCTTTCGGATCTTCTTTCATATTCAAGACTGCTGGCGCTGGGTCTTGCAACCTCCGTCATATCGTCAGTCTTCAACCAGATGGGATCCATGGTGGCCGGAACCCCCGTGATAGGCGTGATTTTCTTCATACTTATCTTCATCGTGGGACACGTATTGAACCTTGCGATAAATGCGCTTGGCGCTTACGTGCACGCAAACAGGCTCCAGTATGTGGAGTTCTTCAGTAAATTTTACTCAGGCGGAGGACGTAAATTCAATCCTTTCGCCACAAACACAAAGTACATATCAATTCAGAATCCCCAGGATTCCGAATAGATATATATAAGACAATTACTACTTTTACTAAGGAGGAGAATTAAAAATGGGAATCGCATTAGCACTTTTGGGAGCAGCATCAGCAGCACTCTTTGCAGGCATCGGATCTGCGATCGGTGTAGGCCGCGCAGGCCAGGCCGCAGCAGGACTTGTAACTGAGGATCCCACTCAGTTCTCAAGGGCACTGATCCTTCAGCTTCTGCCCGGTACGCAGGGTATCTACGGTCTGCTGATCGCTTTCATCGCACTTTCAAACATCGGTCTTCTCGGTGGAACTGTAGACACCGGCATGAGCGTAGGCACAGGACTTATGTACCTCTTTGCCTGCCTCCCCATGGCATTTGTCGGACTTGTTTCCGCCATGCAGCAGTCAAAAGCATCTGTTGCTTCAATAGGGCTTGTGGCAAAAAGACCCGATCAGTTCGGTAAATCTATGATCTTCCCCGCAATGGTTGAGACATACGCTATCCTTGCTCTTCTTGTCTCCATCCTTGCTATCAACGGTATTAAGTGATTACTCTGGAGGATCATAAATGGCAGGATTAGACAAGATACTGGAAAGTATCAAGGCTGAGTCCGACAGCGCGGTTGCGCAGAGGATAGACGAAGCAAGGTCCAGAGCCGAGGCCCTGAAAAAAGAGGCTGAGGATTCCGTAAAGGACGAATGCAGAAATATCGAAGAGCGCGGAAAGAAAAGCGCAGACGATACGATATCCCGTGCCGAGTCCGCGGCGGCCCTGTTGAAGCGCAAGACCATCCTTGCCGAGAAACAGGCAATAATAGCCGAGGTATTCGAGGAGGCGGAAAAGCGTCTCACTGCCCTGCCGGATGCTCAGTATTTTGATACTATTACTAAAATAGCTGTAAAAAATGCTCTGCCGGAAGAAGGAAAGATCATCTTCTCCGCTGAGGATAAAAAGAGGCTTCCCGCTACTTTTGAAAAGGATCTTAACGGAAAGCTTCACGGCGGAAGCCTGAAAGTATCCGGGGATACCATAGGAACTGCCGGTGGATTCGTCCTGTCCTATGGCGGAATAGAGCAGAACTGTACGTTTGGCGCGCTTATAGACGCCGAGCGTGAAGTTCTTACAGACAAAGTTTCGAAGGTACTGTTTGACAAGGCGGAGGCGTAAATGACCGATAATCAATACTATTATGCGGTCGCACGTATTCGTTCAAGGGAGCTTTCACTTCTGAACCAGTCTTTTATCGACCAGCTGTTGGGGGCGAAGAGCATGGATGAAGCCATGCGCCTTCTGCAGGATAAAGGCTGGCACATGCCGGATGAGTACACCACGGAATCCGACAGGGTGGAAAAGATGCTTTCCGTCGAGAAGAAAAAGACATGGGATCTCATAGGAGAGCTCGTGGACGATATGTCAGTATTCGACGTTCTTCTCATAGAAAACGACTATCATAACCTGAAGGCTGCCGTGAAGGAGGCTCTCACCAGCGATATTCATATGGATATCTTCTCAGGCGGAGGAACTATAGAGCCCCGGGTTATGGAAGAAGCTGTAAAAACAAGGGATTTTTCTCCCTTGCCGGATGAAATGGAGCCCGTTGCCGAAAAGGCGCTTGAGACGCTTCTCCATACCCATGACGGTCAGCTCACCGATGTGATCATTGATAAGGCTGCCCTTATCGCTATAGGAAAAGCAGCAAAAAAATCCGGTTCTCCGGTACTGGAGTTGTACGCCGGGCTTAAGGTCGCATCCGCTGATATAAAGATAGCAATACGTGCGGTCAAAACAGGAAAAGATAAAAACTTCATCAGGGAAGCGCTTGCCCCCTGTGACACGTTAAACACAGAAAGGCTCGCCGAGGCCTGTGGAGAGGGAATGGACGCCATATATGATTACCTCTCTCTAACGGAGTACTCGGATGCGGTTCCGGAGCTTAAAAAGTCTCCTTCCGCGTTTGAAAGATGGTGTGACAACCTTATCATCAGGAATATAAGGAGCGAGATAACCCACCCCTACACACTGGGGCCTCTGGCTGCTTATATCATCGCCAGGGAAAACGAGATATCTACTGTGCGTATCGTCCTCTCAGGGCTCATAAACGATCTGCCGGAGCAGTCCGTCAGGGAAAGGGCAAGGGAAATGTATGTATAAGATAGCTATAATGGGCGAATCAGACAGTATATACGGATTTGCGACTCTCGGACTTGACACCTTTCCGGTAGATGATCCCGAGAATGCGCAGAGAACTCTCAGAAATCTCGCCGAGGGTGACTATGCGGTGGTCTATATCACGGAGCACTGTGCCCAGGGCATACAGAATGAGATAGAAAGATACAGTGAGCAGAAACTTCCCGCCATCATCCTTTTGCCCGGGGTATCCGGCAATACTGGTGACGGCGTCAGGAACGTGAGCAAGTCCGTAGAGCAGGCAGTTGGTTCGGATATCATATTTGGAGGTGACAAAGAGTAAATGAGCGCAGGTGTAATAAAAAAGGTAGCCGGACCGCTGGTCGTAGCTACAGGCATGCGTGACGCTAACATGTTTGACGTCGTACGTGTCGGTAAAGAAAGGCTCATCGGTGAGATCATCGAGATCCACGGGGATGAAGCATCCATACAGGTTTACGAGGAGACCGCAGGCTTAGGTCCCGGCGCTCCGGTTGAGTCTACAGGCGTTCCCATGTCGGTTGAACTGGGGCCCGGACTCATAAGCAGTATATATGACGGTATCCAGAGACCTCTGGAGAAGATCCTGTCCATGACAAATTCCAATAACCTTTCAAGAGGTGTTGAAGTTCCTTCCATAGACAGGGAAAAGATGTGGCATTTTGTCCCCGTTGCAAAAACCGGTGACAAGGTTACGGCAGGCGATATCCTCGGTACGGTGGAGGAAACCGAAGTCGTCACCCAGAAGATAATGGTTCCTTTCGGTATGGAAGGTACCGTTAATGCAATATTTGAAGGAGACCACCTTGTAACAGACAATATCGCCGAGATCAAGAAAGATGACGGTTCTCTTGTAAAGGTTCCGCTCATGCAGAGATGGCCGGTTCGTCAGGGACGCCCCTATGCGAGAAAGCTTGCTCCCGATAAGCCTTTGGTTACCGGACAGAGAGTAGTTGATACTTTCTTCCCCATAGCAAAGGGCGGTACCGCAGCAGTTCCCGGTCCTTTCGGCTCCGGAAAGACAGTGGTACAGCATCAGCTTGCAAAGTGGGCTGAAGCAGATATCGTGGTCTATATCGGATGCGGAGAGCGTGGAAACGAGATGACGGATGTTCTGAACGAGTTCCCTGAACTTAAGGATCCCAAAACAGGCAAGTCCCTCATGGAAAGAACCGTGCTTATAGCAAATACTTCCGATATGCCCGTGGCAGCCCGTGAGGCTTCCATATATACAGGCATCACCATTGCCGAATACTTCAGGGATATGGGATATTCAGTGGCACTCATGGCTGACTCAACTTCAAGATGGGCGGAGGCTCTTCGTGAAATGTCAGGACGACTTGAGGAAATGCCCGGTGAAGAAGGATACCCTGCATACCTTGGTTCAAGACTTGCACAGTTCTACGAGAGAGCAGGTCTGGTTGAAACTCTCGGAACAACTCCCCGTGAGGGTGCGCTTTCCGTTATCGGAGCCGTTTCTCCTGCCGGTGGAGATATCTCGGAGCCAGTAACACAGGCTACCCTCCGTATAGTCAAGGTGTTCTGGAGTCTTGATTCCTCCCTTGCACAGCAGAGGCACTTCCCCGCTATCAACTGGCTGACATCCTACTCACTGTATCTTGACAGTATGGGAGCCTGGTTTGACAGCAGCGTAGACGGTAATGACTGGATGGCTCTTCGTCAGGATATGATGAGTCTTCTGCAGGATGAGTCCGAGCTTAATGAAATGGTACAGCTTGTCGGTATGGACGCTCTTTCCGCCCCCGACAGACTGAAGATGGAGGCAGCCCGTTCCATACGTGAGGACTTCCTGCATCAGGACGCTTTCCACGAGATAGATACCTATACCTCGCTTAAGAAGCAGCATCTTATGATGAAGCTGGTTCTGGCATTCTATAATTCTTCAAGGGATGCCCTTACAAAAGGCGCTTCGATCGAAAAGCTCGTTGCCATGGATGTCCGTGAATCCATCGGACGTTTCAAATATACTGCAGAGGATAAGGTCGACGGAGAATTCGACAGGATTAACGCCGAGCTTTCCAAAGAGATACAGCAGGTACTTGCGGAAAAGGAGGACTTCTAAATGCCAAAGGAGTATAGAACGATACAGGAGGTAGCCGGTCCTCTGATGCTTGTTCGCGATGTCGAGAATGTCGCTTTCGATGAGCTTGGAGAGATCGAGCTTATGAACGGCGAAAAGCGCCGCTGCAGAGTCCTTGAGATAGACGAAGGCAACGCGCTTGTTCAGCTTTTTGAAAATTCAACAGGACTTAACCTTGAAAGCTCAAAGGTAAGATTCCTGGGACGTACCATGGAGCTTGGCGTATCGGAAGATATGCTCTCCAGAGTCTTTGACGGTCTCGGACGTCCCATAGATAACGGTCCGGAGATCCTTCCGGATGAAAGAAGGGATGTTAACGGTCTTCCCATGAACCCTGCGGCAAGAGCTTATCCCGAAGAGTTCATCCAGACCGGAGTGTCCGCCATCGACGGCCTTAACACTCTGGTTCGAGGCCAAAAGCTTCCCATATTCTCGGCTTCAGGTCTTCCCCATGCGAAGCTTGCGGCGCAGATAGCCCGTCAGGCAAAGGTTCGCGGCACATCCGAGCAGTTCGCCGTTGTGTTCGCTGCCATGGGTATAACTTTTGAGGAATCAAACGACTTCGTTGAATCTTTCCGCGAGACCGGCGCCATAGACAGGACGGTTCTTTTCATGAACCTCGCTAACGACCCTGCCGTAGAGCGTATCGCTACACCGCGTATGGCTTTAACGGCCGCTGAATATCTTGCATTTGAAAAGGGCATGCATGTCCTTGTCATCCTGACGGATATTACCAACTACGCTGATGCTCTCCGTGAGGTATCCGCAGCACGTAAGGAAGTTCCCGGACGCCGCGGCTATCCCGGATACATGTACACTGACCTTGCATCACTGTATGAAAGAGCAGGCCGTCAGAAAGGTAAGAAGGGTTCCATTACAATGATCCCCATCCTTACCATGCCAGAGGATGACAAGACCCATCCCATCCCTGACCTTACGGGATACATCACTGAGGGACAGATCATTCTTTCCCGTGACCTTTACCGTCGAGGCATAGAGCCTCCCATAGACGTTCTTCCGTCTCTTTCAAGACTTAAGGATAAGGGTATCGGTGAGGGCAAGACAAGGGCTGATCATGCAAACACCATGAACCAGCTGTTTGCCGCTTACGCAAGAGGTAAGGACGCTAAAGAGCTTATGATGATCCTTGGTGAAGCTGCCCTTACTGAAATAGACAAGCTGTATGCAAAGTTTGCGGATGAGTTCGAACAGCAGTATATAAACCAGGGTTATCGTGCCGACAGGAGCATTGAGGAGACTCTGGATATCGGCTGGGATCTTCTTCGCATCCTGCCCCGTACGGAGCTCAAGCGTATCAAGGATGAGTTCCTGGATAAGTATTACGCAAAATAAGAGGACTAGCAGATGGCTAATAAAACAGTAACAGCTACCAGAATGGAGCTGACAAGACTCAAGAGGAAGCTTGTGACCACAAGACGTGGTCATAAGCTCCTCAAGGATAAGCGTGACGAGCTTATGCGGCAGTTCCTTTCCATGGTACGTGACAATATGGCTCTCAGGAAAAAGGTCGAAGCCGGGCTTCATGCCGCCAACAAGAATTTTGTGCTGGCGAAGTCCACGATGAGTGAGGAAGCCGTGAATGTTGCTTTCATGACACCCAAACAGGAAGTCTCCCTTGAAGTGTCGGAAAAGAACATCATGAGTGTTGACATCCCGGTATTTGAATACAGGACAAGAACCTCGGATCCTAATGATATCTACTCGTATGGCTTTGCTTTCACTTCCTCCGATCTTGATGATGCGGTCAAAAGCCTGTCGGATCTGCTGCCGGATATGCTGAAGCTTGCTGAAACAGAAAAAGCCTGCCAGCTTATGGCTGCAGAAATAGAAAAGACCAGGAGAAGGGTCAATGCTCTGGAGCATGTTATCATCCCCGAGACCGAAGCCGGTATAAAAATGATCACCATGAAGCTTGACGAGAATGAGCGAAGCACGCAGATAAGGCTCATGAAGGTCAAGGATATGCTTCTTGAGGATGCCCATCACTACAGCGAAAGAGAGGCCTAGCTTATGCCTGATCCCGTTCTTTACAGAAAACGGCTTATACCTGATGAATGTGTAAGGCTTGAAGATGATGAGATCATTTATCTTGATCATGAGATCATCGTCACCAAATGGAAAGCCCTGCACCCGAAGCCTAAGCTTGATCACGGGTATTCCTGCTATTTTCTGAAAAAGAACATCAAGGTCAGCAAGTTTTTATACGAGGACGACAGCCTCATTTACTGGTATTGCGACATCATAGACTATACCTACGACAACGAGGGAGACGAGTACGTTTTCCGGGATCTTCTGGCTGACGTAATAGTGCTTCCCGATGGATTTGTCAAGGTTGTGGATCTCGACGAATTTAAGGAAGCTCTGGAGAAGGAGCTGCTGACTCCCGATGAAATAATAAAAGCCCTCGGATATCTGGATTCCCTTCTACGTATCATATACGACGGAAAATTCGGTGAATTACAGGATGAGATAGAAAAAAGGATCTGACCTAATGGTCAGATCCTTTTTTTTATAAATTCATTTATTAATCATCATCTTCATCTTCAGCTTTATCTTCGTCCTCGGCATCCTCCCAGGAAGCTTCCTCTTTATGGCTGTCTTCCTTGTCTTCATCTTTAGCTTCTTTTTCCTTTGATGCCTTTTCCCTGGACGCTTCCTCAGAGGCCTTTCTTTTTTCCTCTTCATCGTCATCGTCATCGTCGTCATCTTCATCTTCCTTAGATTCTTCAGAAGCTTTCTTTGCTTCCTCTGACGCTTTCTTTGACTCTGACGTATCTCCGTCAAGTGACTCCTCGACGGTTCCGTAACCTGACGCGACTCCGGTCCAATGGAGATAGAATACGTGCCCTCCGATCACCGTACCTTTTATGCCGGGCACTACAGTTCTGAAAAACAGACAGTTTCCTATATTGTTCGCTCCCGCTAAAACCTCGTCAGCCGCTTTGTAGCAGGATTCATTTGCGCCCTCACTAAGTCTTATGGCAAGACGACCGCTTCTTACGGGCTGAAACTGCATCGGCTGATAGACAACTCCCGCGATCGTATTGGGGAAAGCTGCACTTCTGACACGGTTCATAATAACTGCTCCCACGGCGATCTTTCCTGCATAGGGTTCTCCTCCGGCTTCGCACTGTATTATAGCTGCCAGAAGATCCCTGTCTCCTGACCCTACGCTTACCTCTGAAAGATCCCTGAAAGCCATCTTTTCTGCTTTCTTCGCAAGGGCTTCTTCCTCCGCAAGCTTTGATTTAAGTGATGCGAGTGTACTCTGACTTGCGATGAGCTTGGCCTCGTATGCGAGAGCCTCCTTTTCTTTTTCGGATATCGCTCCGGCATAGCTTACAAGACTGTTCTCGGTACTGTCCACCAGCTCTTCAAGATCTCCGACCTCAGCCTCCTTCTCTTCGTACAGCTTTTGCAGCTCTTCATCTTCCTCCATGAGCCTGTCTTTTTTATTCTGGGCATCATCCATAAGAGTCTGCAGCTTCTGCATCATTTTTTCATCATAATCATTCATCCTGGCTATGTATATGGCTTTATTAAGAAAATTTGCCATACTGCCTGAATTAAAGATAAGGTCATAGATATCATTCGAGCCGCTCTCATAAATTGCCTTGATCCTGGCTTTTATAAACCTGTACTGCTCGTCGGCCTGATCCAGAGCATTTTCATATTCCTGCTCGATAGCTTCTATCTCCTGCTCTTTCGCGGCTATCTGCTCCTCAATGTCCGAGATCTCCCCGGTTTTTTCGTCCAGCTGGTTATTTAAATTGCTTAAGCTGTTTTCTATGGCGTTCTTGGAGTTCTTCAGATCGTTAATGGTACTCTGTGTCTGTCCAAGCTGATCCTTGGTGTTCTGCTGTTCCTTCTCGACCTGCTTTATCTTATCCGTTGTGCTGGTAGCCCGTACTGTCACGGGTTCGGTTATAAGCGCAAGGACGGTAAAAGCACATAAAACTCTCTTTACAAGCCGCTTCATAAACTTATCTCTACCTTTCTTCCGCTGGGTTCATACTGTCTGTATGCTACTCCCGCGGAATCAAACATTCTCTTCGAAGCTATGGTTGAGGCCAGACCGCTGTATTTGTCCGACCCATATATAACCTGCTTTATCCCGGTCTGAATGATGGCTTTTGCGCATTCATTACAGGGAAAAAGCGTTACATACAAAGTGGCTCCCGCCAGTGTTGCAGTACCTCCCCTGAAGTTCAGTATTGCATTGAGCTCTGCATGTGTCACATAAGTATACTTAACGGAAAGTTCATCCCCTTCCCTGTCCCAGGGATACTCATCATCCGGACAGCCCATCGGAAACCCGTTATATCCCATTGACAGTATGCGGTGATCTGCGCTTACTATACACGCTCCGACCTGAGAATTAGGATCCTTGGAGCGCTCTGCGGTAAGCTTTGCGACTCCCATGAAATACTCATCCCAGGAAATATAGTCTTCTCTTTTTGATACTTTATTATCAGTCATCCTGCTCTATACCGCTTATTCTGCGGACGTGTCTTTCCCCACCGGAAAACTCCGTTGAAAGGAATACGTCGGTTATCTCTTCTGCCAGACCATAGCCCACTATATTAGCGCCAAGGGCAAGGACGTTGGCGTCGTTATGAAGCCTTGTCATCTTTGCCATGAGGCCATTGGTACATACGGCTGCTCTTATCCCTTTTACCCTGTTTGCCGCTATTGATATGCCTATCCCCGTCGTGCAGATGACTATGCCCCTCTGGGCTCTGCCGTCAGCTACCGCATGGGCTACTGCTTTTCCATAGGCCGGATAATCAACCGAGTCAGTTGAATCACAGCCGAAATCCTCTACTTCATGTCCCTGCTGCTTAAGATGAGGGATAAGTTTAACTTTAAGTTCATATCCGCCATGATCACAGGCTATAGCAATCTTCATTTTTCAATCCTCCTCTGTCGCATTTATAACACAAAACCCTGCCGCACGGTTCATTCTGTCCGTTATGGCCGCCCCGAGTCTCGGGGTATCAAAGTTTTCACTGTATATATACTGTACACCGTCACTATCCAGTTCCCTTAATATAGAGAAGATCCTTCTTGCTATCTCATCCTCGTTTCTAAGGCTTCCGGCATCTTTAACTATCACATTTCCGTACTCTGAAGCATTTTCGCTGGCTGAAATCACAGCGCAGCTTTCTCCTCGTTCTTTATGGGAAGCCGCTAATTCATTTATCCTGGCTATGACACTCTCACGCTTTCCCTTTACTATGCTGAGGACGCCTCCCGGCGCATAGTGTCTGTATTTCATCCCCGGTGCTTTGGGGTGAGCGCTCTCAGGCGGATCGGTTCTTACATCCCCAAGCACTGAATGGAGCATCTCTTCGTTTATATATCCCTGCCGCAGTATGCAGGGTCTTTCTTCCGTAAGATCAACTATCGTGGATTCAAGACCTATACCAACTTCCCCTCCGTCAATTATCATCTCGATCTTACCATCAAGATCTTCTATACAGTGTGAAGCCCTGGTACAGCTTGGTTTTCCGGATAGATTAGCTGACGGTGCGGCTATATATCCTCCGGAAGCGGCAATGAACTCCCGCGCTATCTTATTCACAGGAAGCCTCACGGCAACCGTATCAAGTCCACCCGTAGTTTCTTTTGGCACTGCATCCGTCTTATTCAGCACCATGGTCAGTGGTCCCGGCCAGTATGCTTCTGCCAGCCTGTATGCCATATCCGGTATGTCTCTTGCTATCCGCCCTATGGATCCCGTATCAGCTATATGGACTATCAGCGGATTATCGGAAGGTCTGCCCTTGGTTTCATAGATCTTTCCTGCTGAGCGCGGATTCAGGGCATCTCCTGCGAGACCGTACACCGTTTCTGTGGGTATCGCAACCAAACCTCCGCTTCGTATGATCCTTCCGGCTTCCTCCATTACTTCCCTGTCAGCTTCCGGATCACCGATCGCTTTCACAATCCTTGTCTTCATCCTTCAGCTCCCGGAGGGATAGTAGGTTGCTATCGTATCCCATATATCAGGAGTTTCCTGGGTAAGCTTCCAGCAGCCCACTCCCGCAAGATCATGAGCCGCCATAACTGCAAGCTTGGAAGATATGCTCTCCGCATCCTCCAGCCATATGCTGTAGTTCACTCCGTTCTTCTCAAAAGATGCATAGTTCTGGCATGCATCAGCATCCCAGGTGGTCTTTGCTCCGTTATCCGAAATAAATGCCTGAGCTTCCCTCATCCCAAGACTTTCACAGGATAGCGTCCCGCCCTCTTCGGCCCACTTTCTTGTGTAGAAAGGTATTGCATTTATTACCTGCTCAGCCGGAACCTCTTTAAGTGTATCCTCTATTCCCTGAGTAACAAAGCTTAAGGAGGCCACCGACCCCGCCTCTTCCGAAGCCGAGGTATGCTCATCATAGCCCATTATTATCACGTAATCGGCAACTCTGCCCTGGATATCCCTCCTGTAAAAATCAGTGTAATCCTGGGGCACATAGTTATCTATGGAAAGAACAAGCCCGTTAGCCCTCGTATATATTGAAAGCTCTCTGAGAAACTGGGAAAAATCATCTCCCGTCTCACCCGGAAGCTGTTCAAAATCTATATTGATCCCTTCCATTCCGTATGTCAGCGCGGCATTTATTATGTTCTGCTCAAGAACCTGCCTCGTTGAGGTATGGGATAAGACCGCATTTGTGTCCGTCTCCTGATTGAAATTATCTACTACCCCCCAGACCTCGTAGCCCATGCCATGCGCTTTCTCGACATATTCAGTACTTCCGAGATCATAGAGATCCCCGCCTGTCCCGGAAAGGGAGAACCAGGTCGGAGCTATAACATTCATGCCTTTGACATTCTTTGCCGCCTCGTCAAGGTAAGAATTTGCGTCCTTAACGGCAAGATTATGAAATCCGAGTACTATTTTATGATCCCGCAGGTTCTTTGTGTACGAAGCATCTGCTTCAGCGCCCCCTTCAAGGGGAGTCGTCGTCTCCTCCCTTTTATCGGAAAGAGCCTTTATCTGCACATAGCCCGTAACCCCCTGGTATCTGATCTGCGCCCAGTCCTCGTTTTCATCAAGGACGTATACAGCATCTTTTTTATCAAGCTCCAGAAGAACAGCTGCCTTCTTGTCTGCCGAAACCCTCATTTTTGCATTTTCTTTAACAGAGGTTTCTGTGACCTGCTCGGCTTTGGTCATAAGCTCAAGCCTTGAAGGATCCGAATAAAGCTCATAATAAATCGGCGCAAAACGCTGAAGGAAATCAAGAGAGATATATACCTCGTCCCCCTCTGTAATAAAATCAGTTCCCGAAGCGCCCTCGACTGTATTCGATGCTCCGGTGACCAGGAGATGCCCTTCTTCACTGTCGTAATAGAAATTGCCGTAAATACTGTTTGCTTCAGCTATCGATATGAAAGGACGGTCATCCTGTACCAAAACCGGCTCATCCGTTACTTCCCCGTCCAGTATCAGCGCAACTCCGTTCTCGGATGAGATCCCCAGCTGTTCAGCGATATCCGCTTTTTTTGAGGAGCCTCCGGTCTCTTTGAACAGGCTGTTGGCAAGTATCACTATCGCTATGGCCGCTATTATTATCCCTGAAAGAACCAGCGGAAGGTTCTTCGAACCTCCGTCTCTCCTTCTTCTTTGACCATCGCTTCTCCTGTCCGGTCTTCTCCTGTATTCACGGGCATCTTCTCTTTCGTATCTTCTTGCCCGTGATCTTCTCTGCCGTTCTGTATCCCGGCCTTCCCTCATATAAGAGTTTCCTTTCCTGCCATCTGTCGCTACGTCCGCTTAATAACCTTTTCCATATATGAACGCACCAAAACAGACGTTCAATTCCTCGAACAATTTATCATGTTAACATAGTTTATGTAAACTCGCAAGCCAAAACACAGAAAAACCCGTTCCATGGCTCCTGTCTGCTACAGTAAAAGCTTTCGGGGCGCCTTACCGCAGATCATAGAACTGCCATAGAACGGGTCTTACAGGGAAACGGCTACTTCACGAGATCATATCTGATCTGCACAAGCCTGTTATTTAAGTCTGTAACGTAATCCGGCATAAACACCTGATCCTCCCGTACCATCAGCTTTTCCACCACCTCCTGCGGCGTGCTCGGCTGACCTTCCAGAAAAATCTTCACACCTTTGTTACGATATCTCATAAGCATCTTTTTGAGCCTTGCGTCAGTATTATCCCGTCTTTTGCCTTTTTCCATAATTTGATCACTCCTTTTTCCTTTTCCGACCATATGGAGGCTCCGTGATATCCCGCTCCTGTTTGCACCTTCCGCACTGTCTGCAAAAAAGTGTTGCCGTTCCGGACGCACCTGTACCCCGCCTTCATGTGGCTGGAATAAAATGTTTCTGGTAACTATAGAACGACCGGAGATGCAAAAATTGTCAATTGAAAGATTTATGCATTATGTCTGGATTTAATATTGAAGGGAATTTTCAGATACGGCATGCCGTATGAATAAAGACACCCCTTTCGGGGGCTTACGGATGATACATGAAATGTCATCCGAAATTATCCCTTATTGTTTTGTCTGACCGGTCACCTCCTTATCTGCATCGAGATTTCCGATCGCTCTACGATATTGCATTATAATAGATTTCAGAGATTATGCAACACTTATTTTGCATTTTTTTCATTTTGTGAAAAGAGTGGATATTGTTGAAAATCCTTATGATTCCACGCCGAGCCACGCACTCGCTGCGTGGCTTCGGCCCAATACGCTTGACTAGTACATTGTAAATTAATTATCTGTCACATTCACTTGTCTGATTGTCCATATACTGCTTCAGCCTCAATCGTCAATGCCCGCATTGACTCATTCGGCTTCATTGTATATGAACAATCATCCTTCGCGAATGTACCAGT
>JAFPZU010000107.1 GCA_017417105.1 Lachnospiraceae bacterium | reverse complement strand
ATTATGGAAGATCTCCTTATATCGCTCCTCGGTTATATGATTGTGTTTTTCATGGGCTGCCCTGACCGCAAGGTCAAGCGCTTCCCTGTACTGCGCTTCTACCATCTCCTATTTCCCGAACTTAACATGGGAGTGGGTGAACAGATGATCCTGACAGTATTCGTAATTTCCGGCGCATTTGCTGCAGAACCTGAACTCCAGCGTATCTCCGTCAAGCTCCGTCCTCCCGCAGATGGCGCAGCGATGCTTGGTGATCTGATCGTTTCTGCTTCTTCCGTAACCTGTCCCCGCGCCCGCGCTGCTCTGTCCTGCCGTGTCGTATCTTCCCGCATGAGAGCTGCTTCCTGCCGTGCTGCCTGTACCTGAAGTCCCCGTTCTGGTCTTATTCCCCTGATAGTAGGGACCTCTTTCAAAAGCTTTCTTAAAGTTATTCTTTCTTGCCCTCTCCTTGGGTGATATGGACTTATAATTCCTTGTCGTAAAGAAGAAGATAAGGAAATTAAGCAGTGACACGATGATCGATACCCGCTCCGGCCAGCTGGATACCAGCGCCTGATATACCAAAAAGGCCACATCTATGAAGGCGAGATACTTGATCTTCAAAGGTATTATGAAATAAAGCATCACCTGCATATCCGGATAGCAGGCGGCGAAGGCCAGAAAAATGGAAAGGTTAACGTAGTAGGTCGTGAACATTCCGTCCACCGGATACCCGAAGGCATAGAGAACGAAGGCTCCGACAAGCATCAGAAAAAGTCCGGAGAATATATACAGGTTGTACTTGAAATCTCCCCAGGTCTGCTCCAGCGCCGAGCCTATCTGGTAATAAAAGAAAAGCATTATTATAGTAAAAATGCCGGGAGCCGACGGAGGCATGAAGATCCAGGTAAAAAGTCTCCAGATCTGCCCGTGCAGTATAAGAGCCGGGCTTAAATATATCATCTCCAGGATACCGAGTTTCGTCGCCATCTCAACAAAATACAGGATATACCCTATGATATACGTAAGGATCATGTATTTCGTAAGCTGCGGCACCGCGTATCTTCCAACGCTGCGCTCTATCTTATTCAGAAATCCGTTCAAACCGCCATTCATCATCAGAAATAAATCCTAAACAAAAAAGTCTGATCGCATCTACAAAAAAGCAATCAGACTATTTTATAATACTTTTTCCAAGTTGTCTATGAAAAATAAGGGATCATCAATACAAAGGTCTAGCAGGTAACGTTTAGCACAGAGTAACTGCCAAGACAGATATGTTGTATGTGAGGGAATTTGGAGCCGCTTTTAGCGAAGACGAAATCCACTTCCCGTAAGCACTTAGATCCAGCGTTAAGAAATGCGAGATTTATCGAGCATTTTAGCTGGATCTTAGTGCGTCGTGGAAGTTAGTTCGGCTGAGCGTTGGCTCTGACCGAACAGACAACATATCTGTCTTGGCTCAGCCAGTAAAATCGCCATAACGCGTGCTATTCTTCCGGGGAGAATTCCAGGATCTCGTCCTCATCTGCTTCCTGCGGCTTAGTTATATCTATGCCCATGTATTCCGCTATGACCCCCGCCGTCTTTTCGTAAAGCTCCTCAGCTTTCCAGTGATCTTTTATTATGAGAGCCTCATCCTTCTCCCTTGCGGCTTCCTCAAGCCCTGCGGCTATATCCGACAGCTGAGTTGCTCCTATGGTCTTTGAAGTACTCTTAAGGGAATGTACTTCTATCATATAGCTGTCCCAGGCTTTCTCCTCGTAGAATCTGTTAAGCCGTTCGGATCTTACTGCCTGATCCTTCACGTATTCCGTAAGAATCTCCCTGTAAATGTCCTCATCATTCTGACAGAAAGAAAGCCCGTGCCCGGTATCTAACCCTGCCTTATGAAGAGCCTCAAAAAGCGTATCTTCCGATACTGCCTCCTCCTTTGCTTCTCCTTCATCGGCCAGCGGCTTCTCCCCAAGCTTTTCTTCCGGCAGATACCTGAGCAGTGCTCTTTCCAGAGAATCTCCATCTATGGGCTTTGTAAGGTAATCATCAAAGCCGTCCGCGATATACCGCTCTCTCGCCCCTCTTATGGCATCGGCCGTGAGGCATATAACAGGCGTATTTTTATTCTTTCCGTTTTCAAGCTCCCTGATATGCTTCAAAGTCTCGGTACCATCCATTCCCGGCATCCGCTGATCCATGAGTATCACGTCATAATCATTCTGCTCACAGAGATTAATGGCTTCAGAGCCGTTTATCGCTGTATCCGTCTGTATTCCCGTCCTCTTTAAGAGATTCACAACGACAATGAGGTTCATCTGGGTATCATCGGTCACAAGTATCCTGGCATCCGGAGCGTAGAAAGCGCCTTCCGCTTTCTTTAATCCCTCATCCCCGGCACTCATCCTGTAATCTCCTACAGGATCATCATTAACGATCTCCTGCCAGAGCTCAAAGGAAAAGACGGAACCTTCTCCGTAGGTACTTTCAACCTTAAGCCCGCTGCCCATAAGCTTTAAGAGCTTTGTGGTTATTGCCATGCCAAGTCCCGTGCCTTCGATATTACGGTTTCGCACGACATCCAGTCTTTCAAAGGACTCAAAGAGCCGCCCCATGTCACTTTCCCGTATACCGATTCCCGTATCACTGACTTCCACATAGAGGAGTACCTCTCCCTCATTTTTATCCATCCCCTTCATGGTAAGGGTGACGCTTCCCTCCGGAGTATACTTGACCGCATTTGTAAGAAGGTTCATTATCACCTGGCTGACCCTTGTCTCATCACCGTAAAGCTCCGAGGGAATATCAGGATCTATATCCACGATAAGCTTAAGATCCTTCTTTTTTGCCCTTTCGGATACGGAATTAATAAGATAGGTGATAAGCGTCTTCGTACTGTATCTTACGGGAACTATATCCATCTTTCCGTCCTCGATCTTGGAAAAATCAAGGATGCTGTTTATAAGCTGGAGAAGGTTACGCCCTGAGGCGTCTATATTCCTTGCATATTCCCTGATATTGCTGCCGGAGGCCTCACGAAGTATCATCTCGTTCATACCGAGGATCGCATTTATGGGTGTCCTTATCTCATGGGACATATCTGCCAGAAAGCCGCTCTTTGCCTTATTTGCCTCGTCCGCCGCTGCCTTTTCGAGCTTTAAGACCTGAGCCTCATAGTCCTGCTTCTGCTTGCTGATCCTCATCTCATCCATCTTTCTGCCGTAGGTCTGCTCGTTCTTGTAGCCCAGGAAATAAAAGACCGAGATGAGGGCAAAGATGAAGAAAGAAACGATCACATTAACCGTAAGCTGGGATCTCGCATCCTCCATAAGCCCGGTATCGCTTACAGTGATCACGATGTACCACTGATCCATGAGACGGTTTATAAAAAGCGTGCTGTCCTCCCCGTCAATCTCAGCATCAAGTACGCCCTTCTTTGTCCCTATGAGTTCACCAAAAAGCTCCTCGCTTATATAATCCTTTACATTCTGTCCGACAAGCTTCCTGTCGTGATGGGCTACGATAAGCCCGTCAATGTTCACAACCATCGCATAACCCTTGCCGTTGATATCCGCGTTTTCTATGATATCCTGGATATGATTCACTATGACGTCAAGCGCAACCACGTTCCTGCCGTCGTATGAGGACTGGGTCTTATCATCGGATATCTGTTTGCTTACCGTGATAACAACCGAGTTCGTCTGGGCATCAACATAGGGCGATACAAGGACACTGCGCCCCTCTGCCGCTAATGCTTCCTTGTACCAGTCCCTGGATTTAACGTCATAGTCCTTCGGCGGTGTCCATCCCAAGCCGTCCAGGTAATCCCCCCGGACATAGGCATAAATACCGGTGAAATTCTCATCAAACTGTTCCGCCTGGGTCTTGGTCTGATAAAGCAGGAGTCTGTATATATTATCCTGGGACTCCCCGCTTTGCACCATAAGATCAACGGTATCGGCGGTAACCTCAAGTATGGATCTGGCATCGGAGAGATAGTTTCCAAGCTCTGTTGCCACAAGAGAGGCCGTTTCCTCCCCCGATCCGTTAACGCTTTCAACGGATACCTTGTAGAAAAGCCTGGAAGTATAGACTACAGAAAAGATCATAAGTATAAGGGTAATAAGTATCGTAAAAATAAAGCTGAACCTGCTCCTTTTTGCCTCTGATACTTCCTTTGTATCGTACTCGCTGCTCCTGTAGCGATGAGCTATTATAAAAAGCAGTGCCGCGATCATCATCACTAAAACGATTGAGATCACAAAAAGGGTAAACGCGATCACACTGTAGGATTCCTCTCCGGCAGCTGCCAGGGCATTTTTCATCCTGAGAGCTATAAAATACCCTCCCGCAAAGCCTATTATGATAATAAAGGATGCTATCATCTGCATGAGCACCTGGATTTTCATCTCAGCCGCGCTCTTTTGCGGGTACCGAAGCCCCCTTGCCTCGTAATCTTTTCCGACTCCCCAGGCAAAGAATACCATGGTTATATAATTTGCCAGAGCAAAGTAATAATAGGGATTTTTAGGATCCCCTGAATAGAAGAAACAGCTTGAAGTCCACATCCCGTATTCAGTAGTCAAAAACAGGAAGATCAAAAGATGGGTGAAGGGAAAATGCACGCTTCTCCTGTTCTTAAAATAATAAAGAAGTGACTGCAGGCAGAGAATGGCAACTATAGTTGTTATTGCCTCCTGCCAAAGGTTATTTAATAAGCCGCCGTACTGAATGTACAGGATAAACTGCCAGATATTTAAGGGGATCGGGAGGAGCATCAGCGGATGGAAGTACCGCTTTGCCCCAAGGCTCCTCATATGGAGAACCGCAAAGACCAGCAGGAGATATCCCACATTCCATCCAAAATAGGCCATAAAGGCAGAAACTTCCGGAGCATCACGTGTTACCAGGGTATAGACCGTCCAATAGTAATCGCTTAAGATATGAGCCAGAAAAAAGGCCGTCACATAAAGCCATCCCCGTTTCGGTCTTTCAATATACCGGAACAGACTGAGGAGCAGCCCCGTAACAGACGCCGCAAGCATAACTATATTATCAAAAAACTCCATATCCATAAAAGCTGTTCCCGATTTAAGATCGTCTTTCCCTGCAATCTCTAACACCATACCCCGAATACCCGCTGCCGTCAAATAAGTTTATAGTAAGCGAAATAAATAATTTCGCTTACTATAAAGCCTCCGGCGGATGCGCCCGGATTTTGCAAGGAAATATGCCGCTTTCAGCGGCCAAAATCCGGCGCAGTAAACGACAAAACGAAAAGAGTTTTGTCGTTT
>JAFPZU010000106.1 GCA_017417105.1 Lachnospiraceae bacterium | reverse complement strand
CTCGCGCATGGCGCTCGTAAGCGGCGCTCAAAACATGCCAAAGGGCATGTTTTGCAGTAACGACCTCGCGGGTACATCCATGTACCCGCGTCCCTGATGAAGAAGCGCTTTCTAAGAAAATAACGAAGAAAAATAGAACTGCGCCGGAGACACCTCAGTCCGAAACCTGGTATTCTCTGAGTTTACGTGGATCAGTCTTGGAATTTTAACATATTCTTGAAATGCCGGGGGTTATAGGTTTGGCAATTACTAAGTAATTACGACATTATTGACATCGTGTGGGGTAAATAATAATATAGGAAGCATGTTTTTAGGAGGAGGGACTTGTGATGAAAAGACCATATGATCATAACGCGATAGAAGAGAAGTGGACTAAGGAATGGGAGATACATCCCGTTAATGTGGATGACGGGAAGAAACCCAAGTATTACTGTCTTGATATGTTTCCGTATCCTTCGGGGAACGGACTTCATGTGGGACACTGGAGGGGATATGTGATCTCCGATGTCTGGAGCAGATATAAGCTGATGAACGGCCACTATGTGATACATCCCATGGGATGGGATGCTTTCGGGCTTCCGGCGGAAAATTATGCTATAAAGACCGGAAAGCAGCCTGCGGTGTCAACGGCGGAGAATGTTGCAAATATAAAGAAGCAGATAAAGCAGATCGCGGCGATTTATGACTGGGATATGGAGCTTAATACCACGGATCCGAAGTTCTTCAAGTGGACCCAGTGGATCTTTGAGAAGCTTTTTGAAAAGGGGCTTGCCTATGAAAAGGAGATGCCCATCAACTGGTGTCCTTCCTGTAAGACAGGACTTGCAAATGAGGAAGTTGTAGACGGAAAATGCGAAAGATGCGGCGCTGACGTTACGAAGAAGGATCTTAAACAGTGGATGCTGAAGATCACGGCATATGCCGACAGGCTGCTGGATGACCTTGATAAGCTTGACTGGCCTGAGAAGGTAAAGAAGATGCAGACCGAATGGATCGGAAGATCCTACGGTGCCGAGGTTGATTTCCCGGTGGACGGAAGAGATGAAAAGATCACGGTCTATACCACAAGGCCTGATACGCTGTACGGCGCTACTTTCATGGTTTTGGCACCTGAACATCAGCTGGCAGCTTCACTTGCCACGGATGAGACAAGGCAGGCTGTTGATGATTATATTACCTTTGCGGCGAATAAGAGCAATGTGGATCGTCTTCAGAATAAGGAAAAGACCGGTGTATTTACCGGGAGTTATGCGATAAATCCCATGAACGGCAAGAAGATACCGATCTGGCTTTCAGATTATGTGCTGGCTGATTACGGTACAGGAGCCATCATGTGCGTTCCTGCCCATGATGACAGGGA
The DNA here is from genome assembly GCA_017417105.1 of Lachnospiraceae bacterium. GTDB lineage: Bacteria > Bacillota > Clostridia > Lachnospirales > Lachnospiraceae > NK4A144. The sequence continues at coordinate 15,164 of JAFPZU010000106.1, read as the reverse complement.
CTTTGAATTTGCAACGAAGTTTGATATTCCCATAGTTCAGGTTATAGCAAAGGACGGCAAGGCTATAGAGAATATGACGGAGGCTTATACGGAGGCTTCCGGAACGATGATCAATTCCGGTGAGTGGGACGGGATGGAATCGGCTGTACTTAAAAAAGAAGCTCCCCATATGGTGGAGAAGAAGGGGATAGGCCGTGCAAAGAAGAACTTTAAGATAAGGGACTGGGTCTTTTCAAGACAGAGGTACTGGGGAGAGCCTATTCCTGTAATCCACTGTCCCGACTGCGGGGATGTGCTTGTGCCGGAAGAGGAGCTTCCGCTTACGCTTCCGGAAGTTGAGCATTACGAGCCTACCGGTACCGGAGAGTCGCCTCTTGCGGCGATAGAATCCTGGGTTAACTGCAAGTGCCCTAAGTGCGGGAAGGATTCGAAGAGAGAGACAAACACCATGCCCCAGTGGGCAGGCTCCTCCTGGTATTTCCTCCGTTATGTGGATGTGAATAATGATAAGGAGCTTGTTTCAAAGGAGAAGGCCGACAAGTATCTTCCGGTTGATATGTATATAGGAGGAGTTGAGCATGCCGTGCTGCACCTTCTTTATTCGAGGTTCTGGACGAAATTCCTCTATGACATAGGAGTGATCGGCTTTGATGAGCCTTTCCACAAGCTCTTCAATCAGGGGATGATCACCGGTAAGAACGGCATCAAGATGAGCAAGTCAAAGGGGAATGTGGTATCTCCCGATGATCTGGTGCGTGACTACGGCTGTGATTCCCTGAGGCTTTACGAGCTTTTTGTGGGACCTCCTGAGCTTGATTCGGAGTGGGATGACAGGGGAATAGACGGCGTATACAGATTCCTTTCAAGGTTCTGGAACCTTGTACAGGAGAATAAGGACAGGGATGTGAAGGAGACCCCTGAGCTTATAAAGACAAGGCATCAGCTCATAGACACCATAAGCGGAAGGCTTGAGGCATTTTCGCTGAACACCGTGATCTCAGGCTTCATGGAGTTTAACAACAGGCTTTCAAAGCTTGAAGGAGGAGTGGATAAGGCAACCCTGGAAACTTTTGCCGTGCTCCTTGCGCCTTTTGCGCCCCATATTGCTGCTGAAGTATGGGAAGAGCTGGGACATGACGGATCGGTATTTGACGAGAAGTGGCCTGTAGCCGACAAGGCGGCTATAAAGGATGATACAAGAGAGATCGGGGTTCAGGTAAACGGCAAGGTCAGGGGAACCGTCGATATAGCGGTTGATGCCTCAAAGGATGAGGCGATTAATGCAGCTAAGGCCGCGATAGCTGACAAGCTCGAGGGGAAGACCATAGTTAAGGAGATCTACGTTCCCGGAAAGATCATAAATATAGTGGTAAAGTAGACAATCACGAAATCAGCTTCTGAATTTATGAAAAACTCCGAGAGATTTTTTGAGAACCGTGAGTGCGGGTATTATCCCTGTCACGAGGGAATAGGGGAGGGGAGCTTTAACTGTCTTTTCTGTTATTGTCCGCTTTACTTCATGGGAGAGGAGTGCGGCGGGGATTATGTGATGAAGAGAGGGGTTAAATCCTGCATAAACTGCACCCGCCCTCATATCCCGGAAAACTTTGAGGAGATAAATTCCGTATTGAAGAAAAAGAGGTAACTGTTCTGAACCCCGGGGTTCTGAACAGTTACGAATAAGAAGCTGAAGAAAGAAACGCAGGGGTTCTAAGGTTACATAATACTATATCATGTGGTCTGCGTGAAAAATAATCACAAAATCTTGTAGACATATCGGATGTTTTGGAGTTATTATAATGAACGGCAAAAATTTTGTCGTTCATTATTTTTTCGGTACAGCGATCCGGAGGGAACATCATGATAAAACTTGACATTAAAAAAACAGGTCTTGCAGCCTTGACAATAGAGATGGTACTTGCTTTTTCGATAGTGCTCTGCACCGCGCTTGGAGCCCATAAAGCCGCGGATATTTCTTTGGTGCTGATAATGGCAGCTGTTGCGGCAGGAGCTTTCTATCTTACATACAACTATATCAAAGGCCTGGAAAAGTCCCTTGAAGAAGTTACGGCAGAGAATGAGAAGAATAAGGGATTTGTCGCAAGGATGACCGAAGTTGCAAAGGGTGTCAATGAAGATATAGTAAAGGCTGAGGAGTCTCTTTCCGAGATCAGGGGAGAGAGCGAGGGGATAAATGACAGTTTATCCGATATTACCGCGGGGGTTTCCGCCAATAAGGATGCCTTAAGCTCCCAGTCCACCCAGTCTCAGGATATTTCGGAGATAATAACCGATACCGATTCCAGATCCCAGACCATAATGGAGAGCACCTCAAACACCAGGATCGCAGCTGTCAAAGGCTTTGATGCAGTCAAGGAGCTTGAAAGAGGCGTGGATCAGGCTCTCGATCATGGAACAAGGATGAAGGACACTGCTTTAAGCTTAAGGGAAAGATCCGACAAGGTCAGGGATATTAATGAGCTTATCCTTTCGATATCCTCCCAGACCAACCTTCTGGCGCTTAATGCATCAATAGAGGCTGCAAGGGCAGGGGAGTCCGGCAGGGGCTTTGCTGTTGTTGCCGATCAGATAAGGGCGCTTGCCGAACAGACCAAGGAAGCCACTGAGAAGATAACATCAGTACTCGACGGACTTTCAGTTGATGCTGATGATGTGCTCTTAAGAGCGGATAAGAGCGTTGAGATAGCTGAAAATCAGAAAGAAGCTGCAGCAAGAGCCGGAGAACATTTCGGAGCAGTCTGCGACGGGGCAGCATCCATCGATGAGGATGCGAGGGAGATGATAAAGCTTGCTGACAGGCTTAACGGAGCTAACAGTGATATGGCGGATAATGTATCTTCGCTGTCGGCTTCTTCCGAGCAGATCTCGGCATCTACCAAAGAAGCAGTAGAGATAAGCAGCAAGAATGTTGAGCTTATAAGTAATTTCCAGACACTGATGGCGGAGATCAGCACCATGGTTTCCGAGCTGAGGGCGGCATCCTGAGTCTTGGGATGCCCTCCTGAATAAAATCCCATAACTGATGAAAAGAAATATCGCAAGGCTGATCTTTTTTCTTATTGCCCTGGGCTGCTTTGGCTACGTGGGGTGGTATTATTATGACCTGAAAAGGACGGAAAATGATGTATCCGCGCTTTCTTCAAGGGCAGGCTCCGATGCTTCAACACCCGGCGGCAAGCCCTCAAAAGACTCTGAAGCAGTAAGTGCTGAAAGTGAAGAGGGGGAAGAACCCGGCAGGGTCTTATATGTGCTATCCGATTTTGAACCCCTTCTTGAAAAGAACCAGAATATAATAGGCTGGATAACCATAGACGGGACTAAGGTGAACTATCCTGTAATGCAGTCGGTCAACGGTGACAGCAATTATTATCTTGATCACAACTTCGATCAGCAGGAGGATAAGAACGGATCCTTATTCCTTGATGACAGGTGTGATGTGATAAAGCCTACGGCGAACCTTATCATCTACGGACATCATATGAGGAGCGGAGCCATGTTCGGGGATCTTGACAATTATAAGTCCGAAAGCTTTTTCAGGGATCATCAGTATATAAGGTTCAACAGCATATACGAGACAGGGGTCTGGCAGGTGATGGCGGCTTTTGAGTCAAAGGTGTATGCCGATACGGATATCGGTTTCAGGTACTATGATTTCATAGATCCGGATAATGAAAAGGATTTCAAGGCCGGAGTGAAGAATATGAAAGCGCTTTCAATCTACGATACGGGTGTGGATGCAGTGTGGGGGGATCGGCTCATTACCTTATCCACCTGTGACTATGAGCAGGACAACGGCAGATTCGTTGTGGTCGCAAAGCTTATAGGAGAAGCAGGGTGAAAACAGCCGTTTGCTTCGGCTGCCGCCTTTATCGCTATTTTCGGGGCGTTTTTCCCATAAGGGCGTTCATTACATTAATACCGGAGGCTGTCTTTTTTAACGAAGGCAGCTCCCTTTTCATATAATCTTCAAGCTGCAGGACTTCGTCCCTCGTGAAGCCCTTGTTATCCGTGATACGGCAGTCGGGGATAATGCCTTCGGCGGTACGGGATCCGTCTTCAAAGGAAATAAAGGCTCTCTTTTTTCCGTTTTTTTCGAATATACCCGATACTTTTATGTTTACAGAATCACCCATGCTCCCTCCGAAGACATAAACTATTGCTGTATCCGATTATACTTCGGTAAATTACTATGCTCAATAGCATTTCTTATTAAAAATATTACATTTTTTCAGAGGAAAATGAAGGGAAATTGGTTTCCATAACATACCATATTTAGTAGAGGGCAGGCGCCTTTTTATACCAAATCATGTATTTTTTTGATTGAAGTTTTTTTAAATTGAGAGTAAAATTAAGAAATCTTTTTTATAAAAATGTATTTATGGAGGGAACAGGAAATGAAGAAGCTTGGTATGAGTCAGGTGCTTTTGCTGATCGGCTTTTTGCCGTTCTTGCTTGCGGGAATCATTCTTTGTGTGATGGCGTCGACAGAGATCGCCGGCACGATGGAGCAGGATACCTATGAAAAGCTGCATGTGGCCGCGGACGGTCTGAGACAGTACTATGAGTGGGATATCATCAACGTCGGAGAGCCTACCTACGAGCATGAATATGTTGATTCGCTTAAGGATGAGGGAGTTGAGATGACCCTTTTCATGGGGGATACGAGATTTATAACCTCGGTGATTAAGGATGACGGCAATCGTAATGAAAATACGCAGATGGATGCCGCCATCTGGGCAGATGTTCAGAAGGGACAGTCGGTCAAGGCGGACGGCGTCAACGTAGGCGGTCATGATTTCTACGTATACTATCTTCCCCTGTACGACGGAAATAAACAGGTGGTTGGAGCCGCATGGGCAGGCGAGGCACAGTCGAAGGTTACTGCTGCGATAAGGAAGGCCGTTTTGACCATGGTAATACTGCTGGTGGTAATGATAGCAGTATTCGCTGTAGTAATTCTCATTTTCTCAAGAAGGATAGTGAGGTCGTTCAAGGAAGTTGTAAATGAGCTTACCCTGCTGGCGGACGGGGATCTTACCAGTCAGGCGAATCCCGATGCGAGCATAGCAGAGCTTTCAGAGATCGCCAGAGATACCGTGACTGTCAGAACAAAGATAAGAGCGATAGTTGTGGACATCCTTAATGACGTAAAAGAGCTGCATAAGGATATGGATGACGTCGAGGGAGGCGTTACAACGGTGAACTCCGCATCTGAAGGTGTTGTAAGGGCAGTTGACGACCTTTCCAAGGGATCCATGGAAATGGCTGAATCCGTACAGAATACCCAGGTTAACATGATCCAGATAGGTGATGATATTGATAATATCAAGAGCCTTACGGATGAAGCCACGAACTATGCGAAAGAGGTTGAGGCTGAGAACCAGACAGCTCAGGCTGCACTGGATGAGCTTATGAAGGCGAATACGGACACGATAGCGGTATCCAAGTCGGTGGTAGACGGAATCAATACCTCCTCAGAGGCTGTAAAGAAGATAGCTGAGGCCGCATCTGTAATAGAGAGCATTGCATCCCAGACAAACCTGCTTTCACTGAACGCTTCCATAGAGGCTGCAAGAGCCGGAGAAGCAGGAAAAGGCTTTGCGGTTGTGGCGGGAGAGATCTCAAGCCTTGCTTCCCAGTCTGACCAGTCTTCAAAGGAGATAAAGGCGATAGTTGATGAGATAATAGCAACCTCCAACAAGAACGTTGAATATGCGGGACAGATCTCAGAAGCAGTTAATAATGAAGGTGCAGTACTAAATCAGGTTAATGACAGCTTCACCGTCGTTAACGAAAAGGTCGGAGGTACCGTCAATGCGATAAATACCATCGCCGAGAAAACCCAGGAGCTCGATGCCGCAAAGGCACAGGTGCTTGATGATGTAAGTGCGCTCTCATCCATTTCCCAGGAGAATGCCGCATCATGTCAGGAAACCAACGCTTCCATGGAGGAGATCGGCGCTACTATACAGACCATAAAGGAGGAGTCGGACAAGACCCTCGAGGTTACAAACATCCTCGAGAGGGCTGTATCGGCGTTCAAAGTAGACGATGGCAACTGATGTGCCTTTTGCGAAGGGGTTTGATAACGAGAAATACCAGCAGATCCAGTCTGCTCATATCAGGGAAAGAATAGAAAAGTTTGACAAACTGTATCTCGAATTCGGGGGAAAGCTCTTTGACGACTATCATGCGTCAAGGGTTCTCCCGGGCTTCGAGCCTGATTCCAAGCTTAAGATGCTCTCAAATCTTAAGGAACAGGCCGAGATAGTAATTGTTATATCTGCTGACGCAATAGAGCAGAATAAAACCCGTGGCGATCTGGGCATCACCTACGACAGCGATGTGCTGCGACTGGTGGACAGCTTCAGGGACATGGGTTTTTATGTTTCAAGCGTCGTCATAACCAAATACACCGGCCAGGCGGCAGCCGATAAATTCAGGCTGAAGCTTGAAACCCACAACATTAACAGTTATCTGCATTACGTGATAGACGGATATCCCGGAGATGTGTCAAAGATAGTTTCCGATGAGGGCTATGGCAGGAATGAGTACGTGCATACCACAAGACCTTTGGTGGTCGTAACGGCTCCAGGCCCCGGATCGGGAAAGATGGCGACCTGTCTGTCCCAGATCTATCATGAGCATAAGAGAGGGATCACGGCGGGATATGCAAAGTTTGAGACCTTCCCGATCTGGAACCTTCCGCTTAAACACCCGGTAAACTTAGCTTATGAGGCGGCGACGGCTGACCTGAATGATGTCAATATGATAGATCCCTTTCATCTTGAGGCTTACGGGGAGACTACCGTAAACTATAACAGGGACATTGAGATCTTTCCGGTGTTAAAGGCAATGTTTGAAGAGATCCTTGGGGAGTGCCCCTATAAATCTCCTACGGACATGGGCGTTAACATGGCAGGAAAGTGCATAATAGACGATGCACTCTGTCAGGAAGCGTCAAATCAGGAGATAATAAGACGCTATTTCAAGGGAGCCTGTGACCAGAAGCTGGGAAACATCACAACAGACGAACTGAGGAAGCTCGAACTTCTTATGAAACAGGCAGGGGTTACGACCGAAGACAGAAAGGTGGTTGTAGCCGCAAGGGAGAGGATGGAGAGTACCGGAACTCCCTGCGCAGCCATAGAGCTTCGTGACGGAAGGATAATGACCGGCCGCACCAACGATCTTCTCGGCGCAGTGGCATCCTGTCTTATTAATTCATTGAAATTAAATGCCGGGATACCGCATCCCGTGCACCTTATATCCAGGGAGTCCTTAGAGCCTATACAGACTCTTAAGACGCAGTACCTTGGAGCTCATAATCCGAGGCTTCACACGGATGAAATGCTTATAGCCCTATCCGTATCGGCAGCTACTGATCCACAGGCGAAGCTGACCCTTGAACAGCTGCCCTTCATGCGGGGGTGTGAGGCTCATTCAACCGTTATGCTCTCATCCGTTGATGAGGGAGTTTTCAGAAAGCTTGGGATCCAGCTTACCTGCGACCCTGTTCTTCCCGGAGGAAGTCCCCCGGAGGACAAAAAGAATACTGGTAATTCCTGATTATTTCCGGAGTGTGTCATGACAGATAATGAGATCAAAGAGATCAAAAAAAGGTTTTCAGTCGATAACTGCAACATAGACAGGATATACGGCTGCTATGTCAATAACGAAAAGGAAAAGCAGGCTCTTTCAAAGGATGCTTTCTTAAGCCTTCCGGATGAAGAGCAGCATAAGTATTTTGAGATCTTCAAGAAGATCCTGACGGGGAGTACGGGTAAGAATATCCTGGATCTGGAGTTTCCTCTGGCTGAAGAAGCAGATGGGGGCAAACAGCAGAAGCTCCTTAAATTGAGGGATTCGGCTCTTGATGATGACGCTTTGGCAGAAGCATTTTTTGACAGTGTCATAGAAAGCTATGATACGGTTGAGAAATTCTACATCATACTTATTCACGCAATATATGATGTTCCCGGTGTGACAACGGACATGATCCTTAACGAGGACGCATCGGATACGGTGTACGATTATATTGCCTGCGCGATCTGTCCCGTGAAACTTGAAAAGGGGACGCTGTCCTATAATCCCGATGAGAACCGGATAGCGGAAAAGGTAAGGGACTGGATAGTAGCGGATCCTGCCCACGGATTCTTGTTCCCTGCTTTTAATGACAGGGCGGCGGATATACATTCTGTCCTTTATTACTCAAAAAAGAGTGAAGAGCTGCAGGATGGTTTCATAGAAGCGGTTCTTGGGGCTGAGCCTCCGATGAGCGCAGGAAATCAGGCGGATTTCTTCAATAATGTGGTTACGGAAACACTTGGAGATGAGGCGGCTCTTTCGGATGTAATGGCAATACATGACAATGTGCGCATGATGATACGGGATCATTCGGATGATGAAGAGCCTTATCTTATGGACAAGAAAGAGATACGCAAGGTCTTTGAAAAAAGCGGCATAGACAACGAGATAATGGAGGATTTCGACTGGAAATATGATGAGGTAGTAAAGGTTGCCTCGGCCGGTGACGAGAAAGAAGAAGCTCCTTCCATTCAGGCCAGTAATATAACCGGGATCAAAAAGATAGATATAAGGACACCGGATGTTGTGATAAAGGTTAATCCGGAGAGAGCCGATCTTATTGAAACAAAGCTGATCGATGGTAAGGAATGCCTTGTGATCGCCGTAAATGACAGGGTTGAGATAAACGGCATGAGCGTGCACACAATGTCAAAAGCGGAGCTTAAAGCCGGGTACTGAGAATGCGGGATATGGTCTTCAAAATGGAGATAGAGTATCCTGAGATTAAAGAAGGTGCTGAAGTTACCGTAGAAGAGGGGTACCTTCAGGACGGACTTGTGGTATATTATACTATAGTGCCTGCTGTTGCGATGTCGGCAAATTTTACGAGACAGGAGGCGCTTACCGTAAGAGACGGTACCGTTAAGGAAGTTAAACGTGATGACAGCGGGGCTTTCTATGTGACTGTTGGGTTTGATGAACAGTAATTATGAGTACCTACAGAGAACAGTTTAAGAATTCGAAAACTTACGAAGAATCCGTAACTCCGCTGATATGCGGTATTCTTTTTGTATGCGCTCTTGTTGTGCCTGTACTGATCTTCCTGGCCAATCTCAGAGTAATAAATACTTCGCAGAATCTGCTCTATACAACAAGCCTTATCCTTATCTTTACAACCATCGCCCCTTATTTCCTGTATAAAGGAGGGCTTTCAGTTCACTTTATCAAGTATTACGTGACTATGTCCGTAATCCTGTCCGTGGCCGTTATAGCTGTGCTTCCGGAGCTGAATGTGAAGATGGGATATCTTCTTGGGGTTGCCGTGGCTTTGATCTACCTTGATACAAAGCTTATGATAACTGCAAGTATTGTTTCTTATGTTGCCATGAACATATCGCTTTTTGTGATCGCTGCAAGATGGATGTTCACCGCAAGCGGAAGACTTCCGTCCTTCAATGCCGTGCTTGTAATGTACCGTACCGCGATCCTTCCCACGACCATAGAATTTGCGCTGCTTCTGCCGGCCTTCTTTGTTGCCTGCTTCCTTGCAAAAAATCACCTGGTTACGGAAGAAGAGCTTTTCGTGGAACTGTCAACCGAGGAGGAGAGATACAGACTAGCGTTTGAAGGCTCCGATGACGTCATCTTTGATTACTCCTTTGATACGGATGAGCTCACCTACTTTGGTTCGATCCTGGAGGAGAACGCTGACAATACGGTTGAGCGAAATCTCGATCGCGCCTTTGACAGGCTTTCTTCCGGAGAGCTTGTCCACAGCGAGGATATACAGAAGGTCATCGATCTTTTGAACGGTACAAAGGATGAACCCGTAAGTGTACGGATGTGCAGGAAAGAGCCGGGTGAATTTGTCTGGGTAAAGGTTGAAGGAAGACTTGTCCAGAAGAACGGCAGGAAGATAAGGGTGGTCGGTAAGATAACGAATATCACCGAGGAGAAGGAAAACGAAAAAGACTTTCTTGAGGTCGCAAAGAAGGATCCCGCTACCGGATTCTACACCTGGGAGATCGGGGATCAGCTTATAGAGAGGCTTTTGGAATCGGGATGTGAGAGGCTTTATTACCTTTTCTTCAAGATACTGAATCTTTCCGAGATAACCGATCAGTACGGAAGCTTCTTCACGGATGCGATAATCTCCAGGATAGCGGAAACCTCAAGATCGGTCTTAAAGCCGGACGATTACCTCTTCAGGCTTAATAATGACACTTTCATAGCGATAATAACTGACACCGAGGATGAGCTTTTAGACATGATACATTCAAGTCTTGAGCATTCCCTCGACCGTATATATACAGGAGATGACGGAAGAGGGCTTGATTACATTGTAAGGTTCATAAAGAATCGCAGCGAGCTTGATTCCATTATTAAGAGCGAGTCCACCGCGGTTGTCGACCCTGTAAAAAGAAGCGGCGATCTTGATTATGATGCCGTCAGCTTTACCTTTAATATACTGGAGCATTCAAAGGATTTTGCAAAATCCATGATGCTGCTTCTGGAGCATATTGCAAATCAGTTCAATATCATAAATATTCATATAATGGAACGGGATGATACTCCGGGACTTGAGATATGTCTCTATGATTTCAGTTCGGTACCCGGAGGCGGAAGGTACAGTCCCGGGGAAAGGAGAGAGAGCGATACTTCAGAGCTTTCCATGACCTATGATCTCCTTGCAAACAGCGAGTATATCATAATCAACAGCTCGTTCCTTTCAAACTACAGCAATGAAACAAGGGATCGTATAACGAGCGATCATACCTCGCATCTTGTGATACCCATACTTTCCGCAGGGGAAATGTACGGTACGGTGGATTATGAGCATCTGAACATAGATTACGAATGGCCTTCAAAAACCATCAGCACCCTTTTGGAGGTTACGAGATGTATGTCCACATACCTGCTGCGTGACCGGGCAGACAGCGCAAGCCGTGCAAAATCCGACTTCCTGTCTTCGGTATCCCATGAGATAAGGACTCCGCTTAATGCGATCTCAGGCTTTTCAGAGCTTATGCTTGCAAACGAGCACCTTGATTCCGAATCAAGGAGATTTGCTACAGGCATCAAGGGCTCTGCGGACAATCTGCTGGCTATAATCAGCGGCATACTTGATTTTTCAAAGATAGAGTCCGGCAAGGTCGAGATAATGCACGAGAGATTCAGGCTCTCCGATATGATCTCCGATCTATACCGCATGACCATGGTAAGTGTTCAGGATAAGGGTATTGATTACAATATTAAATTTGAGGGGAACGTACCGGATGGTCTCATAGGAGACGAGCAGAGGATAAAGCAGGTGCTCTTAAACCTTGTGAGCAATGCGATAAAGTTTACCAATTCCGGACATATTGATATAAATGTCTCCTTTATGATGGATGAGGGAGGGCGCTCCGGTATACTCTCTGCCGCGGTCAGGGATACAGGCTCCGGCATAAGAGAGGATGAGATAGGTCTTATCTTCGAATCCTTCCAGTATGCGGATAATGCAAGGAATAAATCCACAAAAGGAGTGGGACTCGGACTTACCATCTGCAGGGATCTTCTCCATATGATGAACGGTGATATAAGCTGCGAATCAACCTACGGAGAGGGGTCGGAATTTGCCATAACCCTGCCGATCGAGGTCTTTGATGATTCACCTGCAGTCTTTGATGACGGCTTTTCGGAGACGAAGAGGGAAGATGTATTTCATCTGCCTTTCATCTGTCCCAGAGCCAAGGTTCTCATTGTTGATGACAATAAGGTCAATCTTGATGTGGCAAAGGGTCTCATAGGGCAGTACCATCCGCAGATAACTACGGCGATGTCCGGAGATGAGGCGCTTAATATCTACTTCTCCGAGCATGACTTTGACGTGATCTTCATGGATCACATGATGCCAAAGATGGACGGAATAGAGTGCGTGAACCACTTAAGGAAGCTGAATGTTGACGGGGCTGCGGATGTGCCGGTGGTGGCGCTTACCGCAAATGCCGTAAAAGGAGCGAGAAAGCTTTTCCTTTCATCGGGCATGGACGATTATATTTCAAAGCCCATAAAGCTTACGGCGCTTGCTGAGGTCATGGCCCGCTGGATCCCCGACAGGTATAAAGAAGAACCTGTATGGGATCAGTCCTGGAAGGATCCGTCAAAGAAAGAGGACGAGATTGAAGCATCCGGCGCATCGGCTTCAGATGCAGGAGGTGCTCCCGTAAAACGTGATCTTTATGATTTCTCTCCGTTAAAGGAGATGAATCCGGATCAGGCGATAATGAACATCGGAGGGAGCAAGGAAGTGTACAGGGAACTTTTGAGCACTTTCCTGGAGTCGGATGCAATGTCTGAAGCCCAGCAGTATTTTGATGCCAGAGATATAGAAAACTACAGGATCACGGTTCACGGGCTCAAAAGCTCTGCAAGATATGTGGGAGCCGATAAGCTTTCGGATAAGGCAAAGGAGCTTGAGGATCTTTCCAAACAGGGCAACTGGGAAAAGATACTGGAAGAGCATCCTGTAATCATTCCCATGTACAGAACCGTCGCAGATTCTATTAAGGATTATCTGCAGGGAAGCGGAGGTGAAGCTGCGGGAGAGGCTGAAAAAGCCGAGAGCCTTACCAGGGATGAGCTTGTTAAGTACTTAAAGGAACTCAAGGACTCTCTTGCAAACATGGATTTTGACGCTGCGGCTGATATTGCGGAGACCTTAAAGAAGAAGAGCTATGAGGATGAAGCCGTAGATGTTGATATGCATGATATCGTGCATATGGTTGAGAATTTCGACTTCGAGGATGCGGAAACGAATCTCGCACAGCTTCTTGTAAAACTTTGATAAGATGTATTTACCGTGTACGGGTATAGTGATATAATGTATAGTTGTCTGCAACAGATACCACATATTGTGGTATCTGATGTAAATTTATAATTTAAACAGGAGAGGACAAGGAGATGTCGAAGTTCAAGGTCAAGGTTCAGTTACTTATCATGGCGCTTGCGCCGCTTGTCATTCTTGGAGTCGTACTGACAGTTATCAGTTACAGATCCATAATGTCAAAAGCCGTGGAAGATGCGGAAAGCACCAACCTGCTGCAGTGTAAACAGGTAGAAGCTGAGTTTTCCGGCATACTTGATGAAAACGTATCGGCCATAAGGGCGGTAGCGGAATCCCCGGATGTTATTGAGTTCGTACAGGGGGCAGGAGGCGTCACTGCTGAAGAGATAGCCGCCTATATCAAGAAGATAGATGACAGCTTTGGTGACGGCAACAGTATTGCAGTGGCGGATGCTACCGGAATGCAGCTTGTCCGTAGCGTTGGAGACTGCGTGGACGTATCCGACAGGGAGTATTTTAAGAAGGGTATTTCCGGGACTACTTATGTATCAGACCTTATTGTAAGTAAGTCCACCGGATCCAGGATCACATCCGTCATAGTACCGGTAGTTGCTGACGATGGTTCCATAGTAGGTACGGTTCAGAGAAACATCAACCTTACCGCTCTGCATGAATTCCTTAAAGCTGAGGCTGAGGAGGCGTTCATCTGCGACAGGAACGGAGACCTTATAGCTCATTCACAGTTTGAGATCGATGAGAGCACAGAGCAGAATTTTGCTACCTCACCTTTCATGACAGAAGGAAAGGCAAGCGGTACTTATACGAGAGATACCGGCAGAGGCTATGTGGGAATGATGTCTTATGTACAGGAGCCCAATACCGGCTGGGTAGTGGTTGCCTGCCAGCACATGGATGTGGTCACAGGCCATGCCAGAAAGAGTGCCATCATCATAGCTGTGGTAGGAATCGTACTTCTTGTGATCTCCATAGTACTTGTGATATTTATAGCGAATTCCTTCATCAAACCGATAAATGCCATCAATGCATGCCTTGAAAGATTTGCAGAGGGTGAATTCCATCAGATCACGGGCTTTGAAGGACGCCAGGATGAGTTCGGTCATATCGTTGACAGTACGAACAGCGTTCTTGATCATATAAAGAGTGTCGTGACGGATCTGAAGGAGGTCATGACAAGGCTTGGAGAATCCTCACAGTCACTCGCTGAGACTGCCGGACAGATAAGCCAGACAACGGATGATGTATCAGAGGCAGTTCAGGAGATAGCAAAGGGTGCTACCGAGCAGGCCGATACGATCCAGAAGGCCACGGAGAACATCACAACTCTTTCCGATGCTATACAGAATGTCGCAAACAATGCCGAGGGACTGGCTTCAACGGCTGCATCCATGAGCGATTCCAGCAGCTCTTCAGCTCAGGCTCTTAAGGAACTTTCATCCAACATGGATTCCATGAATATGGCGATGAATGAGATCTCCGAGGGCATGAATGCCACAAACGCCGCAGTACAGGGCGTTAACGAGAAGGTTGACGGCATTACATCCATTGCTTCACAGACAAACCTGCTTGCATTGAACGCTTCCATAGAGGCTGCAAGAGCCGGTGAAGCAGGAAGAGGCTTTGCGGTAGTTGCGGAAGAGATCGGAAAGCTTGCAACAGAGTCTGCTCAGACTGCCGAGGAGATAAGGGCAGAGATGTCAAAGCTGCTCACACAGTCACAGAATGCAATCTCAAAGACAAACGAAGTAACCGAGATATCCGGAAATGTAAATACGGTGCTTACGGATACAGTGGACAAGATAAACGAGCTTATAGACGGTGTCGGAACCACTGTTGACGGTGTTACGACCATATCCGGGCTTTCGGAGGAGAGCGCAGCCAGCAAGACCATAATCGTGGATGCAATGGATTCGCTTTCAGCAATATCCGAGGAGAATGCGGCTTCTACGGAGGAGACTTCAGCTTCCATGCAGGAGCTCAATGCTACGGTCAACGTGCTTTCGCAGTCGGCCAGCGACCTTAACGACCTTGCAAAGACCCTTGAAGCGGATCTTAACTTCTTTAAGATTTAAGATAGCCTCAGATTTATTACGTAGTTATGATTCAGCGCACGTAAAGTGCGCTGAGTTTTATTGTTATAGTAAACGACAAAACTCTTTTCGTTTTGTCGTTTACTGCGCCGGATTTTGGCCGCTGAAAGCGGCATATTTCCTTGCAAAATCCGGGCGCATCCGCCGGAGGCTTTATAGTAAGCGAAATTATTTATTTCGCT
>JAFPZU010000105.1 GCA_017417105.1 Lachnospiraceae bacterium | reverse complement strand
TGCAATGACTGCGCTGAAGCTGGGGGCAGGCTGTGTGAGGGGGACTGAACTTGATAAAAATGCCATTCCCGCCGTAGCTGAAAACTTTGATAAGAACGGCCTTAAGGATGCTGACTTTGAGCTCCTTATGGGAGATGTGGTAAGTGACGAAGCTTTTCGTAAAAAGACAGGCTCGGGCTATGACCTTGTGGTTGCTAATATCCTGCCCGTAGTCTTAACCCCGCTAACAGGCGTGATGCATGAGATGGTAAAAAGCGGAGGGCTAGTCATCTATTCCGGGATACTTACGGAAAAAGCGCCTGATGTGATCAGGACGCTTGAAGATAATAATTATGAGATCCTTGAGCAGCAGGAGCTTGGCGAATGGTGCGTTTTAGTCTCCAAGACTCCGTAAGGAACTGGAATTACACCGTTCTCTTGTCATGCCCCACAAAAAACAGCGCCACCGTACCGGGACCTGTATGGCTTCCTATGGTGGTTCCTATATCGTATATCTCAATCTTTCCCTTAAGCTTCGGAAAGGCTTCTTCTATCAAGGCCGCCTCGGCCTTTGCATATTCCATGCAATCCGATTGGGAAATATAGCACTTCCCGTCATAGTCCGCACCATTAAGGGCATGCTGTTTCATCTTTTCAACCGCTGCCTTTATTACCTTCTTTGGTGTACGTATCTTCTCTCTGGGGATAAGCTTTCCCTCGTCATTTACATTGAGCAGGGGGCAGATATTAAGCAGATTCCCCACAAAGCCTGCGGTCCTGCTGACTCTTCCTCCGCGTACGAGATAAGTAAGGTTTGTTGTAAAAAACCAGTGATGGATATAGAGTCTGTTTTTTTCCACGTATTCCTTAAGCTCGTCTATCGTCTTTCCCTCATCCCTCATATCCGCCAGGATATCCATAAGAAGTCCGAAGCCTGAAGAAGCAGCCAGGGAGTCTATCACATATATCTTCCTGTCGGGATATTTCTCCTGAAGATCATCCCTTGCTATCATCGCGGAATTAACCGCCCCCGATATACCCGAAGAAAGACTTAAATGTATTATATCCTTTCCTTCTTTCAGGAATTCATCAAAGTAGGTGACAAACTCATTCACGTTTACCTGTGAAGTCTTAGTCATGGAGCCCTTTGCCATCCTGCCGTAGAATTCATGGATATCCATGCTCTCTCCCAGGTCATCCATGTACTGTTCACCGTCTATCTCAAAGTGAAAGCACGTATATTTTATATTCCTTTTTTCGAAATGCTCCTTTGTAAGATCCGCTGTAGAACAGCAGCTTAAGACGTAATCAGCCATCTATCCCTCCTGAAAGACATCCAAAGATTCTAGTGTAGCGTTTCAATGACTTCTTTACTTAAAACACCATCTTGCCGCCAGCTGCTTCGTTGTCGTCAGTCGTCGTAGCCCGCTACTACTCCTTCCTCCGCCTAGCATCTGACGACAATCTGGCATTTTAACTAAAAGAGTCATTGAAACGCTCCACTAGGCAACCAGGCGCACTGTCTGGCGTCTGATCGTCACTTTTTCCATTTGTAAAGTGTAACAGTTTTGCAAATCTGTTTCAATTACACACAATTTCCGATTTGCCCCATAACGGATTATGGTCTAAAATGTATTGTCAGAGGTCAAAGATGATACGTTTGGTTTGGGTAATCGGTATTTCATTTCCTTTCATAGTATACTATTTCTTCCGACTCGCCTATGTCGAGCTTAAATCTGATAAATTCACGGAAGAAGAACGATATGCCATAGCCCGGCATATGGTGGATGTAGTGATGCGTAACGCCTTCATACACACCAAAGCCTACGGTCTTGAGAAGCTGCCCCGTGACGGCGGCTATATAATGTATCCCAATCACCAGGGGAAATATGACGTTCTTGGCATCTTTCACGTTCATGAAAAGCCCTGCACTCTTGTAATAGATGAAAAACGCTCCCATCTCCCCCTTGCAAACGAAGTCACAAAGCTTCTTAAGGGGGTGCGCTTAGACCGTACCGATATGAGGAATCAGATCGGGAGCATAAACCGGATAACAAAAGAAGTTAAGGAAGGCCGCAGATACATCCTCTTTCCGGAGGGTGGCTACACCTTTAATGAAAACCATCTCCAGGATTTCCACGCAGGAGCTTTCAAATGCGCCTTAAGATCTGGCTGCCCTATCGTTCCCGTTGTGCTTGTTGATTCCTACAGGGTCTTCGGCTCCCCGGGTCTTCAGCCTGTTATAACCCAGGTTCATTTTCTTGATCCCATCCTGTATGAAGATTATAGGGATCTTCAGACAAAGGAGATCGCAGCCTTGGTAAAAAAAGCCATACAGGACAAGCTGGAGGAATTAAAGAAATAGATATGCAATTTTGCGCCTTACCGGTGTACCGGGATCACCATACCCCTTCCATAAGCTTTTTCATTCTTTTACTGTCGACCTTTACAACTTCCCTGTCGTAGGTAATAAGACCGTTTGTCTCATCCTCAACATCTGATAGCTGGGTATATACCGCCCCTGAAAGTCCAAGCTTTATTACAGGCTTTATCTCCTCGTTGTACAGCCTTTCTATGCGGCACAGAAACTCTTCGCTGCTTTTCATGACTCCATATCCGTATGCCTTTTCCGGATTGAACATATGCTCTTTAAGCGCATAGGTATAGCCTCCGCATTCGGAAAGCACCACGGGCTTATTCTTCCAGACATGCCTTGTGTGTATATAGCTGTGACCATAAATATGAACGCTTGCAACATCTCCCGCTCCCTGATCGAACCAGCCGGAGGCCGCATCTATTATGCGGGTATCATCAAGCTCCTTAAGCCTTAAGCTTACGGAGACGGAATCAAACTGCCCCCAGCCTTCATTAAATACTGTCCAGTAGAGGATGCCGGGAAATGAATAAAGCTGCCTTACAGTCTCCTCCATCCTCTTTACAAAAGTTTTTCTGGTCTCTTTGTCCTTATATCTGTTGAGATCGCTGTAGGAGAAAAAACCAAGGTTCGGAAGCGCCGTATCATGAAGGAAAGAGTATCTTCCGTTATTCACTATATCCTGAAACACCACTATCCCAAGTCTGTCGCAGGCTGAATAAAAAAGATCCGGATCAACCCTTACATGCTTTCTCAGCATGTTAAAGCCCAGCTCCTTTGCCGTAAGGATGTCCCTTTCATAAAGGGTCGGATCCGCCGGAGTCGAAAGCCCGTCAGGGAAATATCCCTGATCCAAAAGCCCGTGGAAGAAATAGGGCTTTCCGTTTAGGAAAAGTCTGTTTACTCCCTTCTCATCCCTGCCGCTGGTTATGCTCCTTAAGGCAAAGTAGGAAGATACCTGATCTCCCCCCTCTGTCACAAGCCTGAAATGATAAAGATAAGGATCCTCCGGAGACCATAACTTCGGATTATCCGGAAATATCTCAGCTCTCCCCTCATTAAAGGGCCAGCTTTTGCATCCCTCCGGCGTCTTAACAATAAGCTCTCCCGATATGCTCTTTTCTGTTTCTATCAGCGCTCTTTTTGTGTCGGTTTCTATCCTTAATTCCCTTACATACTCTTTTGGAACGCTTTCTATCCAGACAGGCTGCCATATCCCGGAAAAGGGGGTATACCACATCCCCCCTCTTTTAAGCCTCTGCTTACCATAAGGCTCCTTCCTGTCATTAAGATCATCTATGGCCACTACTCTTAAGGTAAACTCATCCTTTGCGGAAGAAATATCGATAGTGAAGTGCTCATAGCCTCCGTCATGGCTTCCCGCAAATTCACCGTCAATATAGACCTTTGCATGCTGATCCACCCCGTCAAGGTGCAAAAGGAGGATATCCATTCGAAATTCTTCCGGTATGGTCACTTTCCTTTCATAGATGAGTTCCGCTCCCTCGGGGAAATGCCGTCCCACTCCCGAAAGGGGGGACTCCGGCGGAAAAGGAACCCTTATCACTCCCTCTCCTGCCCTTACTGTCCTGTCGTCTTTTATTACCCTGAATTTCCAGTATCCGTTAAGATTTAAGAAACTGTCCCTCTTAAGAAGAGGTCTCGGGTGTACCTCCCAGGGGATCTTTTTCCTGTCTTCATGTAACGCCCTTCCCTCTCTTGTAAAAAGCTCCCCGCTCATATGTGCTCCCTCATTTCAAATTCCTTATCCTCATCTATCATTTCTATCATGATCTCCGCTATCTCGGGATCAAACTGGCTTCCGCTGCAGCGCTCTATCTCGGCTCTGACCTCATGCTGTGATTTGGGTTTTGAATAAGACCTTTTTGACGTCATGGCATCATAGCAGTCCGCAACACAGATTATCCTGGCTTCTTTAGGAATATCATCTCCTGCAAGCCCGTCGGGATAGCCTCCCCCGTCGTATCTTTCATGATGCCATCTGGCTCCGGTTGAAAGCCCGGGTATCTCCGTAATGGTCTTTAAGATTCCCCAGCCTGTCGTGGTATGCTTTTTTATCTCGTCAAACTCTTCATCCGTAAGATACCCTTTTTTATTTATTATCTCCTCCTGCACTCCTATCTTTCCGATATCATGAAGCAGTCCCATGGAGTAGATCTCATCCTGCTCTATCTCCGACCAGCCAAGTCTTTTTGCTATCTCCCTTGAATACCTTGCAACCCGCTCCGAATGTCCGTTGGTATAATGATCCTTTGCATCGACTGCCTTTGAAAGCGCCATCATGACTTCCTGGGAAAGACGCCCCTTGGCCTCCGCCGCAGCCTCCCTGGCCTGGGATTCATGAAGCTCCGTAAGGGTACGGACAAGCTCAACGTAGTCAGGAGTCTCCAGGGACAAAAAGATAACCAGAACTCCCATTGAAGCCGCATAGAAGGTGATAAGCGCATTATCGAAGAAAAGCATCTGGGTAAGAAACATGATCGATCCGATTATTATGGCGACGATAAGGGTCTTGACCTGCCCGGGTCTGTAGGCCTCTCTGTGCGTTAGCATATAGGCGCTTCCGATCGCGAAGAAGAGCACCGGAAAGCCATAGGCTACAGGCAGGAAAAGAGCCTGATGAATATATTCCCCCTTATCACTGTAGGTAAAGACCCATCCGGTTATGGGATTAGTGAGCAATAAGAATAGATCCACCGCCATAAGAGCGCTGTTTATAATATTTCTTCTCTTAAGCTCCTCCTTTTCCATTTTTGCATAGGCATAGACGTAATAGATCAGGAAAAAGCCTGAAAAAGCTGCAAAGATGGAATCGGTGATATTGAAGGCATAGTGGATGGGATTTGGAATAAGACCTTTGGCGCTTGTTACTATCGCCGTTAAAACGTCTATGATATCCGCTATCATAACGGTAAAGGCAAACCTGCGAAACGCCTTATTCACCGGTGTCGGATCGGTGTAGCGGATCACAAGGAATGCGCACAGTATCATATTGAACGGTATGACCGCAACTTCAAGAAAGATATTGTAATCAAGTGTCATCTGAATCGTCCCGGCTGCCTTCCCTTAAGCCCCTTTCCCGGCAGCCTGTCCTTTTTTATAATCACGGAGTTCCGAAGGCAAGTACTTTCTTCTCAGTTTCTTCAAAGAGGACCTGAAGATCCTTTGCATCGGAAAACATTGTATAGGCACTGTACATATATACGGTACAGGGAACCCCGTCGATCTCGGTTATCTTTTCTATCTCCTCTTCGACAGCCTTTATTATCTCCTTTACCTGCTCCTCATCCTTATGCTGCATAACGAGCATGTATCTGTCCACATAGAGTCTTCCGGCTATCCCTTCAACTCCGACCACATTCCTTATGCTGTCGGCTATTTCCTTTAAGAGATGTTCGCACCATTCATGACCGTAGTTCTCCCTGAAAAGATGGAAATGGCTCACATCAAACATTACCATGACAAAGTCCGTCTCATTTAAGGCATAGCCGTCCTGATATTTTAAGAGTGCCTCCATAAGACCTAAGAAATTCAGGGTTCCCGTCATCGGGTCATTCTGGAAGAGATTATTAATCTCGATATCTCTGCTCTTCCAGTCGGTGACATCAAGGAAATATCCCATGAGTCCTTCTATTTCACCGTTCACATACAGCGGGAACTTGCTGGCAAGGATGTTTCTTATCTCCCCCTTGCAGATACAGGTTCCCGGAACAAGATAGGTCTGCCCTTTGCCGGACAGTATCTTCTCCTCATCGGATTTAAAAGGCTCCGGATCCACATGCCATCCCATATCCTCATCGTTCTTCCCTATAAGCTGATCCTCCGAAGGGATATCATAGTACTGCAGGAATTTCTTATTGACCCCGAGAAATCTTCTGTCCTTATCCTTCCAGAAAAAGCCGGTATCGGAATTATTCTTGAAGTTATTCCACAAAACCTCGGGGGTGATGCGGCTCTCACTGTCCTCTGTTTCACCGTAAGACGGGATCTCATTGTCACAGTGAAGCCTTGCTACCGCCTCGGGAGAAAGTCTCCTGAAACAGGACAGTATCCGCCGGTCCTTCCTGTCCCCGTCAAAGAGGAAGGAATAAAGGGACCAGATGTAGGTTCCGCTTGGAGTCTTTGTCCTGAAAGGAGCCGAGATATGTCTTGTGGGACTTTCCGATATCCTTCTTTCTATCGTACGAAGATCCGTAAAGTCCACAAACCTTTCCCTGTCTTCAGGATAGATCTCATTTTCCGCATAATCTTTTAATTCCTGTGAGGCCGGATTTTTGTTATAGCTGTGTTTTGTCTGAATGCCGGCGTATATATTCTCAGAATACCCGGTGTTGAGATCCACAAGAGTGATCAGCTCATACATCGTGCAGAGACTTTTCATATGGGCTGAGAGAACGGAGCTTCGCGTAAGAAGCGCATTTTCGGACAGATTCTGGAGAATACAAAGATATGCGTTTCCTCCCGGATAGCCGGCAATGCTTCGAACCTGCGCAAAGCAGTACTGATCGTCACGCACAAAGTCACATCCTACGACCTCTCCCGTATCCCTTGCGCCGGTAAGCATGGAAATAAAACGCCCCCTTAAGGGCGAATCCCCCTTACTAAACTCCTCTTCCACTGACTCCACGGAGGGAAGCCCAAGATTTTTAAGCGTTCTCTTATAGCTTTCATTGGCAAACAGATATTTCAGTCTGTCTTCGGCATATTCCACAAAGGCGATGGGGATCTGACCCTCCGAATACGACATGTCATCCCCGCCCTTATCTATTGACTTAAAAGGGGTGGCGCTTAAGATATTGACTTTTCCTATATCATGATAATACTTGCGTTTTGAGGGAGACTCGAAGACATAGCCCTTCTCTTTAAGATAATCGATGCACTCCCTGTAGGGCATGGGTTTTCCGATATAGTACCCCTGTGCTTTTTCACAGCCTATATCCTTAAGGAAATCAAGCTGTTCCACAGTCTCAACGCCCTCCGCCAGGGTATGCACCCCTATGCGTTTCGACATGTCAACCACGGACTTTACTATCTCTCTTGATTTCGCGTTGAAATTCCTTAAAAAGACCATATCGATCTTTAAGGTATCAAAACGATAATCCTTCAGGACATTAAGAGAAGAATAACCGCTTCCGAAGTCGTCCATCCAGACCCTTAAGCCTCGCTCCCAGAATCTGTCTATGACCTCGTGGAGATGAACATCATCAGAGTCCATGGTGCTCTCGGTGATCTCAACCCTTAAGGCATCACGCGGCACCTTGTTTTCCTTAATCTCCTCTTCTATGACCTTATGGACATCCATAAGTCTGAAATCAAGACGGGACAGGTTAAAGGAAACCGTTACCATTTTATCCTTTGCAAGGGCAGATCTTGAATATTCCCTGCAGATCCGTCTTATGATGCAGCTGTCAAGCTTATGTACAAGCTCCGCCTCCTCCAAAACCCCGATAAAAGCATCCGGAGGAAACATGCCGTACTTTGGATCAATCCATCTGGCAAGAGCCTCCATTCCGCAGATCTCCCCGGTAAGAGTTCTCATTACCGGCTGATAGTAGGCTGTGATCCACCCCTCTTCTATGGCACGATCCAGATTATTGATTATGTATTTTTTTAGCTCCTCGCCCTCAGGTCTGGCTGCTGCTCCCATAAAACCTCCTTAATTCTTTATCCCTTCATCGCCTCCGCCAAAGCTTCAAACTTCTCGTCATCGCAGGGCTTCCGTACGGATCGTATCGTTATCACGGGTTCTGCTATCGTGATGTCTTTCATTGCTTCAAGGTACTCCCTCATCTTCTTTGCAGCCCCGGGAGCCCAGGATCCGTTCTCTATTATCCCGACTTTCCGTTTCTGATATAACTTGATCTTAAGGTGATGCAGAAGATCATTCTTGGGTGGGAAGATCTCCGTGTCATAGGTGGACGCCGCAACGATCACCCTGTCGTAAAGGAAGGCCTGCTCCACAGCCTCCGATACATCCTCTTCAGTGAGATCCATGGGGACAACCG